>JAVCDB010000090.1 GCA_030765205.1 Candidatus Aadella gelida | reverse complement strand
TTAATGTTATACATCTTGACATTATGGGGAGGTCATATTATATATAGTACTGTCATGTATATCAAAAAACTGTTGTTTACAATAGCATTATCCTCATTATTATCTTTTTCGGCACATTGCGACGGGACTTCTTCAAACACCAGGCTGGGTGTCTGGATAACTGTCTTTTCTCAAGAGAACATTTTATTTTCTACAGATCAGGTTGACGACCTTATCAAGACATGTGTTTCTTGCGGGATAGATGATATCTATCTGCAGGTATATAGAGCCGATAAAGCGTATTATAACTCCTCTATTACCGACTCTTCCCCTTACAATAATATAGTATCAAATGCGGGTACAGATACTGTTTCTTATCTAATAAAAAAAGCTAAATTAAAGGGGATTTCGGTACATGCTTGGATGAATCTCTTAAGTATAGCTCAAAATGAAAATACCAATATTGTGAAGACTTTAGGAAAAACTGTTCTGACCGTTGACCAGCATGGCAGAACTGCATTAAAAACTAAAGATGACCCCCTGGATAAGTATTATATTCGTGAAGATCAACTTTTTCTCGAGCCTGGGAATAAAAAAGTACGTGAGTACCTTTCAAATATTGCATGTGAAATAATTAAGACATATCCCGATCTTAGCGGTATGCATCTAGATTATATACGTTACCCTTCCGTAGTCCCCTTTATCCCAGGATCTAGGTTCACTTCTCATGGTATAAGTTATGGTTATGGAAAAGATAATCTTGAGATGTTTAAAAAACATTCCGGGATAGATATTGTTTCTGACAAATATTCAAGAACAAGTTTCATGGCATGGGACAAGTGGCGCAGAAATAATGTCACCTCTTTGGTTCGATCTATTTCAGAAAAAGTAAAAGGCATCAATCCTGATATCAAAGTATCCTGCACCATAGTTCCCTCGATGGAACGAACTTATCTAACGACTTTCCAGGATTGGACGTCATGGTTAGATAATGGGTATGCCGATTATATTGTCGCTATGGATTATACGGATGATGTGCGCCTTTTCGGGTTTTATGCAAATTCCGTTATTGCACAAACCGACCCACAAAAGATACAGATAGGTATGGGCGCGTATTTATTAGAAGATAAGCCGGAAGTAATGTATGAACAGTTGGCCCTACTTGCTGCTATGCCTGCCTCCGGTATAGTTATTTTTTCTTATGATGATATAGCAGATAACGAAGTCCTTCAAAAATTTCTTACCAAAAATTTTAAATAAGAATAAACTTTAAAAGGATTCTAATAGTCTGATCCGTTAAACGGATCAGGATTGTGGGGTTCTCCGGATCTTTGCGGATGATCTGACTCTTCTTCTCGATTATTATGAAAAATATTGAAGAATAATTCTACTGGCCCCGATGCTTTCCTTAACCTGTTCATCACCGCAAAACCAATACCTTTTTCGGGGATACTTTCGGATATTATAATATCAACTTTCTCTTCGTCAAACTCTCTTAATATACTAAAAAGTCTCGAAGCACATGTCCGGCTATCATTTTCAGGACCTAATACTTTTACATTCAGACCGCGATATTTATCAAAATTTTCTTGCTTTGCCATTATTCCGAATGTCTTCTTCTGGTCTTTGACCTTCGATACATATGAAAGAACTTTTTCAACCCCGTCTTCTTTATTAGCAACCAAGATCATCTTAGCGCGTGGTGAATAATGAGTGGGATATTTTCCGGGCGACTTTTCTTGATGCCAAGTTTCCGAAGGAACATTCACCTTTTTAGCCATAGTTTTTAGGTCTTCAATACTTGTTCCCCCAGGGCGCAAGACATTTACTTCATCACCTATAACCTCAATAACCGTAGATTCTACCCCTATCTCTGTTTTCCCGCCATCAAGTATCATATCAATTCTTCCCTCAAGATCATTAAAAACATGTTTAGCTTTCGTAGGTGACGGTCTGGAAAAAAGATTAGCAGATGGCGCAGCTATCGGTACGCCTGCAGCTGATATAAGTTCCCGTGCTATGCTGTTCAATGGCATCCGTATAGCTACCGTATCAAGCCCGGAAGACACTATATCCGGCACTAGATCCGTCTTTTTAAGAACCAAGGTAAGAGGTCCCGGCCAGAACCGTTCAACAAGCCTATAAGCCAAAGCAGGAGCCTTCTCTGTAAGCTCGGATAGGTCCTCCATTTTGGATATATGAACTATCAGGGGATCATCTAAGGGTCTTTTTTTGGCTTCAAATATATTGGCTACAGCTTTTGGATCCGTGGCATTCGCCCCTAAACCGTATACCGTCTCCGTAGGAAAAGCGACAAGTCCACGGTTATGCAAAAGCGCAGCAGCCTGCTTAAGAATTTCATGATCAATATTAAATGGATCTATTTTTAATATACGAGGTTTCATTTTTTTCGTGACTCGTGGCTGGTGAACAGTGAACAGTGTTAATAGACCATGGACAATTGACTATTGTCCTTTTTAATTCGGTGATCAGTCCTTCTCTGTCTATAGTCTATGGTCAATAGTCTATAGTCCAGTTTTCCTGACCTCTACCCTCTACCGACTTACCTCTATCCTCTGCCAGTCGCCTAGTCACCGGTGACCTGGTGACCTGGTAACTGGCGACCTTTCTTTCCCTACACCCTAAACTAGATCTTTATCCGTTATCATCTTATATGCTTGAATATACTTTTCTCGGGTCTTACTTGTAATCTCTTCCGGTAGTTCAGGGCCCGGAGGAGTTTTATCCCAATCTAATCCTTCCAAATAATCGCGCACGAACTGTTTATCAAAACTTTTTTGAGATCTCCCCGCTTCGTAATCATTTAAAGGCCAGAATCTTGAAGAATCGGGAGTTAGGACTTCATCCATAAGTATTATCTTCCCATCGATCTTACCAAACTCAAATTTCGTATCTGCGATTATAATGCCTTTTGTTTCAGCGTATTCACTAGCTTTTTTATACAGCTCGATACTTTTTTCTTTTAAGAAATCTATAGTCTCATCCCCTACCTCTTTCCTGATCTCTTCTTCGGAAACATTAATATCATGTCCTGAATCTGCTTTAGTTGATGGGGTAAAAATAGGTTTTTCAAGTTTATCTGATTGCTTGAGACCTTCAGGAAGTTTTATCCCGCATACCTCACCGCTAGCTTTGTAATCTTTCCATCCTGAACCTGAGATATAACCTCTTACTATACATTCAGCAAGTATAGGTTCGGCTTTTTTTACTAGCATGGCCCTGCCTTGCAAAAGATCCCTGTACGGAGCCAAGATGCTATATTTCTCAATAATCTCATCTATATCTATTGATACCATATGGTTATCAACAATATCTTTAGTAAGATCGAACCAAAACACTGAAATATTATTGAGCACTTTTCCTTTGTCAGGTATACCGTTAGGCATCACCACATCAAATGCGGATATCCTATCAGAAACTACAAACAGAAGTTCTGTGCCAAGATCATAAACGTTACGAACTTTGCCTTTCCTAAAAAGCTTTACTTCGGGTATTTCTAGTGATACTAAAGGTTCCATAATTTCCCTTTTTTTTTAAATACCAGTTAGAGATCCTTCGCTTTGCTCAGGATGAGGTGTCACAAACACCCCGACCCCTCACTTTTCGAATACCTTAGCGGCAACATAGTCACCGTTCTTTTCTCGGCATGCCTCCAAACGCGCTTTCTGGTCATCCAACGCTTTCATCAGGACATGAGGCGTATCGAAAACTTTCGTATGGTATATATCTTTTATTCTTTTTATCTTAGCTATAAGTTCGGGAATTCTTAGTTGGAACTGTTTATCATACTCTTCTCGGCTGTAATCTTTCCCTAAAGTTTCTTTGAAAAGTTTCTTGAGGTCTTCATACTTAGGGATATATCCTACCGGAGTCTCTAAAGCATCTGCATCTCCATTAACCCTGAGCTCCATCCACTTAAGCCAGACATGTTTATCCTTAATCCCGTTCAAATATTCACCCTTATCATCTTTAAGGAAATAGTTTACACAAAAGATCAATGGTTCTTTTTTAACATCGGCAATGATATCAAGATTGTTCTGTATATACCTACCTATGGGGATAGACAGAAAATCCAGGTTAGCCATAAGGTTAAACGTTCTCACGCCTTCTTGCCCTAAAGTCGCGGCAGTAGTCTCAGATTCTATAGTAGCAGCCTGCGTGAGTATCCCGTGCGACCAATCAAAAGATTGTGCTACCGGTACACTTGTATCAGAATCTCTGCCTCCATATATTATCCCACCGACTTCTACACCTTCAGGATCATGAAGGTTTTCATCGCAATTCTCCAGGTCTTCCAGTCGGATTGTATACCTAGCATTTTTATGAGCACATGGAACTTCTTTATCATCCGGACCCTTTTTCCCCGGCAACCATTCTCCCGAGAAATTAGTCCCGCTTTCGGGTTCTGATCCACCGTCACCTAACCATCGAGGAACATTATGTTTATCTTTGAGTATATTAGAGAAAATTACTTCCACGGGATTCGTCAAAGCTTTATATATCTCAGGATCTCCGTCATTGTTAACATCCCTGATAATACCGAAAATACCCCTTTCAACATTAACAGCTCTAATCTTCTTGTCGATCATTCTCAAATACGCTATATCATCACCTACAATCTTCTCGCCTTCAAGCATAGCGGTAGCAGTTTTTCCGCAAGCTGACGGGAAAGATCCTGTAAAATATGTCGTTCTTTTTTTATCTTCGTTCTTAACACCCATAACGAACATATGTTCAGTAAGCCATCCTTCTTCAGAAGCGCGTTTTATGGCAAGCCTCATGGACAGTTTTTTAAGTCCAACAGTATTACCCGCATATTGCGTATTTGTAGAGAAAACCATCTCCCCCGTAAGATCTATGTATACTCTGCGATTATAAACATCAACACTTACCCCATCCTTCATTTTCCCGGCTGTATGAACAAATCTGAAAAATCTTTCCGTGTCACCTATTCCGATAAATTCTTGATATCCTGTGCGGTACAATAGACTCTCTGAATGCGCCACATAATAAGAATCTGTTATCTGCACAGCTGGTATCGAAAACTGTGAACCTGTAGGACCGAGACAGAAAAAGCAGATAAGCATCTGTTTCCCGACCATTGAATCACGCAAAAGGCCTGTAACTTCTTCTAATCCTTTTTCTCTATCGCAGGATCTAATATCCGACCCAAGTACCTCGTCAGGTTTGAGTAAATATTTAGTATTAGACTTGTCTCTCGCCTGGTCGTAGTAACCGTCCCAATGTATAGTGTGCCCTTTTGTTTTTAAGGGAATTTCTTCTTTATTATCGATAGATTTGCCGCGTATATAAGCCTCATCTTCAGGTGCATCCGTTCTCACAAAAATAGAATCCGGATTACATAACTCCACATATTTGGCAAGAAACGCTTGCAACTTCTCGTTTTTGATACTTTCTAGTTTTTTGTATTCTTTCTCTCCGCACTTTTCCTTTAATATATCCATATTTACTGCTCCCATATTACCTTTCCATTTGCTATTTTGTTAATATCAATGAATTTATCTAACTCACTCTATTCGAATTACATATACTACAATATTCCTAGAAACATGTCAAATTGTAAAAGGCAGGTCGTTCTCACGTCCGCCCTGCCTTTTGACTATAGACTATGGACCATTGACTATTGACTTTTCAGCCCGTAAACCCCTCACGCATCGGTCATTCTCCGTCTATGGTCAATTGTCAATGGTCTCTTTCCTAACTCTCTCCTTGACCAGCACGTCTATTTGATTATATAATCTACCTAATCAACTATCCCCTAAAAGAGGAGTATTTCATGAAAAGTAATAGTTTTTCCATATCATTAGTGATTATAGTAGTTTTAATGCTCTCTGGATGCAGCGGTCTTCTTTTCGATCCGGGTTCATACACAGGAAACAATATAAGAGACCTTAAAAGAGCTGAGTCTTCCGGAAAAACTAAACTTTTTACAGAAAAGTATCCCGAAGCGTTTGCTAAAATAACAGATACGCTCACTTCAAGTAATATAACTATTTTCCAGTCAAATGAAACTGAAAAATATATCGTAGCTATGGGTTTTCCTAAGCAGAATGATACTACTAGGGTCGGTATATTTTTTGAACCTACAGCGTCAGGAACTAAGGTAACTCTGAGCTCTCTATCAACATCAGCGTTGATCAAAGCTGAGAAGATGTTATTCTAGGCGAGCCTTGAGGGCCTCTATTAGAACCTCTTATTCCACTTATCTGATGAATATTTTTCAAGAGCGAGACTCTGAACGTCTTCCAGGAGTTTGGCAGGAAGCTTTAACGCCTCGGAAGAGTCCTTGAGAAAAGTATCTCTTATCGTTTCTGTAACATCTCCTGAAGACATTTTAAGATTGGTAACAAACTTTTCATGAAGCCTGTTATTGCGATAAGCTGGCTGCTTTTTGGGATGTTTAATATACTCGAATATTTTATCTATTTTAAAATGTGATAAGAACGTTCCGTGATGCAGAAAATGTTTCTTTTTGCGTGCCTGAGCGTTGCCGGATACCTTCTTGTCTAAAAAGGCTATATCCGATATAGGCATATATTTAAGCTTTACGCCTCTTGAGTCAAATCCTTCAATAATCTTTCCCAATATAGCTTCGTAGGAACTCTTTATCCCGGAATATCTACTATCTTGGCTATAAGGTAATATGAGCGAATAATTGATACATCCCGGCCCTTGGAGTACGGTCCCTCCACCCGATAGCCGCCGGAGGATCTTTATCTCGTCACTTAAGCAGTTCCTGAGAAGACATTCTTCATTGAGTTTCCCCGCCCTTCCTAACACAACAAAATATTCTGAAGATTCCCAAAACCGCATGGTCCCGCCAATCGAACCTCTTTCCGCTTCTTTTAATAAAACCTCATCAAAGGCTATATTCTCTTCAGGAGTAGTGAGTGAATGATCAATAAGTTTCATAATATTTAACGGTGATTAGTGAACAGTGAATGGTGAATGGTGTTGATGGACAATTGACTATGGACCTTTTAGTTTATACATTAGTCTTTTTTTCTATTGTCTAAAGTCTAAAAGTCGAAATGTCAATTCGCACAGTGCATAGATTCCTCCACTCACTTCGTTCGGTCGGACGAAGAGGGAGAAGCACATCAGTCATTCGCTGTCTATGGTCAATGGTCTATAATCTGACCTCTAACTTCTAACTTCTGGTCTCCTAGTTTCCGGTTGCCTAGCCACCGGGTCTGTTTTACTTTTTATTAGTTATCCACAATCGTAGCTGGGGTTTAAACCCCAGCTACTTCTCACGTCAGTCATTCTCTGTCAATAGTCAATGGTCAATAGTCTTCCTTCTACCCTATGACCTCTGACTTCTACCTTCTAGCATCTAACTTCTAGCTACTATACCCTATACCCACTATGAGCTCATCACAGATACGCAACATCCATCTCTTTTGCGGCTTTCACTTCGTCGGGACGTCTCACGGGAGCTTTTTGAGGAAGAGACTTGAAATGTTCGGGATCTTTCTCGGCAAGGCGTGCAATAGACTTCATAATCCCAATAAACCAATCTAACGTGGCTTTAGATTCGGTCTCCGTAGGTTCTACCATCATAGCTTCTTTAACTATTAAGGGAAAGTATATTGTCGGAGGATGTATACCTTCATCTATAAGTGCCTTAGAAATATCAAGAGCTCTTACGCCTTTTTTACTTTGTTTCAGTGCAGATATAACAAACTCATGCAGACAATTTTTATCAAATGGTATATCATAACTATCTTTCAGCTCGCTTTTAAGATAATTTGCGTTTAAAACAGCGCTTTCACTCGCATCTATCAAGCCTTCTTTTCCAAGCAAATAGATATATACATAAGCTTTTAGAATAACAGAAAAATTACCGTAAAAAGGTGATACATATCCTACTGATAATGGTTCATCATAATTTAAACTAAAAGTTCCGTCTTGTCTTTTCTCAACACGAGAAACCGGCAGGAACGGTATTAGATCTTTCTTAACGCCTACAGGGCCGGATCCTGGCCCTCCTCCTCCATGAGGAGTAGCAAAAGTCTTATGCAAATTTAGATGCACGACATCAAACCCAAGATCTCCTGGACGTGCTTTCCCGAGTATAGCATTAAGATTAGCGCCGTCATAATACATAAGTGCATCATGTTCATGCGCGAGATCCGATATCTCTTTTATATGAGGATTAAAGACACCTAAAGTATTTGGACAGGTAAGCATAACAGCTGCAACTTCTTGTGAAAGATGCTTTTTAAACTCATCCATATCCATAATACCTTCGTCATTTGATCTTATACTTTTTACTTCATATCCCGCTATAGCCGCAGAAGCCGGATTTGTTCCATGTCCTGAATCGGGTATGATAACATATTTTTTCTTATTTTTTTTGTGACTATGATATGCCGCTATCATCATAATACCGGTAAGTTCGCCGTGTGCACCGGCCATAGGCTGTGTAGTAAACTCATCCATACCGGTTATCTCACATAAAGCTTTCTCCGTCTCATAAAGAACTTCTAAAGATCCCTGCGCTAATCTTCCGCCTTTTATAAGTTGAGGCGCTAAAGGATGAAGCGAAGAAAACCTTTCAAAATTAGCTACTTTCTCTGTAATTTTAGGATTATACTTCATCGTGCATGATCCTAAGGGATAAAAATTAGAATCTACATTAAAATTCTTATTTGATAATGATGTAAAATGACGCACTGCCTCGGGTTCTGATACCGAAGGAAGACCCGCTTCTTTTGATCTTAGGTAACCTTTAGGCACTTCTGATGAGACAGGTACATCTTTGCCCGGAAGAGTAACGCCTCTTTTACCTTGTTTGGATACTTCGAAGATCATCCCCATAAAACTTCCTCCAATACCGCAGCAAAAACATCTATCTCTCGTTTTGTACGTTTTTCTGTAACAGCAATAAGCATATAATCTTTAAGGTCATCATAATATCTTCCTAATGGGAACCCGGGAGTTATCCCGCGTTCTATCATCTTCCCGATAACTACGTTAGGATCTTTAGGAAGCCTTATAATAAACTCGTTAAAAGTAGGAGCACTTCTTTTTACTTCTACACCTTTAATCCCTTCCAGTTTCTGTTTGGCATATTCGGCTTTATCCATACAAAGTGATGCGATTTCTTTAAAGCCTTCGCGTCCAACTAAGCACATATATACCAATGCCCTTAAAGCACATAATGCCTCATTTGAACATATATTGGAAGTAGCTTTCTCTCTTCTTATATGCTGTTCACGTGTTTGAAGCGTCAGAACATAACTCCTTCTCCCATCTAAGTCTTCCGTCGCACCGACTATACGGCCAGGCATTTTGCGAATTAACTCTTTTTTTACTGCCATAAAACCTAAATACGGTCCGCCAAAAGAAAGAGGTATTCCAAGACTCTGCCCTTCTCCGGTAGCTATATCTACATTCATCTCGCGTGGCGTTTTAAGTACACCTAAGGATATAGGATAAACGCTTTCAATAACAAGGGCACCCGCAGCATGGCATTTTTCTGCTATATCAGTATGGTCATCTATTGCTCCGAAAAAATTTGGATTCTGAAGTATTATAGCAGCTGTTTTATCATCTAAATATTTTGCGATCTCATCTCTATCACTTTGTCCATGTGCCGGCGGAGTTTCTACGAACTCTATTGACAGGTTCTTGGTATAAGAATACAACATCTTCCTGTATATAGGGCTTACGCCTCCATCCATTATGATCTTATTCCTGCCGGTCACTCTTAATGCCATCATCGCAGCTTCATATAGAGCTGTCCCGCCATCGTATAGTGAGGCATTAGAAGCATCCATCCCGGTTAACCTGCATATACAGCTTTGATATTCGTATATTGCCTGAAGAGTTCCTTGAGAAGCTTCGGGTTGGTAGGGCGTGTACGCAGTATAAAATTCGGGACGTGAAACTATAGCATCTACTGCTGCCGGGATATAGTGATCATAGAATCCGCCACCTAAAAAACATACAAGATCAGTAATATTTTTCTTTGAAAGATCACGAAAATATTTTTCTGTTTCAAGTTCGGACCTGCCAGGTTCAATATTAAATGATTTCGCGCGCAGCTCCGAGGGGATACATTTAAAAAGGTCATCCATCTTGCCGGACTTTATTCCGATAGCTTCAAGCATATCCTTCCTGTCTTTTTCAGAAAGAGGTATATATGTCATTATTTATTTTCCTTAATATACGTCTCGTATGCTGCCTGATCCATTAAGTTCTCTTTCCCGCTATCACCGGAAACCTCTACCTTTAAAATCCAACCTTCATCATAAGGAGACTGGTTTACCACTTCAGGGGATGATTCAAGGGCTTCATTAACTTCAGTTACTTTCCCGGCGAGAGGTGCATAAATGTCACTTGCAGCTTTAACAGACTCAACCGTTGCTATACTGTCGGATACATTTATTTCACTACCTATTTCGGGAAGCTCTATAAACGTTATGTCACCTAACTCAGACTGAGCGTGATCTGTTATCCCTATAGTAGCTTTAGTTCCTTCAACTTTTACCCATTCATGTTCTTTAGTATATTTTAGATCTTCCGGTACCATTTTGCCTCCTTGGTTATATCGTGATTCGTGACTCGTGAACCGTGAACCGTGGCTCGTGGCTCGTGATTCGTAAATCGTGGCTCGTGATTCGTGACTCGTGATGGTAGCTGGGGTTTAAACCCCAGCTACTTCTACCTTCTACCTTGGTTTTATAGTATATCGTATAGAATAATTTATTGACCATTGACTTTTTACCTTTCACCTTGAACACTACACAAACTTGTGTATTTTATCTTCTCGCATCGGTCATTCTCTGTCAATTGTCCATGGTCAATAGTCAATAGTCTAATCTACCCTCTATCTCTTATATATCGGCATATCCGAGATCACCGCTTTTATTTCAATTTTTCCATCGGTAAGCAGGATCTCTGTCCCGGCATTCGAACTCTCAGCATCGAGATAACAAAGTCCTATACCTTTCTGCATAGAAGGCGAAAACCCTCCGCTTGTAACTTTACCTATAGTTTGTCCTTTTATTATAACAGAAAATCCCTTTCTCGCACTTCTTCTTCCTTCGCATATAAACCCTTTAAGAACCTGCTCAACTCCCTCTTCTAGCTGCTTGATAAGCGCGGTTTTCCCGATAAAATCTTTTTCCATACATACAAAAGCAGATAGACTTGCTTCTAAGGGGGACCTGGTTTCGTCTATATCGTTTCCATAAAGAGAATAACCCATCTCCATTCTAAGCGTATCTCTTGCTCCTAGTCCAATGGGCTTCGCTTCTTCGCAGGAGAGTAGAGCCTGCCACACCCTCGGCGCCATGGGAGCATCAAAAAAAAGTTCATATCCGGCCTCTCCCGTATATCCCGTCCGGCTTAATAATATCTTAATTCCTTCAAGACTGATCTCATCGAAAGAAAATCGTTTAAGTTTAGTTTCTTCGTCATATCCCGTTACCTGTTTTATCACCGAAGATGAACCCGGTCCCTGAAGATCTATTTTTGCTGTCTCCTCGGAGATGTCTCTAGCCTTCGTTTCAGAAGATATATTCTGCAGGATCCAGTCCAGATCTTTTTGTGTGGTAGCAGAGTTTACTACCAGCATAAAGGTTTCTTCGCCGGTTCTAAAAACTATAAGATCATCGATTATTCCGCCTGATCCATTAAGCAAAAATCCGTACCGGCATTTACCTTGCGCTATATCCTTAATGCTGCAAGACAAAAGTTTTTCCAAATCATTTTCAGCGGCCCTGCCTTCAACCACCAGTTCCCCCATATGACAGATATCAAACAAACCAACCTTCTCTCTGGTCTGAAAATGTTCATCTATTATTCCGGTATACTGAAGAGGCATGCTCCATCCTGAAAAAGGCACTATTTTTGCACCTAGTTTCAAATGTTCCTCATAAAGTGGAGTTCTTTTTAGATTTAAATCTCTCTCTGGCATGTTTTTTCTCGTTTATTTGAGGGGTCAGGCTGTTTCTGCCCCCTCATTTAGTTAAAACTCGTCTACATTATAGAATAAATAAGCACCTTGTCAAGCTGCTGTTCATAGACCACAGACCGTAGACCAGAGACTATAGACTACCTATTTTCAATATTTTTCTAAGTTATCCACAAGAGTAGCCGGGGTTTAAGCCCCGGCTACTCTTGTGGAATGGTACCAAATGGGACGTCCCCAACAACTTTACCTTCTCGCATCGGTCATTCCCTGTCAATGGTCAATAGTCTCTTTTCTAACATAGCCTCATACGCTTCGCCCGCCATATATGAGCTCCTGACAAGCGGACCGGCCTCGGCAACTTTAAAACCCAGCTCTAAAGCCTTTTCTCTTATTTCATCAAACTCTTCCGGCTTATAATATTTTTTAACCGGAAAATGGTGTTTTGAAGGACTCAAATATTGTCCAATATATGCTATGTCTACACCTGCGCGCGTAAGATCCTTCAATGTTACGTATACGTCTTCCACACTTTCTCCAAGGCCTACCATTATTGATGACTTTATGAAAAAGTTTGTTTCTTTTAATCTGTTAAGATCCTCAAGAACCTTAAGTGACAGTTCATAATCAGCTTGCGGACGAACATCAGGATATAACTCTTTTATTGTCTCGATATTGTGCCCTATAACTTTTGCTCCGGATGAGGCTACTTTTTTAAGGGCTTCCTCATCCCCCTTAAAATCCGGTATTAAAAGTTCAACAACCGTTCCTGGATTCAGCGCTATCGTTTCCTCTGCTACCTTGCAAAAATGTTCCGCGCCGCCGTCTTCTATATCATCACGTGTAACAGAGGTTATTACCGCATATTTTATCTTTAATTCTTTAATAGCTTTGGCTATGTTCTCGGGCTCAAACGTGTCGGGCGGGGATGCTTCTAAAGAAGTAATATTACAAAACTTACATTTTCTGGTACAGATATCTCCAAGTATAATGAAAGTTACATGTTTTTTTGACCAACAGTAACCTTTATTGGGACACACCGCTTCTTCGCATACGGTATGAAGTCCTAAATCTTCAATTACACCTTTTATCTTTTCCGTATCCTGACAGCTAACGGCTTTTGCGCGTATCCACCCCGGGCGAGTTATATTCATCATCTTTTTATTTTCCTTCTCAGGTAAACAAAAACAGGGTACGGCTAACCGTACCCTGTTATATTTTTCGTCTGATCTATATCCAGATATGTTTTTCTATATATGTTATTTTTTTTCTTCACATCCGGGTATTTCTCTTTCTGAAAGATATTTATATAGCCCGAAATTCTTATTTACATCTTTCTGAGCTTGTTTAAGAAGTTTCTGAGCTCTCTCAGGATCGGTTTTCTTTAGAACGGTATATCTGTTCTCATTGTAGATATAATCCTCAAGTTTCATACTAGGCTCTTTGCTATCTAAAACCATAGGATTTTTTCCTTCATTACAAAGAGCAGGATTATATCTAAAAAGCGGCCAGTGACCGGATTCAACAGCATTTTTCTGCTCCTGATATCCTTTAGTCATGTCTATTCCATGAGCTATACAATGCGAATATGCCATGATAAGGGACGGACCGTCATATGCTTCAGCTTCTATAAAAGCTTTTAGAACCTGCATAGGATTGGCCCCGAAAGCTACTTTGGCGACATACACATATCCGTAACTCATAGCCATAAGACCAAGATCTTTCTTGCCTATAGGCTTACCGCTAGCTGCAAATTTTGCTACTGCTCCCATCGGCGTGGCTTTTGAAGCTTGTCCGCCGGTATTAGAATAGACTTCCGTATCAAGTACCAGGATATTAACGTTTCGTCCTGATGCTAAAACATGATCTAATCCTCCGTAACCTATGTCATATGCCCATCCGTCTCCGCCAACTCCCCACACGGATCTTTTAATAAAGTAATCAGCTACACTAACAAGTTCCCGGCAATCATCACAATCACATTTAGCAAGCAGAGTTTTAAGTTTATCTACTCTGCTCCTCTGAATCTCAATATCTTTACTTGAAGTTTGTTGCGCTTCTTTAATCTCTTTAAGAAGGTTTATAAGTTCCGAAGAACAAGATCCTCCGGAGATAATTTTGTCAGCCAATTCACCGGCAAATACAGTATGCTTATCCACAGTTAGCCTCATTCCATAAGCAACTTCGGCATTATCCTCGAATAACGAGTTATTCCAAGCCGGCCCTCTTCCGTCTTCTCTCTTACAATACGGAGTTGTAGGAAGGTTTCCTCCATATATAGATGAACATCCCGTAGCATTAGCTATTAAAGCACAGTCACCAAAAAGTTGTGTCATAAGTTTAACATATGCCGTCTCCCCACATCCCGCGCACGCTCCTGAAAATTCGAAAAGCGGTTTAACGAACTGTATTCCATTCATCGTAGCGACATTATATGTCTCAGGGTCGGTTTCAGGAATATTAAGAAAAAATTCAAAATTTTCTCTTTCATCTTGTCTTAAAGCTTCTTGAGGCATCATTTTTATCGCCTCTTTAGCTTTCATCGGACAATTTTCTACACATGCTCCGCAACCCGTACAATCTTCCGGGGCTACCTGAAGAGTGTAAACTACGCCATCAACCGGTTTAGGCTTGACCTCCGCATGTTTAAACGTTCCAGGAGCATCTTTAAGTATTTCCTTACCGTATTTTTTTGCACGAATAACAGCGTGCGGACATACCATGGTACATTTTCCGCATTGTATACAAGCCTCTTCATTCCAAGCTGGTATAGTGATAGCAATATTTCTTTTTTCATATTGCGTCGTAGCAGTAGGCCAGGTACCATCTTCAGGCATTTCGGAAACTTTTACTTTATCTCCTTCTCCCTTCATGATCTTAGAAGTAGTCTGTTTAACAAATGCTGGTGCGTCTTCCGGGATAGTGTTAACTTCCTGTTCTTTCCCGCTAGTCGTCTTTGGTACCGTAACTTCTTCTATACTATCAAGAGCCATATCAACAGCTTCCACGTTCATATTGACTACTTTATCACCTTTTTTTCCATAAGTTTTCTTAATAGCTTCTTTAATGGCTTCGACAGCTATTTTTTCGTCAATAACATTAGATATTTTAAAGAACGCTGTCTGCATTATAACGTTAATACGTCCGCCAAGCCCGACCTTCTCGGCAAGTTCGACAGCATCTATGATATAAAATTTAAGTTTCTTGTCGATGATCTGCTTTTGAACCTTTACAGGTAAAGTCTCCCAGACCTTATCCTTCCCATGCATTGATGTCAAAAGGAATATCCCTCCATCCATAAGATTTTTTAACATGTCATACTTCTCAAGGAATGAAAAATTATGGCATGCCAGAAAATTGGCTTTACTAATCAGATACGGGCTTCTTATCGTCTTCTTACCGAACCTGAGATGGGATATGGTAACAGCTCCGGCTTTTTTCGAATCATATACAAAATACCCTTGAGCGTTATTTTCTGTTTTTTCGGCTATTATTTTAATTGAGTTTTTGTTTGCTCCGACAGTTCCGTCCGATCCTAAACCATAAAACATGGCTCTATACGTCTCATCACTTTCAGAACTAAAAGATGCGTCATGTTTCAGACTCGTACCTGTAACATCATCATCAATTCCTAGAGTGAAATGGTTTTTAGGTTTTGCTTCCTTAAGATTATCGAACGCAGCTTTTATCATAGCTGGTGTAAATTCCGCTGAACCCAATCCATACCTACCGCCTACTATTTTAGGATACTCCTTAAACGGAGCAGACCCGTCCCCCATAGCTTCACCTACTGCAGTTCTCACATCTTCATATAAAGGTTCGCCAAGACTTCCGGGTTCTTTTGTCCTATCCAGAACGGCTATAGAACGAACCGTTTTAGGCAAAGCCTTGATAAAGGCTTTTATGCTGAAAGGCCTAAAAAGCCTAACTTTAAGGACTCCGAGTTTTTCTCCTTTTGAATTCAGGTATTCCACAGTCTCATGTACGGCTTCGCTACCAGAACCCATGATAATAATAATTCTTTCCGCATCGGGTGCACCAACATAATCAAAAAGATTGTACTTTCTACCGGTAAGAGCGGCGAACTTATCCATTACTTTTTGTACGGTCTCCGGACACTTCTCATAATACTTATTAACGGATTCCCTTCCCTGGAAAAAAACATCCGGATTCTGTGATGTGCCTCTTAAGGCAGGATGTTCAGGATTAAGTCCTCTTTGTCTGTGTTCATGTACTTTCTTCTCATCTATCATCTCTTTCATATCTTCAAGCGTGAGCTCTTCGACTTTCTGGATTTCATGTGAAACCCGGAACCCTTCAAAAAAATGCAAAAAAGGTATCCTGCTCTCAAGGGTAGCTGCCTGAGAAATTAACGCAAAATCCATAGCTTCCTGTACTCTCGTTGATGATAAAAGTGCCCAACCTGTACTTCTTGCAGCCATAACATCAGAATGGTCCCCAAATATAGACAATGCCTGACATGCTATAGATCTTGCCGCAATGTGAAAAACTGTAGATGTAAGCTCTCCCGCTATCTTATACATATTGGGTATCATAAGGAGAAGTCCTTGAGAAGCCGTGAATGTCGTTGTAAGAGCTCCTGTGGTAAGCGCTCCGTGAACGGCACCGGCAGCGCCTGCTTCTGACTGCATCTCAACAACCGAAGGCACTGTGCCCCATATATTCTTAGTCCCCATAGCGGATTTTGCGTCCGAGATCTCCCCCATACCAGAAGATGGCGTTATTGGATATATAGCTATAACCTCGTTAGTGGCATGCGCTACATACGCCACGGCGCTGTTCCCATCATGAGGAACCATTTTACGTTTCATCGTGTACCCTCCATAATTAGCGTTATTATTAGTCTGAAAGATTTTATGAACTTTAAGGTTCAATATTATAGCACACCGGACCTGTGTTGTTAAGCCTATTTTCACCTATAACGGGGTAATTTCTTGCCCGGTAAGAGAATAAAAATCTAGTCCATTATATAAAAAATTGGGGACGTCACCGGCTTTTGGTGAAACGTCCCCAATTTTTTTATATGTGTACACTAATTTATATCTGAGCTGTTTCCATTCCACCTGATTGAGATGAACCTGAAATAGACAGATAAAAACTCATAAAAGCTACCATCATAACTATAGAGACATAAGACTGGACTGCTGCGTTAACAATAGCAATTATCACTTGAGATATATTGCCTCCTAAAGGAACGGCTATAAGTCCCGTAATAAATCCTACGATGAGCGACAATACCAGGCTTATCACAAGTAACCCCATAAAAAGACCCAAAGTTTTAATGAAGTTATCTTTTGCAACACTAATACCTTTTTTGAAGGCTTCTATCGCGCCTACATTTTCGGCTACAACTACATATATTGGATATACCAATAGTGTTATCATGGTCACTGCAGCGGCGGTAACAATCAATGCCACTAAACTTCTCGTCAAAATATTATCCCCTAAAAACAGTACACCTGCACTTAACATCCCCAGCACCAGAACGGCAGCTATGGCAACTAGTACGTAAAGAAGTAGTAATGAAAGTATTTTTACATAAAACTTCTTGCCGTATTCCGCAAATTGAGACAGATTAGAGGATCCGGTCTTGATCTGATCCTTCACTAGACCTAGGGCTCCTCCCTGAAGCAGTATAAATATGAAGAAGAACAGTATGCTAGATATTGCGGAAACTGCTATTATTCCGGGATTTGCAACCCTATCAGGGTTAGACAGAGGCAAACTAATGAGCCCTATCACAGCATTAAAGACAAAGAACACTATTACTAAGTTCATAAGTTTAGTGGTCTGAGCAAAACTCTTTTTTATTACTTCCAAAATACCCATATTACCTCCTTATAGTACCTTTAACAAAAAACCTCTGGTAATGATCTTGTATTATACTAGAGTATAATGATATGAGCCTTCATGTCAAGTAGAATGAATCCTCACTATACTGCCTTATTTTCGTTCCTCAAAAGCCCGTTGT
>JAVCDB010000080.1 GCA_030765205.1 Candidatus Aadella gelida | reverse complement strand
TGAAGCGTGTAACTCGCCTATGTTTCATTCTTATTCGGTGAAGGATAAGGTAAAAAAATACAGGTACTATATCTGTGTGAACGCGCAGAAGAAAGGTTATGCTGTCTGCCCTACAAGGAGTGTGAATGCGCAAGAAATGGAAGATACGGTTTATCAGCTTTTGCCGAAAGTAGAAATAAAGGATTCTCTATTAGCAGAAAGATATCGTAGCGTTATAGAGAAAATTCGAGAGGTTTGGGAGTCTTTGATAGCGGATGAGAAGCACCGCACGCTGAAACATCTATTTAAGGAGATTGATTATAACGGTGAAATGGGATCTCTGGGAATCACTGTTAATGAGAAAGGGATCGAAACATTATACGAGGAGCTAAAAGGAGAAGAAAATGAGATCAGAGTTTAATATAGGCATCAAGCAAACAAGGAAGAGATCGAATGCAGCGATTAGTAAGCATATAAAGAGGGAACCACCGCTCAGGCAGTATTTGGTGTTGGCTTATCAGATCAAACAATACCTGGAAGAAAACCATAATAAAACTGCAAGTGCCATCGCGTCCTGGTTAGGGTATTCCCCTTCCAGAGTATCACAACTTCTGAATTTACTTCTTCTATCCCCTGCTATACAGGAAGAAATATTGCTTTCAGACAACAATAAAATCTTTCAAACTCCTGAACATAAGATTCGAGGTATTACTAAAGAGAATGATTGGGAGCGGCAGTGGGAGTTGTGGGGTCAATTAATAAATGATAGAGCGAAACAATAATTATTAAAGAACACTTGATTCGAAGGCCAAAATATGCTAAACTATTGTTAGGGCAATAAAAGTTCATATAATAAACTGGTCAACTATTGACTTTGACTAACCATATGCTAAACTACTGTTAACTCATCTACCACGTGTAGAAGGAGCTGGAGCGTCGTTCTTCGGAACGGCGCTTTCTATTTATATCCTTTTTGAATATTTACGGTTTAGTTGTCGAACCATATACAGTTGATCTATGTGATACGCTGTTAACAAAACACAATCTCTTTTATGCTCTTTCAATATCACAACATAATCAAAGTTCTTTAACCATAAGTATATTTTTATTTTCGATCCCCTTTTATTCTTCCAATTTAAAACTTCTAAATCGCTGCAATTCTCAATTATAGGTCTCCCCCATGGCAATTTTTCAGCTCTCAGGAAATCTGGATCACGCTGTCCCGTTTTATCATCCTTACGTGTAACTAAATGCCAGAATCCATTTTCTTTTGAATTTTGTCCGAAAGCTTTATCATACAATATTTTTTTACCTTCAAAAGTAAAGTTTGAATTATCTCTAATATCCGTTTTAAATATCTCATACAAATGATTAACAAAACTTGTCCAGTTTGATCCAAAATCATTGTAATAATCTACCTTATCCGGAAGCCACTGAGGTGCGGACATGATTATAACACCTCCCTAGCTTGCCACACGAAAATATTAAATTTCTCCTCTTTAAAAAGAGTTGATTTGGTTAGCATGTACCCGGATTTACTTTTTATCAAGTCTACTATTTTGCTTTTTGCACTACTCTCAGATAAGCCTCTGTTAATATATGAAAGGGCTCCTATTAATAAATCAGTTAATTGAATCAATTCAACCTCATGGGAACGTACCGCCTCAACTCTTTCAATTATTGAGTGATCAAAATCATATATGTTATTGCATAAAACATCGTGTAGTTTTTTCAAGCCTTCTCCTGTCAAAGAATCCTTAATGTCCACATAAATTCTGTACTGGCTCTCCCCTGGTTTAAAAATATGTCGCAACACATAATAATACATTTTGTAATACCATAAATCATGATCTTGCTCGAAGGCCCCGTGAACAAGTGTAGATTTATCGGGAATGACAACCCCCCTAAAATGCAGCTCTTGATTATCAAAAAAATACTGTACAAGATTTAAATAAAAATCCTCTTTGGCCGGGGATATCTTAGTCCATTTAATTTCAAACTTCTTATTTAATCCATGCTTTTCTTTTATGTTTCGAATTTCTTTAAACACATCTTTTGCCTTTTCCTCTGGACACCATATGGCGCCCAAGACCATAGCCTTTTGGCGATCATTTTCCAAATGACAACTTTCATCGCAATATACGTTATAAATTGTATTCATACCCCTCCGATTATTTGCTTAATTGTCCTGAATCCGTAAATCGTGAGAAATCACACCACAAAACGTCATCGACACTTACAGTATAATACCCGTTTTATTCCAGGTCAATGGGTTAGTTGAGATGAACTAGAGATATACCTCGCCTGTTACTCCGGGCTTTTTTAGTTAATAGCCCGAATTAGCTGAGTATTCCAATACTATCTCTACCCCGTCGGGCCACTATAGTAACTATGGACGATTGACTAGGAAAAGTTAACTAAAGGCACTTATAGAGATAAAGAGATAGGCGAGTTGCGTTATGGGATTGCCGCGTCGGCCCTTCGGGCCTCCTCGCAAGGACGGGTGGGTGGTATAGTCGCGTAAGTCTTTAGGACATGGGGGTATGTGTGCTATGCGTAAAAACAAAAAGCCTCGTAACATTTTACTGCTACGAGGCTTTTTAAAGTGGTGAGGCGCCTTGGACTCGAACCCACCTTGTGCTATAGGATAAACTTTTATCTCTGTTATTTGATCACTCTGCAACTACTATAAGTTCCCTTTCCATGCTTACTTAACCCGATGTGTACCTAAATCCGAGATATGTTTTGAAATGCATATAGGTGCTTCGATACGGTCTCGAACTATTAGATTCTTGACTATATTGTTTATGGTAAAATTACCTATATGGTTATTGGTGATCGCTGCGGAGCGGTGGGCACCTTTTTTCTATCAAAACTCAAAATGCTGTTGAGGGTTTTCTTTCCTTATCTCTTTTTTAATAATCTGAATAAACTTAGTCGCCGAGGTTAACGCGTTCTTCGCGTCTGTATTTGAAAGATTCAGTTTCCATGGTTCATAGATAAATTTATTGCGGTTTTTTCTCATATAATCAAATTTGGCCGTTAATGCTTTATATTCTTCGCCTAAAAAATATTCAGTGAAAGAAACAACTGTTCTGTGCTGGAAATTTGTTGTTGGCCTGAAGCCTTTTATGAATACAAACGCCCTTGCCGCATGAAGCATAGCATTATAAGCCATTTCATATGAACAGGCCTCATCTATTGCAAGTGTTCGCTCGCTAGCCTTCAGTTTACTTTCAGCGGCATGGATCAATTTCTCTATCTGATCTATCCCGATCTTTTCACGTTTGATAAGTTTTTTGTCCAAATATTCATTCAAAAATTTATCAGAGTTCATTTTCCGCCCCCTTTATAAATACTTTTTTGCCCTTTATAACCTCAGACACAAAAGAACCCTTCTTGTTTTTCTCTTTTATATATTCGGTTTCTGTGTATGCTGTGTAATTTACTTCTCGAACCAATTCTTTCTCAAGTCCGCTAATAACGCTTATTAAGTTATCATCGTCAATATTGTCGCCTATCAAAAACAAGTCTATATCACTGTCTTTTCTTTCATCTCCTTTAGCGAAAGATCCATACACGAACGCTGTTCTAATGCCATTTGTACTTATCACAGCATTGCGGACATATTTTATTACACCTTCTGTTTTGTAATAGATGCTTTTTAATTCTTCATATATAGGACTTTTCTTGTTCAAAGAAAAAAGCTTGATGTTGCCAACATTTCGAAAGTTAAGCATCCCCAAAGAAACAAGTTTTTTTAATTCCCTGTGCAGTGTCCCGACAGATATCTTATATGTTGAAGCTAACTGCCTGGTATAAAGCTCCCCATCAAGATTCTCAAAAAAAGCCTTGAATATGATTTGACGGGTTTTTGACCCCATTATTCCACTAAACATATTGTTCCCCCTTTGAGAACAATTGTACTCAAATTGAGAACGTTTGTCAAGTTTTATTTACAATGCTAGGTTTTTTCAGTACAATTCGAGATAAAGAGAGATAAACTAGAGAGATATATCCGCAAATATCCATTTAATCCTAGTTAATGGCCATTAATCCGTCATACATCATAAACACAATTACAAAGAAATTAGCAAATTTGACAAAATAATAGATTAAATGGAAAATGTTAAATAAGGGGCCACTTAGAGATAAAGAGATACGCTGATCGTCTTTTGGGATTGCCGCGTCGGCCCTTCGGGCCTCCTCGCGATGGGCATAATGGTCATAAAGTGTTGGTGCTATTATTTGCATTGCCCTATAATTAAATAGTTTATGTCAAAAAAACGTTATATCTCAAAAGGGGTTGAGAATGTCAAAAAAAACGATGTCCAATATGTGCTTCAAAGAATGTAATTTTGCATGGAAAAACTAGCTACAACAAGCAACGTTTTTTCTGCCATTTCTGCAATAAATCGTTTGTTTGGCAAAGTAAATTAAATAAAATATCTAACGAAAAACACTGGTTCTATCTTTGGGTTAAAGAAGCCTTTTCCCTAAGACAATTAAGCTATATTTCCGGGCATAGTCCGGCTAAATTAAAACGTATAAAAAATTATTGGCTTCAAAAATCACCACCGGAATATTTGTTTTATTCGCGGTGTAGACATGTAATTATTGATGGGACTTATTTCCATAAAAACGGTAGTTATAGTTGTCGTCAGCGGAAATAATAGTTGACGTTCATCAGTTATCCACACTCCCCACAATACTACGACTACTAGTTATCAATTTAGGGCATAAAAAACAACATTCTGTGACCTTTATGCCCGCGATGACGGGTGGGCGGGATAGTTCCGTAAGTCTTTAGGACGTGGGGCATGTGTAGGAACAAAAAGCCTCGAACTACTGAATGCCCATATTCCTTACTTTCTGAATTGACGATTTCCTTACAATATGGTATACTTGTAATGGAGGTGAGAACATGACAATTACTTTGACCGCTAAAAATCAGATAACTATACCTAGTAAGATAGCAAAGACTCTTGGATTAAGAAAGGGGGCGTTGTTTACCATTGAAGTCCATAAAAATAAGATAGAATTGGTTCCCGTAGAAATACAGGAGAAAAAATTCAGCCCTGAGGTCTACGCCAAATTAGAGGCTCTGCATGCTCAAGAAAAAGGTAAAGAGAAAAAAATAACAAAATCTTTTATTAAAAATCTAAAATCCGGAAAATAATATATGCCCTTGTATCTTTATTACCGACCATCTTTCAATCGTAGCATTAAACGTCTTGGCTCCGAGCAAAAGAAGATTATAGGAACAATTCTTGAAGCTTTGGATGCTTATTATTCCTCTAATTGCACTTTGTCGGAAGCTCGTAAAATAGCTCCTGCATTTTTCTATAAACAATTAAGAAAGCCTTATTACGAGTCCGGCATTGAAGGAAATCTTCGGATCATTTTGCGACGCGAAGGTAATAATTGCATTGCAATTCTGGCTGGCAATCATGATCAAATCGAAAAATTCTTATCCCAAAAGTAAGTAAAAAACCGAGTTCTCTTCCAGATGTCAAATTAGAGATAAACTAGAGATGATCCTCCCCTACTATCCAGTGCTTTTTTAGTTAACCTCATTCATTATTTGAAAATTCTTTGGTTATCTCCATATCGTTGTCCCTGTATAGTACGAATAGCGAATTAACTAGGAACAGTTAACTAAAGGCGCTTTTAGAGATAAAGAGATATGAGGGTTGTCGTATGGGATTGCCGCGTCGGCCCTTCGGGCCTCCTCGCAAAGACGGGGGCTGGAAATAGTCTCGTAAGTCTTTAGGGCGTGGGGGTATGTGGCATATCTAGAGCAGTAAAAAGCCCCGTAACATTTTCATGCTACGAGGCTTTTATAACTGGTGAGG
>JAVCDB010000025.1 GCA_030765205.1 Candidatus Aadella gelida | reverse complement strand
TGCACTGCTGCGATTACTTTTTTCTCTTAAGAACAAAAACACAAAAGCGAACCAAAATGAAAAAATGGATATTAACACCCGAAAAATACCTAAAAGACCATGAAATAAAATCCCTGCGATCCTTCCTGGAAGAAAAAGCAATAGTGTCGTTGACCAAGAAACAGAAAAAGCCGGTAAGGGACTGGGCGATCATCGACATAGCATTATCGGCAGGCCTCCGGGCAAGCGAAATCTGTAATCTGAGAATAAAGGATATCCATGTCGGAAAAGGGGAGAGCTCGATTTTTGTAGAAAATGGAAAGGGAAAGAGATCTCGTTTAGTTTTAATCGGGGAAAAACTAAAAAAGCATTTAAAAGAGTACATCAGCTGGAAAAAAAGAAACAGAGAGACAGCTTCTCCGGAAAGCTATCTCTTCACGTCAGAAAGAAGCCCCAGGATGACCCTCAGCGCCATTCAAAAGAGATTTAAGCACTGGGTAGGGGAGGCGGGCATAAAAACACCGTATAGCATACACAGTGCGCGTCATACATACGGAACTATGTTATATCGGAACACTAAAGATCTAAGGATGGTACAAAAGCAGCTGGGACATGCGAGTTGCCAAGTAACAGAAGTATACGCCGACGTGATAAATGAAGACACAGAAAAAGCGGTCAATGCGTTATATGTGTAAATTGGATATATTACCTTTAAAAAACAGCCTAAAAACAAGGTAAAAACAGGGAAATTGGATATATAAGTATAGAAATATATCCAATACAAGGGGCTTTCGGATGGGAATGAAATATAGAATTAAAAAAATTAGAATACACCACTATAGATCTATTTCTGAATTAACGATAAATTTTCCTTCCCAGGAGGAGCCTAGCGTAATTTGTGGGCCGAACAACGTGGGAAAAACAAATATTCTTAGAGCCTTAAACTTATTTTTTCATGAAAAATTCGCGCCCGAAGATGATATACCTTATCACATTGTCGAGGGTAGTCGCGGTCAAGGGTTTAAATCAGTTATAGAAATTTGTTTTTGGGATGAAAAGGCAAAAACAAGATGGACTATAAAAAAGGAGTTCACTCAGAAGAAAAAGATAATAACAATAAAAAAAACAGGACAAAAGCATGTCTTAAGAGTGAAAAAAAGTAAATTAGAAGTAACGGAAATAGATAAATTTCTGAAAAAATTCTGGTATATTTTTATTGAAGCAAGCAACGTTAATCTACCTAAAATGATAGGAGATATTGTCAAAACAGATGTTTTGTCTGCCGGCCTAGATCATTTAAGAAAAAAACAAAAAATACCTTTAGAGACCTTAGAGGAGTTTATTTCTACTTCACGAGAGACAGTAAAAGGAATTGAGGACGAAATAGGGGAATATTTCAAAGAGTTTATTAAAAAGAACGATTCTATAAAAAAGCTTAAATCGTGGAATATTGAAATAAACTTCCCCGAGTTCGAAACGTTAAGAGAGGCTATTGCCGATATGGTTACCTTTACTTTATATGATGCTAATCGCAAGAAACTTGACTTTAAGGGAAGTGGAATTCAGAGGCTGCTCTTTTTGTCCCTTGTTCGATACATTTCAGCAAATACTAAAAAAAATGTGATATGGGGGATTGATGAACCAGAAGTATTTTTGCAGCCAGGTCTCCAAAAAGAAGTTTACAATATTTTAAGAAATTTAGCAGAAAAACTAACAATAATATTAACAACTCATTCACACCATTTTATAAATCTTAATGAACTTGATAGCTGTTTGTTGTTAGACGCCGATTATGAGATAAAGAAGTACGAACGACGCCCCGATGAAGAATACTTTAAAGTTGATACGCATTTAAATCATTTAAAGGGCTATGAAAAGGTTGTTGCAATAAAAAGCCATATGGGGATACAAAATAATGACAGTTGGGAAATAGTTCCTTATAATGTTCTTGTTGAGGGGTTTGAAGATAAAGAGTACATATCTACTCTTTTGAGGAGCAACGATTTAAGTAGCCCTAATATTTTTGTTGCTGGAGGAGCAGATAAAATTAAAGGATATTTATCTTTTTTGAATGACTTTGCTCAAGATTTAAGCTATAAACCAGAGGTTTTATGTGTACTAGATTATGATTCGAAGGGAAGGGAAATTTACAATGCGTTAGCGGATAAATATCCGAGCATAAATGTTTATAAAATATATGTTGGCAATTGGGCCGGGGACACGGGAAAAGGGTATAATCACGAAATTGAAGATCTTATTTATCCTGAGATACTTCTGGGGGCTGTTAATGAAATACTTAAGAAGAAAAAATACCAAACGATAGATGCAAAGAAACTGATTCAGAAAAAAAAGCAAAAAGGATACTTAAAAGAGAATATCTTAAGATTTATAACGAATGAAGTAACGACACAAAACCCACAAGAGGATAAGCTTGACTTTGAAACCGAAGCACTTAAAAAATGGTTATGTAAGATAACCTGCATAAAAATAACGTATAAAAGATGTGAGAAGCTGAAAAATAAGTATCCTGAAGTAAAGGAGTTCTTAGATAGTATAATAAAAATTTAGTAAGGAAAGAATCAATCCCCACGATCTTTTTGTCCAGATTTTACTTTTGTTTTAGCCTTCCGCTTACGATCCAACGTAATCGCTTTCCCAGCACGAACCCAGCTTTTCCACCGGCCACGAGCGTCGATCCGGACGTAGTAAAGAATTCCACGTCTTCTTATTTCAATTCTTCTACTAATTTTCTTTTTTGTCATGGTTTAAGAATATACCGGGAAGGGTTAAACTTCACTTTATTTGTAATGCCTTTTATCTGGATCCGGCCGGTCCGGATATCTCTGTATTTTCTGGTTGAGAATTCTTTCACGCTGAATGTCCCGAAAGTATGCAGGGAAACTTTGTCTCCGGAGCGCAGACCGGATCTGATCGAGCCAAGAACAGTATCGATGATCCCGTTCGCGTCTTTCCAGGAAAAACCGTACTCACGTCTTAAATCTATAGCTAAGTCTTTTTTATTCATTTCTTTTTCTGTTTCTCGTCCTCGATATATGCTGTAATCAGCTTTGAGAGATCTCCTAGGTCTATAGGGTTCAGTTTTTTAATCGATTTAATCAGATCCTTGGGCGAGAGTGTTTTCTTGCCCAGGGCGGTCGCTATGGCCGGGGTAATGTCCCGGGGCATGATGGTGGAGCGTTTATCTTGCTTCGCGGACGTGGCTCCTTCTGAAATGATTTTTTTAATGATGGAATTGAACCGGATCCGGAGCTCGTTCGCTGAGGAGGAGGATATACGCATGTGTTTAACGTCTTTGATATATCTCTTAATTGTATTTAGTTTTATGAGGTCCATTTCTTCCGGCATAGTGGCTCCTTTAAGTGAGCTTAAAGAGGATCAGATCTTTAAGCGATTGGTTAAGCTTTTCGAGAGACATTATCTTAAGTAGTCGTTCGTTCTTTCCCAAGAAAGGAGGGAGCAGAACGTCGAGTTTTTCTTCAAGGCGTTTACTTGAGACGGATTCGGCTTCAAGCCCGTAAATGATCTTACGCCCTCTACGGTCCTTTTTGGGATCCAGGTGTTCCTGGTTGTTGTATTTCATTTTCTTGATTTCTCTGAGCCAGGCGGTGTTTTTCTTGCGCATGTTCTCGGAGATCGGAACAGGGTAACGAGCAGCAAGGATCTCATCAGGAGAGAGCATATCCGGGTTGATGAGATCTACGCAGTTAATATTTTTTATACCGTAGTGAACAAGGTCATCGATGAAGGCGTCGCGGATGATCCATCCGGAGGTATCATAGTCAACTATACTAAAAAGAAAGAATGATCGACGAAGGTTGACGCCATGTTTTTTGAGATCATCAACGAAATATTCAATGTTCATTACAGAAGGTTGACCGCCCAGGGCGAGGATACTAACCTGGTATTTCTCGGCTATTTCAGCGAGAAAGTCCTGGTGTCCGACCTTCTCGGAAAAAAGGATAACGTTAGCGTTGAGCCCGACTTTTCGATTGAACCGGTTGTCGTCCCGGAAACCAATGTCTTTATAATGCATGAGATCTTGTTCTTTGGTTAAGAAGACGAGTGTGTCTACCAGCTGGTCATACTGGTCGGTTTTGTGTGTCAGAGCTCCTACTCTGGCCAAAGTCGGTTTAATGTACATATACCAGAACGTTCGGACCAGCTCTTTGAGCGGCGGTTTTTCCTTGGTGAGGATCCTTTCACGTACCTGCCAAACGATGTTACGCATTAGAAGCGACACATTGATTGGATAATTTTTCTTTCCTTTTTGGAAATGTTTTATGAGCCAGTCTTTTGGCTGATCGTGGATGAGATCGTCGAAATGGCGGATGCCTAGCGATCTAAGGAGGTGTTTTCGCGTTTTCGAAAAATGTAAAGCCATATAAGAGCATTGTAGGCTCGATCTCGATATTATGCAAGGTGTTTTTGGCTAATTCTTGATGTCTTTGAGTTTTAGGGGGCTTTTAGAGCAGATAGCGAAAGCTTGTTGAAATATGTGTATAATGGGGATGGTTTGGATAAGAGATTACCTGCTTGAAGCCTTTACCTTGCCATGCGGGTTTTGGGTTGTTATAATCTAGAAGTGGGGAAGGGGGGTTCGGAAGGGGCTCGTGTTTAGGGAGTGTGGGCAAAAACGGGGTGAAGGTCTATAATGAAAGAAATTCAAGATATAATATTGCGCTATAAGGAGGTAGACGTTGAGAAGGAAATATCCACCTTTGAAGGTCTTGTCACCTTTTCAACCTCTTTCTATAAAGATGTTTCAGAAATATATGATGCATTAACTCGTCTAAAAAATATTGAAAGAAATCCAACTGGGTTTGATTTTAATGATGCAGCTATACTTGGACTCCTTGTTCGAATATGGAAAATACTAAAAGAAATTGTTTTTTATTACAAACAAAACAATGGTGATATTATTGCTCTTTTAGATAGACAGCTGATTGAAACAGCTGTAATTGCAAAATATTTGCTAGTTAAAGGTGATGAAGCAATTCTAGATTATCGAAAATGTTCTTACAAGGATCGCATCAATATGATTTTGCATTCTAAAAAAAATCCTGAATTCTGGGGAAGTAAGCCCGGGAAACGACTGACAAAGTCAATTATAAAAAAACTGGAAGCCGAAGGTTTGGATATTAATTCTTTTGAAGAGCAAAAGAAAAATAGGTGGAGGTTACAGGGAAAAAGCTTTTATGAAATATTTGCCGAGATAGAACCGAAGGAATTATACAAACATTTATATGGATTGCCCTCCGAAGGTATTCACGGCTCATGGAACGATTCCATGGACTATCACCTCCAAAGAAATGATGATGGGACATTTTCTGTAGATCCTTTCTATCAACCGGTAGATATAAGAGTGGTAACTCCTATTTTAAGATTAACTCATGATCCTTACGTTATGTGGATGAAACGCATTGATGCGGAAGATACATACTTATTAAAAGCATTAGAATGGACACAAATAATAAATGCTAAACTATTTAATTCATTTGAATCTGCGTATGAATTGTATCAGACTAAAATAGCTATTAAGGAAGAGAAAAATTAGGGAGACTATGTGAAGCCCGGAGACATCTTATTACTTAATGGGGAGAAAACCCCCCTATCAAAGATCATAGCAAGGGGTACAAATAGCAAATATTCACATGTTGCTGTTTGTGTGTCTCCTAAACTTGATCTTACAATCGAAGCAACGGCCGGTGCCGGCGTAAGAGCACGAAGTATCTGTAAAATCCCAAAAATCTATGATATATTCCGGGCAAAGAAGAGACGTTTTTCCTGAACCGGAACCCCCTGCTCCATAATATTTTGCAAATATTGTTCTCTAGCGTTGTGTGAGAGGACCTAACCGCTTGCATTGTTCTTCGTCTTGTTTCTTTTGAAACAGTATCGGTCATTTTTTATCGAATAGTTCTGCGGGATTGATTTTGAATTGCAGCATATTTGCGGTGTCTCTGCCGGCGTCGCCGCCTTTTCTTTGAACAGTGATTCTTCCTATTTTCAGACTCCCCCGATCGGTAACTGTAATATCCCCTCCGCCAAAAAAGTTTATAGCACAATTCATGGGAGTTAAAACCCATCGAGCGTTATTTTCTATCTTTTGGGCTACAAGCATCCATTCGGCCGCAAGTCTTCCCCTACCCTTCAAAATGTCGTTTACTATTAAAGACTTATTTTCCTTGAAAAAAGAAACCGCAAGTTCTCTTTTGTTGTCCGAAAACTCATCCAAAAACATTCTTCTTTTATCTCTCGGATTTTTAATTGTAGGAGCAAGTTCTCCAGTGAAATGTTTTAAAACTTCGACAACATTTTCGGGGATTTCCCATAGAGGAACATAACTTCTCACCCATCTTTTATCTATTTGATTGTACCCCTTGAGATTGCTCACTAATTTGACTTGTAAATTCTCAACGCTGATAACCTCTTTCATTTTAATGGTAACTTGGACCTGAACATCTGTTTTATGTCCTGATACTACCGCGGCTTTTACAAACCCAATTTCGGATAGATCATATTTCATGACACGAAGCCATTTCTTAGCTTCCGGATCCCCTTTCCAGCTATTGAATTTCGCTGCAATAGCGTGTTCGTTCCCGAACCCGTTTTTTGCAGTCTGGGATCCTAAACTAATTAGACGATCTTTGCTCATGCAATTATTCCCTTTTTTAAAATCCCCAAGATAATGTGCTGTAGCACATCTACTACAACGCTATTTCCGAATTGTTTATAGGCTTGTGTTTTTGATGAGTGCATTCTGAAAGTGTCAGGTAATCCTGTAAGATGGCAACATTCACGCGGAGCAAGTTTTCTGATCCGATCATTCACAAGATAAAGACCAGTCTTTGCCCCCACCCCACCTCCATACGCAGATAGTGTGATGGCATGGCCATCTTCGTGATAAATCCGTTCCCCTTGCCCGCCTTTATTTACTGTTCCAACACGTATCGGCTTTAATGGATACCTGCCAAAAATGTCTCTTTCAACTTGGAGTTTTTCCTTAAGATACACATCTTCCCTGTCAATAATATATTGTTCGGTTTCTTCGTCTGACAGTAAAACATCCTTGAGTTTAACTGCCGTCATGGGAGGATTGGGGAATTCAAAATTTTTGACTTTTAAATTTTTATTAAAGCCTACAATATAAATTCGTTCTCTTTTTTGGGGAACACCGAAATGAGCCGCGTTTAAAACCTTATAAAAGGCGTCATACCCTATCTTGTCCAGGGTTTCTAAAATAACCTTTAGAGTTTTCCCATTGTCATGGTTTCCAAGATTTTTCACGTTTTCTAGAACTAATAATTCCGGCTGATGGTGTTTTGCTATTCTGACGACATCAAAAAAGAGCGTTCCTCTCGTATCGTTAAATCCTTTTTGTTTTCCGGAGATACTAAAAGCCTGGCAAGGGAATCCAGCGCATAATATGTTGTGCCTGGGGATTAATTTCTCAGATATTTGTGTTATATCCCCCGCTGGTTTCTCAAAGAAGTTCTCTTCGTAAACTTGTTGGGCATGCTTGTCCCACTCAGAACTAAAAATACATCTAGCTCCAAAGGAACTGAAAGCGGTATGAAATCCGCCGATCCCGGCAAATAAATCTATAAACTTTTTTTTAGATAATTTGTTTTTGTAGGGTTCTTTTATTTCAATCATGGTTTTGTCAGTTTTGTGACACAACGAGTTTAACACTTAAGAAACAATTTTACAAATAAAACTAGAAAAAATTTCCACCTCTCTCCCCCTTTATAAGGGGGAGAGAGCCCCCCGCTGGCGGCAAGCCGGCGCGGGGTTGTGAGAGGGGGTGTTCACTGAGCGGACGGGTAGAACGTGTTGTCAGGAAAGTTTACATAATATTGTTATGTAAAGCCGGAATACCGAATTTTTCTTCCCCTACCCTATCCCCAAAAATTTGGTGTGGAGGCCGGCGGAGGGGTATGGCAAGGGCAAGGTCCTATAATGCAGGCATTATCGGACAAGGCGTGTTTAGTGCTTTTTTTGGGGAAATTGGGGTCCCCGCAAAAAGCACGTTAAGAACACGCCTGGTTTGCCCGTTCGATCTTTGGCAAAACAGTTTATTTTGCCAAAGATCGATGACATGCCCCGGAGCCGCTTTCCCCTGTGGGAAACTCGAGCGCCTAGCGAACTCCGATTAAAAAGAGCTGATCCTCGAGAACTTCCCGCTTGGAAAAACAAATGAGTGGAGTAATGACTTGTTATTTTTTCGCCTCTCCCCTACCCCGCTAAAAATAACAAGTGATTGTGGAACGCCGCGTGTCTAAAAGCGAGCGACCTAGCGAGCGCAGGAGTGAGTGAGGAGCCCCTGCGACGATCGAACGTCTGAACGGCACACATGAGCCGCCCCTAGGCGGCGGTCGAATTCGCATCCCCTTTTCAAACAACGTCCCTTCTTCCATCATAAAAATTTACGTCCCTTACTTGACAAAATGTCTGTCATTATGTATATTTGCTTTAAAAGTTAGTTCATAACAAAAGGATCCTTATGCCACACATTAAAGATGATCTTGGTCGTGAGTTTGTTTCTCTTCCTATACTCTCTTCCGTCTTGAATCTATCCACCAAACAAGTCCGTAGGCATATCCGTGATAAACGAATGTTAAGTATCAAACGCGGACAGCGTCGATATGTTGCTAAAGAGGATATTCTTAGAGAGTACCCTTCCATATCAAATGAGAGCTTAAATAGGGACATTGGGGACATTTCAATGGACAAAAGGGACACAATCGGGACATCCACGATGGAAAATGATGTCTCCAAAGTCCCAAATGTCTATGATGTCCCTGTTGAAAAAGAGATAACTCTTTTTCAACAGGATCAAAAAACCGATATGATGTTGACAAAAATAGAGCAAGTCAAGACTGTCATCACCAAGCTTGAAAAGTCCATCGCGGATATTGGATATATTCAGCAGGATACCAAAACCCTCGACCGGAAGCTGGAGAGAATCACTTCTAAACTGTCCCTTTTAGATGGACAAAAGGGACACAGGGGACACAAAATCTATTTAGGTGTCCTTGTTGCGGTCGTTTTAGCCGTAATCGGGACATCTGTTTACGGGATACTCCAGTTTAAGGAACTCCACAAAGAATCTCAGGAAAAATTCGATTCTAATCTTTCAGCAAAAGATAAGGAAGTAACCACCATATTCGCTAACTACACGGAACATGTAAACCAATACGACCGGAAAACAAGAGAACAGAATATTGAACTAGCGGAAATGAAAATATTGTTAGATCAAAAGAAGAATCAAGTCCAGATTTTACAAGATACTTTAACAAAACAAAATCAAAATAAGGAGTCCGCAGAAAATGAAAGAGGGGAATCAGATGGATATAAAAACCCTGAGGTCAAGCTATAAACTGACAAGGGAAGATATTGCCAGTAGGCTCGGGGTATCATATAAAACGGTGGAACGCTGGGAAACGGGGAAAGTCAAACCTCGAAGAGTGATACAAATGGCTTTCACAACACTCGCGCAGCAGCTGAACAAACAGGGTAGGGGACTATGAAAAAATCCCATAAAACTATGCTCGATCTAATAGTCCAAAAACGATTCGATGAGGTCCAGGAAAAGATTGGCTTTTCCTCTAATGTTTTCATGGTCTTTGGTTTGCCTACCAGGAAGGTTAAAGATAATCCCGCTTTCTGGACAAAAGAGACATCTCTCTGCAAACTCACAATAACAAGACATGAAAATTACGAGATCCCTTACGGTTGTTACGCCCGGATGAACCAAATCTTCATCGATACGGAAGTAAGGACTAAAAATACAAACGTTATTGATACCGGGAGATCCTTCAACGAATATGTCAAAAAGGTTGGATACAATGAAGGCCGCGCTAATAAAGCCCTTCTAAGACAGCTTGTAAATTACATCACAAGCGTAATAAGCATCGAACCAAAAGAAGCGTCATCCGGACGGATCCTGGGGATCCATTCTGTGATCGCCAAAGCCTGGGACATCCATTTTGACGTGAAGAATCCCGCTCAGCTGATGTTATCAAAAGGGAAAATAATCCTCGATGAAGGCTACGCCAGATATATCCATAAACATTCTGTCCCGCTCGACATGAATGTAGTAGGGTGCTTCAAACGAAATCCTCTAGCTTTAGATTTTTACCGGTTTTTAGCTTATAGGAACAATTCTTTGAACAAGACTATATCTTTCCCGGATGCGTTGCTCTTTGAACAGTTGGGAACAGAAGAGGAGAACCACAGAAAAACCAGAATGAAACTAAACAAGATATTGAAGGATCTTCAAATGTTCTGGCCGGTAAAAGCAAAATTCGAGGATGGCTATTTCGAATTAAAGCCTTCACCGCCGGCAGTACAAAAAAGGGTGTCCAGTAAAAAAGACATAACGATCGTGGAAAAGTCTGTGCTTTAAGACAGTTATCCACTTCCGTTTTGGAACATTAAGAAAAAGGGGATTTAAAGGGGAAAGGGAAGTTATCCACTTCCGTTTTGGAACGGAAAACTTCCCTTTTGGAACGGAAAGGGGGCTTAACTCATTTATTTATATTCCTTTACAAGACAGCTAATAGTGTTCTAATATATAAAACTAATAGTAGGCACAGCAAAGCTGTGCACTGCTGCGATTACTTTTTTCTCTTAAGAACAAAAACACAAAAGCGAACCAAAATGAAAAAATGGATATTAACACCCGAAAAATACCTAAAAGACCATGAAATAAAATCCCTGCGATCCTTCCT
>JAVCDB010000002.1 GCA_030765205.1 Candidatus Aadella gelida | reverse complement strand
TGTCCGGCTTAATGGATAATTATGAAGACATGGAAGACTATATAGAAAAAGAATGTAATAATGACGTAAGCCTCTTTATCAAAGCTGTTCTGAGCGGCGACTTCTTAATGAAGATAAAGAAGGTAAATTACGAAGAGATACGGAATTTCATGGATGCCGAATCAGCCGTCCTGGAATCGTTGTAATTAGTGGTGAATGGTATTTGGTGAATAGTGAACAGTGATTAGCTGTAGCCAGGGTTTAAACCCTGGCTACTTGTTCTCCTGGTAGTATATTAGAAAACGAGTAGTCTGATGTCTGCGGTCTGTCAATATCTCATGAATTGCAGAAGGTGTATAGTGAACACACATGTTCCTATAACCACACGAAAGGCCCGGAAAAGTTGATCCCGGAGCAGAGGAGATTTGGAAGTGAATATTTTATGCAGCGCCTCTATTACAAGAAAAGACCCCGCTATAAAAGCAAGCCAGTCTATTGTAAGATCGGCAAGATGAGAATCAAATACGCCGCAGGTAACAGTGAATGCGCTAAACACTAATCCCACGACTATAAAAAGTATCCAGTATATTTTCTTCATGCAAAGAAAAATACCATATAATCGGGCAGAATGCAAATGAGGAAGCTTAGTGCTAGAAGTTAGAAGATAGAGAGTAGAAGGTAGAAAAAGTCACCAGTTACCAGGTCACTGGTGACTACTCACTATTCACCATTCACCAACTACCATTCACCAATTTGCTATTTCCTAATGCTCCTTGTATAATGGTCGATGAAAGGAGCTATCAATATGAAATATCGAAAAATAGGTAATACTGACCTTGAAGTATCTGCTATTGCTTTAGGTTCATGGGTATTCGGTGGTGAAGGATGGGGGAAAGAAGTCGATGACAATGAGTCCATAAGGGTTATTGGTAGAGCTTTAGATCTGGACATAAACATAATAGACACCGCTCCCATATACGGTGACGGCAGGGCGGAAGAAGTTATAGGAAAAGCTATACGGGGAAGAAGAAAAGACGCGATAATAGCTACCAAATGCGGGTTGGAAAAAAGCGGACGAAGTATCAAATGTAATCTGACTGCGGGATTTATAAGAAAGGAAATAGAGAATTCTCTCAGGCGGTTGAATATTGAGACTGTAGACCTGTATCAATGTCATTGGCCGGATAAAGATACTCCTCTTGAAGAGACTTTCAGCGAACTTAATAAGATAAAAAAGGAAGGTAAGATAAGATATATAGGCGTATCAAATTTTGATAAAAAACTTCTAGAAGAAGCTAACTCTATAACACAGGTAGTAAGTAATCAGGTACAATATTCTCTTTTTGACAGAGATATAGAGAAAGACCTTATATCTTTTTGCGGGAGTAAAGGCATATCGATATTGTCATACGGATCTCTAGGTGGAGGGATACTTACGGGTAAGTACAAAGAGCCGCCGGTATTTGAAAAAGGGGACGTCAGATCGTTCTTTTACAAGTACTACAAAGAACCTTTTTGGAGCCGGGGAAAGGCCATGAGAACAACCCTCGAAAAGATAGCTTCAAAAAGGAATGTTCCCACCGCTCAAGCTGCCATAAACTGGGTACTTGCCAAAGGCGAAGTGGCTAGCTGCATAATGGGCTGTCGCACGGAAGATCAGCTTATGGTCAATATAGATGCCGCAAGCTGGGAACTAAGCAAGGAAGAGATATCAGATCTAGTGTAGGTCCGAAAAAAATCGACCCTACATTTTTATTTTCACGAGTCACGAATCACGAGTCACGGGGTCAGATCCTTTTTGAACGGATCACAGAGGAATAATATTCAGCGGAAGGGTGTATAGTACGCTTTTGAGAAAGATAATCCACTTCGATAAGTCCGAAACGTTTTGAATAACCTTCGGCCCATTCAAAATTGTCCAGTAAAGACCAGTGCAGATATCCTTTAACCGGGAAGCCGTGTTGTATAGCTTTTAAAACTTGAGAAAGATGACCCTTTATGTAAGTACATCTAAGAGCATCATCTTTTGTAGCTAATCCATTTTCGGTTATGATCATGGGTTTATGGTAGCTGTTCATGTCCTTAAGTATTTCGTACAATCCTTCCGGATAGATCTCCCAACCCATGTCGGTAACCGGTCCGGCATTCGGGTGATGTTCAGGGGAGCAGACTTCACCCACAGACCTTTTGAACAAGGGACTTTTGTTCTTTATGAATTGGCGGAAATAATAATTCAATCCTATGAAATCCAGTGTATCTTTGGACATAAGGTCTTCTTTCGGTAATCCCGGGATCAAGACGCGTCCCTTGATAACGGACCTAATGAACGAGTGATTGTGGAAGTGATCTCTAAAGGAGACCGATAAACGGTCGCCTAGAGAGACTCGTGAACAGGGATGAAAAGCTGTGACGGCTTTTGCGATACCGATCATAGGAGATCTGATATTGCCGGATTTTTTAGCGAGTTCATGCATGTTTTTGTAGGCAGATACATGACTTTTTGTCATATGCTTTAGAACGATAAGGGCCGAACTTAAGTCCTTTTTGCAGGGAGGCCATTGACCGTAGATATATGACAGTGTAGCAAGGATATTCGGTTCGTTTATTGTGATCCAATACCGTATTTTATCGCCTAATTCTTCTATACATTTAATCGCGAAACGGGTGAAAAGATCGATTGATCCGGGGTATAACCAGCTGCCCTTATCGGCGAACCATAAGGGGACGGTGAAATGGTTCAAGGTTACCAGGGGTTCGATACCCAGTTTGAGGAGTTCATCAATGACTGACTTGTAATGGTCCCATTCATCATTGTTCCAGACACCTTCCTCCTTTTCTAAACGGCTCCAT
>JAVCDB010000089.1 GCA_030765205.1 Candidatus Aadella gelida | reverse complement strand
GTGAGGGGCATTGAAGTTTCCCCACATGGTTTGAATATTGTGGCACTCTTCCAACCGAAAGGGAAGAGAAACAGAGAAAACAAACTAAATCTAAATGGAGGAACCATATTATGTCTACTCGACAAAAAAGTATCTTAATATTAACGGTGGTTGCGGCTCTTTTAATGTGCAATCAAGTTTCTTTTGCTGAAGATGCGAATGAGATAGTTAAAAAAGCGGATCACGCTGCTTATTACAAAAGTGACAGCGGGCGAGCCGACGTAACTATGGAGATAACAGATTCATTAGGGCGCACCAGGAACCGGAAGATGGCGATACTTAGGCTGGATGTTAAAGACGGCGCTGAACAGAAATTTTACGTATATTTTCATGAGCCTAACGACGTAAAAGGTATGTCATATCTGGTATGGAAGCAGATAGGGAAAGATGACGATAGATGGTTATATCTTCCGGCAATGGATCTGGTTCGGAGAGTCTCTGCAAGTGACAAGAGATCCAGTTTTGTGGGAACGAATTTTGTTTATGAAGATATCTCGGGAAGAGGCACAGAAGAGGATGAGCATAGTTTGCTGGAAGAAGAAGACGGCAAGTATAAAATAAAAAGTGTTCCTAAAGATCTCGGGTCTGTAGAGTTTTCATATTTTATCAGCTGGATAGATAAATCTAATTACATGCCGGTAAAAGCCGAATACTACGACAAACAGGGTAAACTTTACCGCACAATAGAAGCGGTTGAAGTAAAAGACATCAAGGGATACCCCACCATAACCAAGATGAAAGCTACGGATCTTAATTCAGGTGGAAATACCGTATCCGAATTTTCCAATGTGGATTATGATATAGATGTTGAAGAAAATATTTTTACCGAAAGATTTTTAAGACGTCCGCCCAGAAAGTATATAGAAGGATAATGTTGGGAAGAAGATGAAAAGAATAAAGATTACTATAATTGCGTCTATTATATTACTAATGTGTTCTGGGGAAGGGTTTTCTGAGAACTTGCCGAAAATACACGGGTTTGTTGAAGAAGCCTTCGCCCCTAGGTTTGGATCAGATGATGTTAGGCATCGTCAGTTTAATATGGCCGAAGGCAGGCTTCAGCTTAAGACAAAATATTATTTTGACGATGAAAGTATTCTTTCGGATTGGCAGACAGAACTAAGCGTAAAATCAGATTTTGTCCTGGACTTTTATTCCGCAGGGAAAGTTTTAACGGATCTTAGGGAGCTTAATGTGTCTTTTACCCCGGCGGATATTGTTGATGTAAAAATAGGCAGACAGGTACTAACTTGGGGTACAGGAGACTATCTTTTTCTTAATGATCTTTTTCCTAAAGATTACATTTCTTTTTTTATAGGCAGGGAGGATGAGTACTTAAAGAAACCTTCAGACGCGTTAAGGGTAATGTTTTATCCTGAATGGTTTAATCTGGACGTGGCTGTCGTGCCTTTCTTCGAACCTGATAATACTCCCACGGGTTACAGGTTAAGTTTTTTTGACAGTTTCCAAGGCGGGATAGCCGGAGTTAACTCCGAAAGAGATATTATTGAACCGTCCCGGACGGCAAAGAATATGGTATATGCTGGGCGCGCATATAGGAATTTCGGAAGTTATGAAAGCGCCTTATACTACTACCGCGGGTTTGATCCAAGTCCGCGGAGCTATAAGAACGAAGCTGGCCGTCAGCTATATCATGAAAGAATGGATGCTTACGGGGGAAGTGTGAGAGGTCCGGTTCTCGGAGGGATAGGTAATGCCGAAGTTTCGTATTATCACTCTCCGGAAGACAATTCGGGAGATATAAGAACGATACAAAATTCTAGGACAAAGTATTTGATAGGGTATGATAAGGATATGGGTAATGATCTTAGCCTTGGGTTTCAATATTATGTGGAAGAGATCATGGATTATAACGAATATCGCCGCGCACTCCTGCCTGCCGATTATAGGTGGGACGAGTTTAGGCACGTCGTGACGAATAGAATAACGAAACTACTAGCCGGGCAAACGGTTAGATTGTCACTTTTCACATTCTTTTCTCCAACGGACCTGGACGCTTATATCAGGCCGTCTATTGTCTGGTATGTTACGGATGCATGGACTCTTTCAGTAGGGGCCAATCTGCCTTGGGGTAAGGACTCTTGGACGGAATTTGGAGGCATGCAGAAGAATAAAAATGTATATGTAAGGTTAAGGTACGGATTTTAAATAAAGGGGGAGAAATGATGGAACGTATATTAAGAGGTCTGGCAGGATTTTTTATTTTAGCCAGTATAGGGCTAGCTCTTTTTGTAGATATTAGATGGCTCTGGTTTACTATTTTTGTAGGGATTAATCTGCTTCAATCGGCTTTTACAAATTGGTGTCCAATGATGAGTATTCTCAGAAAAAAATGCGGAAATCAAGCTGAAGAATCATGCTGCGGCCATAAGTAAAAAAAAAAGAGAAAATCCTTTCACAAAAAGGCATTTGAGAGTTAGAATAAGACTAACAGGTAGGGCTTGACAAATGATACCTTTATGGTATCATTAAGGGGTAGAAGAAAGGTTTTTTATAACCATAAAACGAAAGGAGGCGCGGATGGCTTTTACATTGAGACATATGCTTCGTCCCGTCACACACTGTAAAGAGGGCTGCAGTATATTGTCCTGGACATGACCATAAACTGTCGGTGAGGTTATCAGGGGTCCCTTGCGGGACCCTTGATACATTTGATCAAATCATAAAATTATAACAGGGAGCAAAAAATGAAAAAATATAAATGTTTAGTATGCGGATACATCTATGATCCGGCTGATAATGATAATGTTGAGTTTAAAGATCTGCCCGAAGACTGGGTATGTCCTGAATGTGGTGTTGGTAAAGATCAGTTCGAAGAAGAAGCTTAAATAAAAGGGGAATTATAGAGGAAGAAGATAAGATGAAAGCTACTGAAATTAAAAAGGGTGTATATTGGGTAGGTGGAATCGATTGGGATATTCGTGAATTTCATGGGTATCTTACGCAAAAAGGGACTACGTACAATGCGTATCTGATAGTAGACGAGAAGGTAGTCTTGGTTGATACCGTGAAACATTATCTTTTTGAGGAGATGCTTGAGAGAATAAAAGACGTCATAGATCCTTCCAAGATAGATTATATCGTATCCAATCATGCTGAAATGGACCATTCGGGTAGTTTACTCAAAATACTTAAACACTGCGTAAATGCCGAGGTAATTGCTTCGGAGAACGGTAAAAAAATTCTTGAAGCTCATTTTGGAGAAATACCCAAACTCAAGACAGTAAAGGCTGGGGATACTCTCAATCTTGGTCAGGATAGTCTTCATTTTGTACCGACTCAAATGGTACATTGGCCGGATTCAATGGTAACGTATATGCCCGGGAAGAAGCTGCTGCTTTCAAACGATGCTTTCGGGCAACATATAGCTTCCAAGGAAAGATTTGACGATGAAGTGGGTTGGGATACAGTTCTGGGAGAGGCTGCTAAATATTATGCGAATATTGTCATGCCTTATGGAGCACAAGTATCTAAAGCACTGGGTGCGGTTGGAACTTTAGAGATAGATATGGTAGCGCCTTCTCATGGGGTTATCTGGAGAACACATATTAAGGAAATCCTTGAAGAATATACAAAGTGGTCGAATAACGATACTCAGAAAAAAGCAGTTATAGTTTATGATACGATGTGGGAATCAACTAAAAGTATTGCAGAAAGCGTGAGAAAAGCCTTTACTAAGAAAAAAATACCAGTTTGCATGATGGACTTAGGGAAAAATGATATATCAGATATAATAACACATGTTTTAGAGGCCGAGTATATTTGTGTCGGGTCCCCAACTTTGAATAATAATCTTATGCCAAAAGTATCCGCTTTTCTTACATACCTGAAGGGATTAGCTCCAAAAAAAAGAAAGGCTATGGCATTTGGTTCTTATGGATGGGGCGGGCAGAGCATAAGCCAAGTAGAAGAAATACTTAAAAGTTGCGGATTTGATATGCTAAGCAGCGTGAAAGCGCAATATGTTCCGACGAAAGAGCGGCTTGAAGAGATAAGAGATACGGTTGAGAGTAACCTATAAAAAACAATGGAGGATAGTTATGACTGGATTAAGAGATGTTTATAAATGTGAAGTATGTGGCCATATAGTGGAAGTAGTTAATGAAGGTGCGCCTACTCTTGTTTGTTGCGGGCAGGAGATGGTAAAGCTAGAAGCAAAGGGTCAGGATGAAGGGAAAGAAAAACATGTACCTGTTACAGAAGACGCTGAATGTGGGATAACGATAAAAGTTGGAAGCGTAGAGCATCCTATGGAAGAGAAGCATTATATAAAGTTTATTGAAGTTCTTACAAAAGATAAGGTCTTACGTGCGGAACTTAAGCCCGGTCAGAAACCCGAAGCAGGATTTTGTGTTTCCAAGGAAGATGTTGTTGAAATAAGAGAATATTGTACGGTACATGATCTTTGGAAGGCGTGAGGAGATGGATAAAGAGTCCAGATACGCAAACCAAGGCAGATTGGGACACTACCCGAAGGGAAGTGTCCTCTTTACAATCAAAAAAGGGAGGAAAGTAACATGGCGAGTTTGAAAGGAACAAAAACCGAGAAAAATCTTTTAGCAGCTTTCGCAGGTGAGTCACAAGCAAGGAATAGGTACACATATTTTGCTTCAGTCGCGAAAAAAGCCGGATATGAACAGATAGCAGGTATATTTCTTGAGACTGCGGAAAATGAAAAAGAACATGCTAAAAAGTTCTTTAAGTTTCTTGAAGGCGGAGAAGCGGAAATAACCGCAAGCTACCCGGCCGGCAAGATCGGGACTACTGAAGAAAATCTTAAAGAATCGGCAGATGGCGAAAAAATGGAATGGACTGTGCTTTATAAGGATTTTAGTAAGACAGCTAAAGAAGAAGGTTTTGATGACGTTGCTGAAACCTTCGAGAAGATAGCTCTAGTGGAAGTGCGTCACGAAAAAAGATACAGAAAACTTCTTGATAATGTTACTAAAGGTAATGTTTTCAAGAAAGATAAAGAAGTATCATGGAAATGTCGTAATTGCGGATATGTGCATGAAGGCGGGGATGCTCCAGACTTGTGTCCGGCATGTAAACATCCGCAGGCATATTTCGAAATACAGAGTGAAAATTACTGATACTGAATTCAGAGTATTTTTCATAACAATAATGAGAGGATGATTATGCCAAACAATTTTTCAGGATGCGAAATAGTTGAATTAGCTATGCAGATAGAGAAAAACGGTAAAGAATTCTATAATACGCTTAATGAGGAATGGTCTTCTCCGGCAATAGGCGGGATATTCGAATACTTGGCTGGCCAGGAAGAAAAGCATATAGAAATGTTCAGTAAGATCTTTGATGGAGTTTGCGGGCATGACCCAGAGGAAGCTTATCCTGAAGAGTATGATGCTTATATGAGAGCTCTTGCCGGACAATATGTTTTTACCGAAAAGAATAAGGGAGAGATGATTGCCAAGGGGGTAAAAAGTTTGGAGGAGGGTATAGATCTTGCGATAGGGTTTGAGAAAGATTCTATACTTTTCTATGAAGAAGTAAAAAAGAACGTACCTGAGATATCGGCTAATCTTGTAGAAGACATAATCAGCGAAGAGAAGATACATCTTGAAAAATTATGCGCACATAAAGGAGGATGCGAATTATGAAGAATGTAAAGGTATATAGCACGCCAACTTGTTCTTTTTGCATAAGAGCAAAACAGTTTCTTACTGATAACAACGTAGAATTTGAGAGTATTGATATTTCGACTGATCCGGAACGCGCGAAAGAAATCGTGGAAAAATCCGGACAGATGGGCGTACCTGTCTTGGACATTGAAGGCGAGATAATCGTCGGATTTGATAAAGATAAAATAACCAGCGCTTTGGGAATATAATGACGGATAAGATCTATGAACTCATAATTATCGGGGCGGGTCCTGCGGGTATAACTGCGGGAGTATATGCCGCTCGGAAAAAGATGGACTGCCTTGTTATCTCTGTGGATATAGGCGGGCAGACCGCATGGAGCGGTGACGTAGAGAATTATACGGGATACCAGTTCATATCCGGACCTGAGCTTGCAGCTAAGTTTGAAGAACATATTAAAAGATACGGCATAGATGTTAATGAGGGTGAAGAAGTTCAGGAAGTGACCAGCTCCGAGGGCATTCATAAAATAAAGACAACGAGCGGTGAATATAAAGCTAAAACTTTGATAATCGCTTCAGGCAAAAGATCCAGAGAGCTAGGTGTTCCCGGTGAAGAAAAGTTTAAGAATAAGGGTTTAACATATTGCGCTACATGTGACGGTCCTTTTTTTGAGAATAAAGATGTGGTAATAGTCGGGGGCGGTAACTCTGCGCTTGACGCTGCTCTTCAGATGGAAAAGATAGCTTCTTTTATTACTATCGTGAATGTTACTCCTGAGCTCGGCGGAGACCTTATCATGCAGGAAAAAGTTGTTGGAAGCAAAAAGGTCAAGGTTTTGAATGGGTCTGAAGTTATGGAAGTAATAGGTGACAAATTTGTTGATAAGATCAAAGTTAAAACGCCTTCAGGGGAAATAGAAGTCCCGTGTAAAGGTGTTTTTGTAGAGATAGGGCTCATGCCAAATTCGGCTTTTACGAAAGACATTAAAAAGAACGATATGGATGAAATTATCGTGAATTGTCAAACAGAGACCAATATCCCGGGTATTTTTGCGGCGGGTGACGTTACAAATGTAGCAGAAAAACAAATAATCATAGCGGCAGGTGAAGGGGCAAAAGCCTCATTAAGAGCATTTAAACATTTAGCAGAGATGAGGTGACGCTTGATAACCAAAACTAGACTTTTAGCCGGACTAAATGAACTTGTATATGTAGAAGAAGGAATGGTAGCGGTGTTTGCCAATTTTTCCAAGGCTTTGGTTCGCGATGATGACACGCTTACAGACAAAGAGAAAGACGAAATACTGAAGCTTCTTACGAGACTACATAATGATTCTGCAAAGCATAGAGAAAAGATCGAGGAGATAATAAGCAGGGTAGAGGAAGAGGTTGTAAATGAATATTGATCTTTTAAAAAAAGAATTTAGTGAAATGATGGAGTATGAAAAAAGAGCAAAATATTTTTATGAACATTATATAGATCAAGTCGAGGACAAACAGATAAAAGAAGAACTCACTTCCATTCATAATGATGAAAATGCACATATAAAGATAGTGGAAAAACTTATAGAATGCGTATCAAAATAGAAGAACTCAAACAAGCTTATAGTACAAAAAAAACTGAAATCAAAAAAAGATTGAGAGACTTTCGCAAAGTATGGCAGGAAGATGATCACAGAATATTCAGTGAACTTGTTTTTTGTTTGTGCACGCCGCAATCAAAGGCCCGCGAATGCGGGAAAGCCGTATCAAGACTAGTTAAAAGCAATGTTCTTTTTGAGGGGGATGTAGAAAAGATAATCTCCGGGCTTAGAGGAGTAAGATTCCCCAACAATAAGGCCAGGTATATAGCGGAAGCCAGAGATAACTTTACCGAGAATGGAAGGATATGTATAAAGGATAAGATAAACTCTGGTGACGTTTATTCTTCCAGAGAATGGTTCTACAGCAATGTAAAAGGATTGGGGCTAAAAGAATCAAGTCATTTTTTACGGAATATAGGTTTCGGAAAGGACCTTGCCATAATAGACGTTCACATTCTTAAGAACATGGTAAGATACGGATTGATCGAAGGAATTCCTAAAACTATATCTAAAGGTAAATATTTTCTTTTCGAAACTATCCTTAAAGATTTTTCCAGAAAAACAGATATTCCAATAGCTGAGTTAGATCTTTTGTTTTGGTCTGCGGAAACAGGGGAGATTTTTAAATAAAGCGCTTATCATGGATATTATCATAGGTATAATTAAAGAATCATACTTCCTACTGGAGAAGATGGCTCCTTATCTTTTATTTGGGTTTCTTTTTGCGGGAGTGCTGCATGCTTTTTTAAATACAAGCATGATAGCCAAACATTTAGGGGGCAGGAATATAGGGTCTGTCATCAAGGCGTCTTTATTCGGTATCCCACTTCCTTTGTGTTCATGTTCGGTGATACCATCAGCTATGGCGCTTAGAAAAGAAGGTGCGAGCAAGGGTGCGGTATTATCTTTCCTTATTTCTACGCCTACTACCGGAGTAGATTCCATCTTTGCTACTTATTCGCTTTTAGGGCCGCTGTTCACTGTCTATAGGGTAATAGCGTCTTTTATTACCGGTACAATAGCGGGGGTTTTATCCAATGTTATAGATAAGGATGAGGATAAGAGGGACCAGGGCGATGTTCAGCACTGTAAGTTTTGCCACGAAGAAAGCCAGCATTCACATGCTCCGGGTTATAAAATAAAGAGTATATTTAACTATGCATTTAGAGATCTTCTTAAAGATAGCGGAAAGGCACTTATAGTTGGTGTGATAATTGGCGGGATGATAACCTTTTTCTTGCCAGAGAACATTATCAGCGAGTATCTAGGCTCGGGGTTGAGAGCTATGTTAATCATGCTCATTCTTGGAATACCTATGTATGTATGCGCTACGGCTTCTATACCCATTGCTGCGGCGCTTATGCTTAAAGGATTAGCTCCGGGTGCAGCATTTGTTTTTCTTGTAGCGGGGCCGGCAACTAATGTGGTAACCATGACAGTTGTTCTTCAGACTCTGGGAAAGAGAGCCCTTGCGGTATATCTAGGCTCTATAGCCGTGGGAAGTCTATTTTTGGGGTGGTTATTAGACATAGTCTATACTCATTTTTATGGATCTGGCAACATTGTCATAGAACATATCCATAAGGGGGAGATATCCCGTTGGATAGGATATTTTTCTGTTGCAGTCCTCATTATGCTGATGATATATAATTTTTTCGACACAAAGATCCGCAAAAGTAAAATAGGAGGATAATCTTGGATAACATATCGTATTACCTCGAGAATATATCTATTTTGACCTATGTTGTTGTTTTTTTAGGAGGAGTAGTCACATCTTTTACTCCGTGCGTTTATCCTCTTGTGCCTATAATAGTAGGGGTTGTAGGATCTACGGGAGAGAAGTCAAAAGGGAAAAGTTTTCTTTTATCTTTTGGATATGTTCTTGGAATGGCTATAACTTTTGCGGCGCTCGGTATGATAGCTGCCATGACAGGGAAGCTATTTGGGCAGATACAATCCAATCCCCTAGCACATCTTCTTGTAGGTAATGTTATGATACTTTTTGCTTTAGTGTTATTGGATGTAATACCTATGCCAACGTTCTTATTATCCAGAGCAGGTGCAGGTAAAGTCTTTAAAGGCGGGACTATGCTCTCGGCTATCCTTATGGGAATAGCTTCAGGCTTTGTTGCTGCTCCATGTACCGCCGCCATATTAGCGGCACTTTTGACATTCGTAGCTACCACGCAGAATATTATTTTTGGTTCGACCTTACTTTTTGTGTTCGCGATAGGATTGGGGACATTACTTATGGTAATAGGTACTTTTACCGGTATTCTTGCCTCGATACCACGATCAGAAAAGGTAATGCATGCAGTACAGAAAACATTAGCATTTGCGATGATACTTTTAGGTGAATATTTTATATTTAAAGCCGGTATGTTGAATTTTTAAAAAGTGTTAAGATTCAAAATTATGGAGGATTATAATG
>JAVCDB010000091.1 GCA_030765205.1 Candidatus Aadella gelida | reverse complement strand
GTGAGGGGCATTGAAGTTTCCCCACATGGTTTGAATATTGTGGCACTCTTCCAACCGAAAGGGAAGAGAAACAGAGAAAACAAACTAAATCTAAATGGAGGAACCATATTATGTCTACTCGACAAAATAAAATAGCATTTGTACTTATTATGGCTTTTGTTTTGACCATGGGTGCCTGCGGAGGAGCAGATAGTCAATCGGAAGCTAATCTAGGGAAAGCTCCTGATTTTATTTTAGAAAGAACAGACGGAACTAGAATGGTGCTTGCAGAAGAGCTTAAAGAGAAGAATGTAGTTCTAGTCTTTTTTGCGACATGGTGTCCGGCATGTGTAGCGGAAGTCCCGCAAGTAAATTCTTTCTTTTCTGATAAATCCGAAACGGTTTCTGTAACAGGGATCAATATACAGGAAAGTCCCGCAAAAGTGCAGAAGTTTATTGATGCCAAAGGCATCAGGTATCCTATAGTACTGGATCCTTCCGGTATGGTAGCCAGTCTATATAAGGTTAGAGGCATTCCAACTGTAATAGCCATAAATATGGACGGAGACATAATCTATAAAGGGCATTCCATCCATGAAATGGCAAGTAAGACGGGATTTTAGGGAAGTCGTATCTCCGACTACCTAGCATGCTGGGACATCCTCCCGTAGGGAGGTGTCCTCTTTGCAACACGACAAAGGAAGAATAATATGAAAGTTATCACCAAAGATACCGATTATGCTATTAACGCATTAACTTGTATTACTGCATCAGGAGGGAGAACAGTTTCTGTAAAAGAACTTTCTGAAGAATTGGGAATTTCTGGTCCCTTTCTCAGAAAAATATTACAGATACTGACAAAAAAAGGCGTACTAAAGTCTTCGAAGGGGAAAAACGGAGGTTTTTCAATAGCGAACTCTACTAAAAAAATAACCGTGTTAGATGTTTTGGAAATATTTCAAGGACCGTTTAAATTTAATGAACACAAGATAAAAGGGAAGACCTGTAAGTTTTTAAAAACATGTTTATTTAAAAGCAAAATAGATGAAATAGAATCTAAAGTTATGGAAGATCTGGCCGAGATTACCATTGCTTCACTTGTAAGGTAAGGAGAATCCATGGCAAAAAGAAAAATAATAAAAATAGATGACGAAAAATGTAACGGTTGCGGCCAGTGTATACCGAATTGTCCTGAAGGTGCGCTTCAGATGATTGATGGTAAGGCGCGTCTTATAAGTGACCTTTGTTGTGATGGACTTGGAGCTTGTATAGGTAAGTGCCCTGAAGGAGCAATTACAACTGAGGAGAGAGAAGCTGAAGCTTACAATGAGAAAGAAGTTATGAAAAACATCGTTAAGCAAGGTGTGAATGTTCTAAAAGCGCATCTTGAGCATTTAAAAGAGCATGGAGAAGATGAGTATTACAAAGAAGCTATAAGTTTTTTAAGGGAAAAAGGTATAGAGCTTCCCGGGGGAAGCGAAGAATCCGATAAAAAAAGCAAAGTGCATTCTGGGTGTCCCGGAATAAAAGCTATGGATTTTTCTGCAAAAAAGAAAGATAAAGAGTCTGAAGAAACCGGACAAAGGGTATCTGAACTTACCCAGTGGCCCGTCCAGCTTCATCTTGTGCAGCCAAATGCTGCGTATTTTCAAGGCAAAGATGTTGTTCTGGCTGCTGATTGCGTGGCATACGCATTAGCGGATTTTCATAAAGACCATTTAAAAGGAAAAAGTTTAGCTATAGCATGTCCTAAACTTGATAGTGACCAAGATATTTATGTGAATAAGATAAAAGAGCTTATAAATACAGCCAAGATAAACACACTTACAGTAATGACGATGGAAGTTCCTTGCTGTAGCGGTCTTTTAGCAATAGCAAAGAAAAGTGCAGAAGACGCCGAAAGAAAGATCCCGGTCAAACACGTGGTTGTGGGGATACAAGGCGACATCCTGAAGGAGGAGTGGCTGTAAACCCTCTATAATGTACAATTACCCAGCATATGGTGACATTTCCCGAATTTATAAGGCGCCGAGAACGAAATGTTCGAGGTGTGTCGAAACGTCCCGGTTTCGACGAAAGTGTCCCCTTAGCATTCAAAGGAGAGTTTAATGACGAAGGATAAGGCATTTAACATATGCAACAGTATAGATTACCAAACCGGTTCGGTAGTAAGTAAAACCGTGGCTGATAAAGCTATCGGTACGGTGACCCTATTCGCTTTTGATGTAGGGCAAGGCCTGAGCGAACACACCGCACCTTTTGATGCTATAGTCCATATTGTGGAGGGGGAGGCCGATGTCGTTATATCAGGTGAAATGCATAAAGTCAAAAAAGGTGAAATGATAATAATGCCTGCTAACCAGCCGCATTCACTCAAAGCATCGGAACGTTTCAAGATGGTACTTATAATGATAAGGGAAAAAGATGAAAAAAATACTTAAAAAAATAACGAACTGGCGAACAGTGTTAGGATTACTTTTAATAACGCTTTCAGCGGCGCTTTATTTTGTGCATTTTTCAATTTTTCATGATTCGCATCATATATCTATATACCTTATGGGCGACATTGCGTTTGTTCCTTTAGAAGTTTTACTTGTGACTCTGATAATACACACTATGCTAGAGAAAAGGACAAAACGCATATTGCTGCAAAAAATGAATATGCTAATAGGTGCTTTTTTAGTGAGATAGGAACAGATCTATTGGGTATGTTTTCAGATTTTTCAACTGATAACGGTCAAGTTCGGTGTAAATTATGCGTTGATGATAAGTGGTCAGATGACAAGTTTGATGCAATATCTAAAGAAATAAAGAAACATGCGTTTAATGTAGATAGCCGAAAGGGTGATCTGGATGGACTTTGCGTGTTCCTTAAAGAGAGGCGTGAGTTTCTTTTAAACCTTTTATCAAATTCTAATTTACTGGAACATGACTCTTTCACAGAGCTTTTGTGGGCTGTTTTTCATCTTGCGGAAGAACTAATGAATAGAAAGAAACTAGAAGCCTTACCAGAAGAGGATTATAAACATTTATCGGGTGATATTAGAAGAGGATATGCTTTACTTGTGGGGGAATGGGTAGACTACATGAGGCATCTTAAGACGAATTATCCATATCTGTTTTCGTTGGCAATGAGGACCAATCCTTTTGATCCTGAATGCAAAGTCGAAATAGGGCAATAAAAACCATAAAAGGGCTCATTTTTAGCTTGTATTGTATCGAAAAGTTGATAGAATACCTCATGAAAATATCAAAAAACAAATGTCAAATTAAGGGAGGAAGGGAATTATGCATAGTTACAAAGATTTAGGACTATCTAACACTAAAAACATGTATGCTAAAGCTATTGACGGGAAATATGCCATACCGGGTTACAATTTCAATAACATGGAACAATTGCAGGCTATAATGACGGCTTGTATTGAAACGAACTCTCCGGTCATACTTCAGGTATCATCGGGAGCCAGAAAGTATGCGAATCAAATACTTTTAAGACATATGGCTAATGGTGCTATGGATATAGTTAAAGACGCGGGCAGCAGTATACCTGTAGCTTTACATTTAGATCATGGCGACACATTTGAATTATGTGTTTCATGTATAGAATCGGGATTTTCATCGGTGATGATAGACGGGTCGGCACATTCTTTTGAGGACAATATTGCACTTACAAAAAAAGTTGTTGAATATGCGCATAAACATGACGTATCCGTTGAAGGTGAGTTAGGTGTGCTTGCCGGGATAGAAGATGAGGTAAGTCATGAAGTATCACACTATACAAAACCTGAAGAAGTAGAAGAATTTGTCGGAAAAACTGGGGTGGATAGTTTGGCTATTTCTATAGGTACTTCTCATGGAGCATATAAGTTTAAACTCGGACCTGGAGAAGAAGTCCCACCTTTAAGGTTTGATATCTTGGACGAAGTTGAGAAAAAACTTCCTGGATTCCCGATCGTGCTTCATGGTGCAAGTTCTGTACTTCCTGCATATGTTGATATTATCAACAAGTATGGCGGGAAACTCGATAATGCAGTTGGTGTACCGGAAGATCAGCTTCGAAAAGCTGCAGAATCCTCTGTTTGCAAGATAAACATAGATTCAGACGGACGTCTTGCAATGACTGCTAAAATACGTGAGGTAATGGCTACGAAACCTTCGGAATTCGATCCGCGTAAATACCTGGGCCCGGCAAGAGACGAACTTGTTGTAATGTACAGCAATAAAAATAAAAATGTTGTTGGTTCCGCAGGTAAAGCATAAGAATCTTTGGGATAAAACGTAATGAAAAACATTGTCCTTTTTGGAGTAGACATATCACCCGTAATATACGTTCCTGTTTTGTATTTTTTATGGGTGAGTGTCGCTCTTATACTTAAAAAAGTTCTTTTCGTTAGCATAAAAAGATTCGCAGAAAAGACTAAGACCAATATTGATAATGTTATTGTCTATTCCTTGGACTTGCCGTTACTCCTTCTTATTTTTGTAAGCGGTGCGTTTGTTTTAGACAATATCTTTCAGTTTCAAACGGACTCAGAGATTCTGCAGTTCTTGGATATGGGGTTCAAAGCAACGGCAATAGTTGCGATAATAATCTTCTTGGACCGTCTTTTCAAAAGTTTTATAGATTCATACACACATAAAATACCTATTTTAAGAGAGTCGGGCGGGATATTACGCATAGTCTTGCGGTCTGTTGTTTTTGGACTCGGCATGCTTATCCTTCTTGATAGTTTCGGGGTTTCTATAACGCCTATACTAGCTTCCTTGGGGGTAGGTTCATTAGCGGTTGCTTTGGCGCTTCAGCCTACTCTTGAAAACTTTTTCTCGGGGATTCAACTTATAGTAGATAAACCTATAGCAGTAGGACAATTTATACGCCTCGAATCTGGAGAAGAAGGGTATGTTGAAAAAATAGGTTGGAGATCGACTTGGGTACGCATGCTTCCGAATAATGTTGTTGTAATACCAAACAAATTATTAGTGTCATCAAGTATACTGAATTATCATTACCCTGATAAAGAGATGTCAGTTCTTCTTCAAGTAGGCGTACATTATGATTCCGACCTTGAACATGTAGAAAAAGTCACTATTTCTACAGCTCGTGAAATTTTGGGTAAGATTGAAGGAGGAGTACCGGAATTTGAACCGTTCATAAGGTATCATACCTTCAATGATTCAAGTATAGATTTCACTGTTATATTAAGAGTAAAAGAATTCGTGGATGGGTACCGAATAAAACATGAGTTCATTAAAAGTCTTCACAAAAAATATAGAGAAGAAGGAATTGTTATACCTTACCCAATACGTACGCTTGACTGGAACAATAATTCAAATCCTATCAAACTGGACAAACAATAGTGGACTATAGACAATAGACCATTGACTATAGTCAGAGAATGACTGATGTGAGAGTATTCTCTATTCTGTTTCCTGAAAACTAAATCTTAGTCAATGGTCAAGAGTCAATAGTCTATGGTCCAATTAGGTATTTATTCGGTAGGGTTGCGTAATATTCAGCATCCCGGGGCTTTTCGTGCTTTTCGCATCCTTTTGCGAATATTTCGCATTTTTTCTTAAGTTCACATAAAGTTGCGTTTCGGTCCAGAGTACTAAGAACGTTAGATAATAATATTTTCTCAAGAGCTTTTATTCTAAATCTATCTAGTCCCCAGATACTTGACGAAAGTTGATCAACTCTTCCTCCGTCTTTAATGGTAAGCGCTTCAGGAATAAGTTTCACTTCATATTTATTTGTAATTCTAAGCCAGAGATCATAATCTTCACAAGCCTCCATATCCTCGTCAAAAAACCCTACATCAGAAAAGACTTTTTTATTAATCACGACTGTGGAAGTTCCTATGCAGCAGAGAGGAAGAGCCAACTGATAAATGTGTCCCGTTGGTTTTTTATGTTTTTTTAGCTGGCTAAGAATTTTTCCATGTCTGTACCAGACTTCTTCTGTATGGAATACGGATATGGAGGGGAACTCTTCAATGAAAGATTTTGCACGTTCAAGTTTATTTTCAAGCCATCTGTCATCTGAATCCAGAAAAGCAACAAATTGTCCTTTCGCTATTTCCAAAGCGCGGTTACGCGCCGAAGAAACTCCTTTATTTGCCTGATGTATACATATTAGTCTATTGTCGTGGTAAGATGATAAGAGAGAGTGTGTGGAGTCGGTTGATCCGTCATCTACTACAATAAGTTCAAAAGCTGAACATGTTTGACTTAGAACAGAATCAATAGAAATTTTAAGAAAACTTTCCCGATTATAAGAAGGTATTATTACTGTGAATAATGGTGTTTCGGTGTTCATGGATTTATTATATAATAAAAGGCGAAAGAGGCCAATCTTTAAGGATAAAGGTAGAGATTTAATTATATATGATTGTATTCATTACTATTACAGTAGTTATTATCTTCGTTTTCCTGATAATTTCATGGTTTGAGCATTCAAATGTATATTTTCCTAAAAAGAAAATAGAAGTCTTCCCCGATGCTATAGGCCTGTCTTATAAAAATGTTTATTTTAATGCTGCAGATGGAATAGAGCTTCATGGATGGTTTCTTCCGTCGGGAAAACCTCATTCGGATACTTTTTTATTTTTTCACGGAAATGCCGGGAATATTGGGGATAGGGTAGATATAGTAAGATTTTTGAACAGTCTGGGCGTGAATGTTTTTATATTCGATTATAGAGGGTATGGTAATAGCAAAGGCATTCCTTCTGAGAATGGGACCTATCTCGATGCAGCAGCAGCTTATGAAAAAGTTCTTGAGATGAACGGAGTCCATCGCGAGAATATTATTTTATACGGCAGGTCACTCGGAGGAGCCGTGGCTATAGATCTTGCGCTCAAGAAAAAGGCTAAAGGATTAATAATAGACGGCGCTTTTTCTTCGACGGGAGACATGGCAAAAGATATATACTCGTTTCTTCCTGTTAAAGTTTCTTTATGGGTCAGATATGACAGTATGTCCAAGATAGGGAAAGTTAAGATGCCAAAACTTATAATACATAGCGCAGATGACGAAATAGTGCCGTTTCATCATGGTAAAGAACTTTTTGAAGAGGCTGCTGACCCTAAAGAATTCTATCGTATGCGCGGGGAGCATTCAGATGCTATTTTTATGTATGAAGACGAGTATAAAATAAGATTAGAAAGGTTTTTGAAAGGAACAGGAGTTTAATGAAGAAAATATTGGTATCAGTGATCGGTGGGCATAAATGTGACGAAAAAACAGCAGAAGTTGCAGAAAAAGTAGGTAAGATAATAGCTGAAGAAGGAGCTGTTCTTGTATCGGGAGGATTAGCCGGAGTAATGGAAGCTGCAAATCGAGGCGCCGTTTCAGCGGGAGGTCTTACGGTAGGAATAATACCCGGTAACGATAAAAGTGAAGCCAACGAATTTGTTAATATAGTTATCACTACTGGAATAGGGTATGCCAGGAATACTATAGTTGCGACTGGTTCGGATATAGTAGTGGCTCTTCCCGGTGAATATGGAACACTTTCTGAAATAGGGTTTGCGTTAAGTTTAAAGAAAAAAGTTTATGGATTAGGATCTTGGGAGATGCCTGAGGTTATAAAATTGGAGTCCCCTGAAGAATTAAGAGAGGTTATTAGCGGGCTTAAATAAATCCATAAAAGATCGAGCTTTATGTAAAGTTTCTTCATATTCTTTTTCGGGATCAGAATCGGATACAATCCCGCTACCTACCTGAAAATATACATCTTTCTCTTTCATAATAACTGTGCGTATAGCTATATTCAGGTTAAGAGTTTCATGAAAACTGATGTATCCCATACATCCGGTGTAAATGCCGCGCGCAGTAGGTTCAAGTTCATCTATTATCTCCATAGCACGTATTTTAGGGCAACCCGTTATTGAGCCTCCAGGGAAAGAGTTTTTTAGGGCATCTATCATGCTAAACTTTTTATCTAAAAGGCCCTTTATAACAGATATTGTCTGAAAGACTGTAGGGTATGATTCAAGTCTTCTTTGTTCGGCTACCTTAACAGATCCTGTTATAGCGGTTCGTCCAAGATCGTTTCTCTCAAGATCGACTATCATTAAAAGTTCAGCTGTATCTTTTGCGCTCTTTGTAAGTTCCTCCATCATGGCGGCATCTTCTTCGGGAGTTTTTCCCCGAGGGCGCGTGCCCTTCATAGGGCGAGTTTCTATGTTCCCATTTGATGATTTTAAAAAAAGTTCAGGAGAAGAAGATATAATCTGAAAATCGCCATAATCTAAAAATGCACTAAAAGGGGAAGGGTTTATACTGTTAAGTTTTAAGTATAATTCATGTGGAGACCTCAGCCACTTTGATTTAAATCTTTGAGAGAGACAAACTTGGTAAATATCACCCGCCTTAATATATTCAAGTGCTTTATTTATGGCTGCAATATAATCTGGTTTAGAAAAATTTGATACAAAGTCTCCGCTCTTATGAGGCGTTCCAATCTTTTCTGCGTTAAGATCTTTTCCGCTAGCTTGACCTATTGTGTTTGTGATATTAGAAATTATAGACGAGATCTTATCCTGCTTGCCGGATAAGGTATCTAAGACGCTTATGTAGAGTTTGTCAGGCTCTTCTTTGTCGTGTATTAATATCGTTCTGTATACTGTGAACCGCATATCAGGTAAAGAGAGGTCGTCCTTGGATGAGGAGGGAAGGCTTTCCAGCCAGTCTTTCAGGCCATACCCGAAATAGCCTATACCCCCGGCTATAAACGGAAAATGTGTGGTGTTAGTTACAGAATATTTCTTTATAATGTCGTCAAGCACTAAGAACGGATCTTTTCCTGCAGTAAATTCTTGTCCATCAAAGGATATAACGGTATCTCCAAGATGACGGTTTTCGAGACTAAAGAGGGGGTCCAGCCCTATAAAAGAGAACCTTGATGCATCTGTTTTCAGGGAACTGTTTAAGAAAGCAGCATTCGAATGCTGCGAAAAACAAGAAAAAATATTTTCTATAGATGAAGATATTTTAATGCATTCTATTACGGGGACAGGGCGGATCTTTGGTAAAAATTCGTTCATTTGTATTCTCGGACAGTTTTTACCACCGATCTTGTAATATGATCGGGGGTCGATGCGCCAGCCATTACGCCGACTTTTTTAGCGTTCTTGAACCATATTTTTTTAAGAGATTTGTTTGATTCTATCCAGTAAGTGGAGGGATTGATTCTTTTAGAAATTTGGTAGAGACGCTTTGTATTAGCACTTGTTTTTGACCCAATGATCAATATGACGTCATTTTCTTTGGGCAGAGTTCTTATATCGTTCTGTTTGACGACCGTTGTCCGACATGTGGTGTTATATAGCCGGGCTTTAGGGATTATTTTATGTATACGGTTCATTATATTAGTTATGTTTTCTATATCCTGGGTCGATTGTGTGATTACTGCAGCTTTTTTGATTCCGGTAAGTTTTCTTTTGGAAACATCTACGGGTTTCTCCAAAGTTATAGGTCTCTTCTTCAATTGTCCGGCAATACCTTTAACTTCATCGTGTCCTGCATCACCTATAATGATAATTTTGTTAGTATTTTCTAGGCGTTTAGCTATCCTATAGATATCTTTAACTTTAGGACAAGTGGCATCAACGACTTTGTATCCGCATTGTCTTGCTGTAGAGAAAACTTTTTTAGGAGCGCCATGCGAACTGATAATAAGAGTTGATTCTTTTGTTTTGCGTATTGACCGTATTTTTTTGATTCCTTTTTTTTTAAGGTCTCTAACTACAAAACTGTTATGAACAATGTCTCCCAAAACCCTTACATTTTTACTTTTCCCGGACAGATCATTGCTTATATCTATAGCTCTTCTTACTCCAAAACAGAAACCCGAACTTTTTGCTACATTGATCTTAAGCATATTATGACGTCTCCGGAGACTTTAACATACGTTTTTCCAGTATGATATTCTTTTTGTCGAGTTTTTCTATAAATTCGTTGAGGATAGATTTATATTTACGGTTCATTTTTAGACCAGATACGACTTTTTTTGAACGTAAAATCAAATCTTTTATCATTCCCAGACAGTATACTCCTGACCCTGATGTGCGTATCATTTTTAATAAGATCAAGATGTCTTTTTTAGTCTTATTTTTTTTATTAAAGATAGATTGCATGCGTTTTCTTGAGGTGTTATTAGATCTGGCGTAAGTCTCTCTTATGAGCAGGGTTCTCTTGGATTCATCAAGATCTTTAAATGCTGGTTTACCGGTGTCCTTGCTTGAGAGGAATATGTCCAAAAGATCGTCCTGTAATTGAAAAGCCTGACCCAAAAAAGAACCTAATTTCGATATTTTGCCGGTTTCTATATTATTTGCTCCGGCAAGAGAGCTTCCTATAAGAAGGGGACCCTCAAAAGTATACTTGGCGGTTTTAAGGGTATACATTGACAAGATATCTTGTTCTGTAATAGCGTCTATACCTTTAGAATCATTAATAACGTCCAAATATTCGCCTAGACCTGTCTGGGCTGCTATATCGGCCAGGATAGAGACGGCTTTGTTAATATGGACCGGATTTTCTTTTATGCTAAGAAGTTCTTTAATTGCTGCAGCAAAAACTATATCACCGGCTATTAGGCCAAGATCGGATCCAAGCTTATCCGCAGGGGGCGCGCCGTACTTTGTATTAAAAAGTCTATGCAGAGATGGTTTTCCGCGCCTTGTCTCAGAATTATCTATAATGTCGTCATGTATAAGAAGAAAATCATGCAATAGTTCCATAGATAATGAACTGCGAATCAATCCCCGAAGATCCGGTTTTTTTCTCTTCGTGTACCCTAAATATCCAATTACTACCAATATTGGACGTATTCTTTTGCCGGGGCGTCTGATAAAATCTTTGATACCTTTATAAAGAACAGGGGAGGATCTTTTGATCGACATCATAATACTTGAAGATCTCAAGAATTCGGCAAGTTCTTTATCTATATCCTTTTTCAGTGTATTTAACATGCAGATACTTTAACACAAGTATATGAGCGTATCAATAGAGATTTATAACTGTCACCCAAGAGGGTAAGTCTTTCATCTCAGACAGTCCTCCCCCCGTTGTTCCGCCTTGCGAAACAAAGCGACGGGGGTGCGGAACTCGCTGCAAGACTCACCCTCTTGGGTGACAAAGGTAGTGCACTGGGGGAGGGTAGGGGATTTACATCTGTAACCCAAAATTGCAAGTATTCCCACTCAAACAGTCCTCGTCCTTCGGACTGTGGAACTCGTGGTGAATACTTACAACTGTGGGTTACAAAGTTAGTGCTCTGGGGGAAAGTGTCCCCTTTGCTGAACAAATATGTTGAAAAGTATAGGTAATCATGTATAATATGCCTCTACTAATATGTGTATAAAATAGACGGTTAGATCTATCAAATATTGGTTCCGTGTGAGATGAGGATCATTTTGATGGACATATATTTAAAGGAGATGCGATGAAACCTAGAAAAAACTTTAGATCTCGTCCAAAGAAGACGGGGGCAAAAAAGAACGCGAAGATATCGGCTCAGATGAGAAGGCTTATTGAGATGGGGTATAAAGAAGAAAAACTTGTCAAGATGACCTCGGTCGAGATTCGTGACTTACTAAAAGTAGGTGCTAAGAAAATAGCCAAAGCGGCCAGAACAGAAAAGACCGCAAAAAAAGCTGCAGCAAAACCTGCTGTTAAAAAAGAGAAATAAACAGTAATATAAAAAAATAGGGACAGTCCACGCGCTTTGCTTGGTACTGTCCCTATTTTCTTGTACTATTTATTTTTAGAATATAGTTTATTGTAGAAAGTTAGACTGGTTTCCGCGATATGAGTCCATCCAAAATTTTCTCTCGCAAAATTTAGACCATTTTTAGCGATTTTATTCCTAAAAGCACCCCTACGGTTCATCAGATCGAAAGCCCGGCTGAGGTCTTTCTTATTGCCACTATTGACTATCAGGCAGTTTTCTCGGGACTTAAGATATTTTCTTATTCCCGCGCGTTTGCTCACTATAGTAGGCACCCCGCAAGCCATAGCTTCGGCTGCGGTCATCCCGAAAGGTTCGAATTTTGAAGGTAGAACAAAAAGTTTTGCTTTACGGTAATACGAAGCCATTAGCTTATCTTTTATATGATGCGTGAAGAAAACTCTGTTGGTTATCTGAGTTTTCTTAATAATCCTTTGCAGTTCTTTTCTTAATTTCTTTTCTGTTGGCGTAGGATTCTTTGATCCGCCGCCTATAACAAGAAACAGATCCTTTGCTTTTGTGATAACTTCAGCGAAAGCTTTAAGCATGTAAGGCAGACCTTTATTGGTATCGAAGCGACCCACCCAAAAAATATAGTTATGAGGAACGTCTATCTTTCTTTCTTTTTCTCCTCTTTTCAAAGGGCGATAAATGTCTGTGTTTACACCGGCCGGGATGATTATGTTATTCCTGCCGGTGTAATTGTAAAGCTCTTTAGAATTTTTTAACATTTCGGAACTAGTCATAACGATGGCTGCGGCTTTTTTGTATATAATTTTTTCATGGCGTATTCTTTCTTTAAAACGATAAAGTTTTTCCATGACTTTTGGATCGCCGCCCATATTTTCTCTTTTCCATGCGCCGAGGGAGTGGAAAGTATGTACGAAAAAATAGTCCAATTGTTCCGTTAATTTCATTGCGACATATCCCGCATCCCAATAATGGGAATGAAAAATATCATATTCAAGACCCTCTTTTTTCAAAAAGCGCTTCATATTATTTGCAAAAGTGTCAAGATAGGGGAGAAGCTTTTCTTTAGGGATAAATTTCTTGCCCCCGCAGGGTATTCGGATTATGCGTACACCTTTTGATACACGAGAGATGGTTTTTTTATGCTGGAATTGACGTGTGTAAATATCCACCTTAACGCCCATTTTTGCCAGGAATTTTGATAGTTCCAGTACATAAGTTACCTGACCTCCGGTATCGGTCTTTCCGAGGATGGGGTCGGGGTCGACATATCCGTGTACCGTAAGCATGCATATTCTTTTTATTTTGTTTTTCATTATGAGTATACCTTTTCTGCAAAAGATGCTAAAATAATCAGGTCGGACAACGTATTATAATCACACATAATAGAAGTAAAGGCAACTATTTTATAGAAGAAACAGGGCATGGTATCGGTGTTTATTGAGGGAATAGAAAAAAATGAAAGAAGATCAGATTAAAAAAAACGAAGACATAACGCAGGAGCTGAAAAATGCTTTTATTCACAATCGTAAGTATTCTTTAGCGAAAGATATTTATACGGCGACGGAATATGATAATTATAGGTCGATTGCATTAGCTATACGTGATCGGCTTATAGACGGATGGATACTCACCCAACAACGATATCATGACGAAAATTGTAAAAGGGTGTATTATCTTTCACTTGAATTTTTGCCGGGGCGTCTGTTGGGTAACAATATTATTAATTCCGATGTAGAGGAGCAAAGTAAAAAAGCCATGGAGGAACTTGGATTAAGCCTGGAAGATCTTTATGATCAGGAGAGGGATCCGGGCCTGGGTAATGGTGGTTTGGGACGTTTAGCCGCATGTTTTCTTGACTCGATGGCGACATTGGGAGTTCCCGCTACGGGTTACGGGATAAGGTACGATTACGGCATATTCCGGCAAAAGATAGTTGAAGGATATCAGGTTGAAGTTCCTGATGAATGGCTTAAATTGGGTTATGCTTGGGAATTCGAGAGACCTGAATATTCTATTAAAGTGCGTTTTTATGGAACTACCATTAAAAGGGTCGATAAGAACGGAAGGCTGTGTATAGATTGGGTGAACACAAGAGACGTGCTTGCTGTTGCCTATGACACTCCTGTTCCGGGGTTTAGGAACTCTATAGTGAATAATCTCCGGCTTTGGTCTGCCGGGAGCACTGAAGAGTTCGATTTCGAATATTTTAATGATGGTGATTACATAAAGGCCTGTGAAAATAAGATCTATTCTGAAAACATTTCAAGAGTGCTTTACCCCAGCGATAACGTTTACAAAGGTCTGGAATTAAGACTTAAGCAGGAATATTTTTTCACATCAGCTTCAATACAGGACATAATACGGCGTTTTAAAATGCATAATGATGATTTTAAAACGTTTCCTGATAAAGTGGCTATACAGCTTAACGATACACATCCGGCTGTGGCTATAGTCGAACTTATGCGTATACTCGTGGATGAGGAATGTCTAGACTGGGATACAGCTTGGGATATAACCGTCAGGACATTTGCTTACACCAATCATACTATAATGCCGGAAGCTCTTGAAAGTTGGCCTCTCGCTCTTTTTGGAAAGCTGCTTCCTAGGCATCTGGAACTTATATATGAGATAAATATGAGGTTCTTAAAAGATGTCGCTAAACATTATCCGCGCGACAATTGGCGATTGGCGCGAATGTCCCTGGTAGAGGAATATGCCGAAAAGAAGATAAGGATGAGTCATCTGTGCATAGTGGGGAGCCATTCCGTGAACGGTGTTTCCGCACTACATACTGAACTTCTCAAGACCACGCTTTTCAAAGATTTTTTTGAATTTTACCCGGAGAAATTTAATTCTAAAACCAACGGGATAACTCAAAGAAGATGGCTTAAAAAAGCTAATCCGGGTCTTTCGGGACTTATTACAGAAACCATAGGAGACGAGAATTGGGTACGAGATTTATCTGAACTCAAAAAACTTATTCCTTACGTTTCTGATGCTTCGTTCAAGAATAAATGGGCCGAAGTAAAACTGCAGAATAAAACCGATCTTGCCAAATACATAAAAGACAAAACAGGGATAGTGGTCGATCCTGCATCCATGTTTGATGTTCAAGTGAAACGCATGCATGAATATAAGAGGCAGATGCTCTTTGCGTTTTATCTGATATCGCAATACGTTAAAATAAAGGAAAACCCAAATAATAATTATGTTCCGAGGACAGCTATTATTTCGGGTAAGGCCGCGCCCGGATACGCGATGGCAAAAACTGTTATAAAGTTTATAAACAATGTTGCGGACATTATTAATAAGGATTCTGACGTAAAGGACAAACTTAAAGTGGTATTTCTGGAAAATTATCGCGTGTCATTAGCAGAACGAATCTTTCCTGCAAGTGATCTGTCGGAACAGATATCTACTGCCGGGAAAGAAGCTTCCGGGACTGGGAACATGAAATTCATGCTCAACGGAGCCGTGACCATGGGGACTTGGGATGGAGCTAACATAGAGATCGCGGAAGAAGTCGGGCTGGACAACATATTCATCTTTGGGAATAAAGCCGACGAAATAAGGAGGCTGACAGCGAAAGGATACAAACCGGGAAGATTCATAAAAAAGAACGCTTTATTAAAAGAGATCTTTTCGCTTATTAATGAAGACTTTTTTTCTCAGTTTGAACCCGGAATATTCAAGACACTTTATGGATCAATTTATACGAAAGACCAGTATTTTATTTGCGCAGATTTCGAGGATTATCTGGCCAAACAGGCAGAAGCTTCCGAAGCATATATGGATAGGGACGGTTGGCTGAAAAAGTCTATACTTAACACGGCTAACTCCGGAAAGTTTTCGAGTGATAGAACCGTTTCTGAATATGCGAAAGATATTTGGGGAGTTTAGGTGTTAGGGGACGGTGTGGCACTTTTCTTTACGCGAAAGCCAAAAGTTGATGTTACAGCCTATAACCTATAACCTAACACCTGCACTTAACCATTGAACCTTACAATATCATAGGCTATAATAGCTCACCATGAAAAGATATACATTACACGAACCTGCCGGAAAGATAGAAACACATATAGATTTTAAGGGCAGTCTCAATAAAGACCAGTATGATGTGGCTACCCGTGCGGATGGACCATGTCTGGTACTTGCAGGTGCAGGTAGCGGTAAAACTCAGACGCTTATATACAGATTGGCATATCTTTTAGAAAAAGGCATTCCCCCTGAAAATATCCTTTTAATGACGTTTACTAATAAAGCGGCGAGAGAGATGCGTGACCGCACTGAGATGCTTCTGAGGTATAGTCCCAAAGGTCTATGGAGCGGAACCTTCCATCATGTAGGGAACCGATCGCTCAGAATATATGCTGAAGAAGTAGGGTACACAAGAGACTTTGGCATACTTGATCAACATGATTCGAGAGATCTTATAAAAACATGTATAAAAAAGATGAAAACGTTTGCGAAAGATGAAAAATTTCCTAAACCTTCCGTAGTGCAATCCATAATAAGTCTCTCTACTAATATCAGCAGTTCCGTTGAAGATACTATTGAGGATAGATATCCGTATTTTACAAAATTTGGTTGGGAAATTAAAAAGATAAAAGAAGAATACGAAAAAAAGAAAAAAGAATCAGGGAATATGGATTATGACGATCTTCTTTCGAAATGGAAATGGCTTCTCAAGAATGTGCCCAGCGTCAAAAAAAGGTTTAGCGAACAGTTCAGGTATATAATGGTGGACGAGTATCAGGATACAAATTCTATACAGGCGGATATAGTAGACATTTTGGGTTCTTGTCATCGTAACATCCTGGCTGTTGGTGATGACGCGCAGTCTATTTATTCTTTCCGCGGGGCAAAAGTCGAAAATATCCTGAATTTTCCAAAAAAATTCAAGGATACTAAAATATTTAAGTTAGTAACTAATTACAGATCTACTCCGGAGATATTGGAACTTGCGAACGACTCGCTTCTAAATAACGAAAACCAGTTCCACAAAGAACTCATGGCCGTTAACGCTTCGATCGAGAAACCCGCCCTTGTAAAGGTCAAAGACCCTTACTCCCAAGCAAGATTCATTTCTCAAAGAGTTATTGAACTCAAGAATGAGGGAATCCGTCTTGACGATATAGCAGTACTTTTTAGAGCACATTATCAGTCAGCTGAACTCGAAATGGAGCTTGTTAAAAAAGGCATACCATATGTAGTAAGAGGCGGGATAAGATTTTTTGAACAGGCTCATATCAAGGACGTATTGGCGTATATGAAAGTAGCTATAAATCCTTTAGATGAGGTAGCATGGATAAGAGCGCTTTCTCTCTGTCCGGGCATAGGTCCGGGATACGCGGAAAAAATATATCTTTCGTTCCGGTCAAAAGATCAGACGGTGCACGGGTTTATTACAGGAGATCTTTCTAAGGCTATGTCCAAGAAGGCGTATTCCGGGTTTACGCGGTTCAGGAGGATCATAGAAAGAATAACCGCATCAAAGAATGAGCTTTCCCCGGGCGAGATGATAAGGTTGATACTGGATGAAGGATATGAGACGCATTTATTGTCTTCTTTTGAAAACGGAAAAGATCGAGTAGAGGATATACATGAACTTATGAGTTTTTCAAATGAGTACGCAACTTCATCGGATTTTTTAAGCGATATAACTTTGAGAGAAAATTTTAAAGGTGAAACATTCTCGACGCAAAATGAGGATGACGACCAATTAATACTTTCTACCATACATCAGGCAAAAGGTTTAGAATGGGATTCTGTGATCTTGATAGGTCTTTGTGAGGGACAATTTCCTCATCCTAAAGCTATGGCAGAAGACGCGGAGATGGAGGAAGAAAGGCGCCTTTTTTATGTTGCGGTGACTAGGGCAAAAAGATACCTGTATATGATCCATCCGGCTACACGGTACGATTATCAGAAAGGGACAGTCATAGCAGGGAGTTCCAGGTTTCTAAAGGAACTTAATAAATCGGGATATGAAGTGTGGGAAGTAGATTCATCGGCATCTTTCTTTGGTAGACAGAATGGTCATGATGATTATGACGACTTCGACGATTATTAATAGGGGGAGACTATGAACAGTAAACAATTCTCGGCAGGCGGGATCGTGATAAAAAGATCCAATGGGACTAAGGTGCTCCTTATAAAAGACAGGTTCGGGAAATGGACATGGCCCAAAGGGCATATAGAGAAAGGGGAAACTTCCGAGGATGCGGCATTAAGAGAGATAACTGAAGAGACGGGACTCCGGAACGTGTCTATTAAAGAAAAAATAGATGTAAAGGGATATGAATTTACTGAAGGAGAGAAAAAGATATACAAGACAGTTGATGTCTTTTTATTGGAAGCTTCGGGAGACGAAGACATAAAAGTGCAAGAAGAAGAAATAGATCTGGCTGAATGGTTCTCTCCGGAAGACGCCTTGGGAAAAATAGATTATGAAGGATCTCGCAAGACCTTAGAAAAAGGTATAAGGATATTTGAGAATGAAAATTAAAACAATATTATTTGATCTGGGTAACGTTATAATAAAGTTCGATCCGGCTATAGCTGAAAAGGGATATTCAAGTTACGGAAAAATTAAGAAAGACGTAGTTGTTGACTATATTATGAACTCACGTGAAGTTGACAAATATATGGAAGGGAAACTAACTTCTTCGAAATTTTATACTGTGACATGCAGAAAATTTAATCTGAATATAAAATTTAAAGACTTTTATGAAGTCTGGAACGATATCTTCTATTCATATCCTGAGATGGAAAAGCTGATCTTGGAACTAAAAAAGAAATATCCCGAACTTAAACTTATACTTGTTTCTAACACGAATAAAGCTCATTATGAGTTTCTGCAGAAAAAATATGATGTACTTAAGACATTTGACGGACATGTTCTTTCCCATGAGATAGGTTGCATTAAGCCGGGTTCGCGTATATTTAAAGAGGCTCTTAGGGTTGCAGGAAGCATGCCTAAAGAGACATTTTATACGGATGATAGGCAGGATCTTATTGATGCTGCCAGGGTTATGGGTATCCGTGCCTTTCTGTTCACCGGTGACAAAGAGCTAAAAAAACAGCTATCCACATGCGGTATTCTTCTATAAACCCCAGCTACTATTGTGTATAACTTCTATAAATCCCACGATATAGTCGTCAGTTGCCTAGTCTCCAGTCACATGGGGATTCTATATCCCATTATCAGGGCGGGGT
>JAVCDB010000013.1 GCA_030765205.1 Candidatus Aadella gelida | reverse complement strand
GATGACAGTATAGAGACGACTTTTCCGTCTTTGCGCCTGTCCGCCGTAGCCTTGGCGAAGGCGGGAGGAGCGGAACGACGAAGAAATCTCACGAAAAAATAAATCCTACAAACCCCATAACCTCGATAAACTCAGAGAGCACAATGATATCAAAAAAAGGTTTTAGCATGGTAGAGATGATGGTAACGGTCGTTATTGTGGCCGTGTGCCTTGTCATGGCTCTCAGAGTGTTCTCTGTGTGCTCTATGGCCGTTTCAAGAAGTTACAATACCGATTATGCTATTAAAGCCTTGGATTCTGTTATGAACGATCTCAGAGAAAAAGCCGTTCTAGAAAGAGGATTAGAAATAGGTACAGGTCAGGAAGAGTTTGATTACAAAGGGCGCATAATAACGGTGTCAAAAGAGATTAGAGAATGGGAGTCGCCCACTGTTAAAAGCCTTATTGAGTCGGGTAGCGTAGAGATCATAGGAGGAATAGAAGGGGATCTGCCGGATTTTGCCATATCACCTTTGGTTGAGGTCGAGCTTATTGCCGAATGGGGACAAGGCATAAGAAGAGACAGTATGACCGTAAAAACGCTTCTTCCCGGCAAGGAAGATGAGTATGTGATGGAAGGGTTTTAGTGGGAAAAAGTCACCTGTGACTAGGCACCGGGGAATAGGAGTCCAGAAGCTAGGAGTAGTAGCTGGGGTTTAAACCCCAGCTACTACTGTTCACTGTTTACGAATTACGGATCACAACTTACATATTATGAAATTATCTTATAAAAATAAAAAAGGGTTTTCTTTAGTCGAAGTTTTTCTTGTCGCGTCTTTGCTTAGTATCGTGCTTGGGTCTATTTTTGCGGCGTATACAGCAGGGATAAGGGTATGGAGGAATATTAGAGAGACAAACAGGATAGAAGACGCGAAACTCTTTATTGGCGCTGAAAAAATGAGAAAAGAGTTATATGGATATATCAGAAACTGCAGAGATGAAGATATGGAGTTTGAAGGAGATGAAAAAAGTTTGTCTTTTCCGACAGTTTCGGGTGTTGATATAGTTTACGTTACGTATACTTATAGTCCCGGAAAAGATGCTTTAATGAGAGAAGAGGTTGTAGATACAGAGTCGCTTAAAGCAAAAAAGAGAAAGAAAAAGACAAAAATGTTTGAGGCTGAAAAGCTCGAGTTCTCATATCTTTATCCGGATGACGATGAGAATATGGGAGGATGGACAGAAAGTTTTTCAGAAATAGATGACGGACCTCCGAGGGCTATAAAAATAGACGTAAAACGAAATAAAGAGAAAAAGACTAAAATTATATTTATGCCATAAGATGGGAGAAAAAGTTACCAGTTACCAGATTACCAGGTCACCGGTGACTAGGCAATTGGAGACTGGGAGATAGAGGCTAGAGGATAGAGGGCAGTCTGTAGTTGTGTGGATTGACCGATGTTCAAATTATAGAGATTGCTTTGCTGCCTGCCTGCCGGCAGGCGCTCGTAATGACGGAAGGTTGAATAACTTAACAATATGAATATTAACGCTAAAAGAGGGTCTATACTAGTTATAACATTGTGGCTTATTGCTACAATGGCGGTGTTTGGCGTGGGCCTGGCACGTATGTCACGAGCAACTTATGGGTTCTCTAAGCGGATGCGTGATGATTTTTTGTCACTCAATGCGGTTAAAGCTGTGGTGAGGTCAGCTATAGAAGACCGTAAGAACGATCTTACACCACTGTACGATACGGTATCCGAGCTTGGAAATAATGAAGATTATATAGTAGGTGACTTAAGAATAGAATATGTCCTAGAAGATGAAGGGGTAAAGATAAACATCAATAATGTCAAAAGTACGGTTCTTAAAGATCTGCCGTCCATGGATATGGATAAGGCTATTGCTATAACAAGCTCAAAGTATAAACCATTTTCTTTGAAAGAAAAAATACTAATGTTGGATGAGATTGATGAAGAGGATTATGAGGAGATAAAGGATTTTATTACGGTATACGGAGAAGGTGGAGTCAATATTAATACCTGTAGTGAAGAAATATTAGGGTACCTGGGGCTTGATGATACTCTAGCCAGCCGGATAATGGAGTACCGGATGGGAGAGGACGGTGAACTGTATACAGAAGATGACGGTATTTTTGAATCTACAGAGTCTATCGTAGAATCTATTATGGGAACGATCTATTTAACTGTCAGCGAAAAGACCGAGATGGAAGCGTTTGTAGGGAAAGGACTTGTATCGGTCAAGTCTGATTATTATCAGGTTAATGCTACTGTTTATTTTAACGATAAAGTCATAAAACGGTTTTCTGTTACTATAGGTAAAGGCAGAGGCGCGGGAGAGTACGGCATTTTGGGGTGGAAGGAATGGTAGGTCTTCATAGTTCGTAGTTTGTAATTCGTGATTTGTACTGGTAGCCGGGGTTTAAACCCCGGCTACTTCTAACTTCTAACTTCTAACCTCTAACTTCTGATTTCTGTTCCTATCTCGTTCTATTTGGAATTAAAATTTTCAAAAGCGTCTTTATAGTATTTATAAGCTTTTTCGTAATCTCTTTCTGCGTAAAATTTATCCCCTTGACTGATAAACTGTTCAGTTTTCTTCGCTCTCCTAATTTCTTCCAAGGAGGGGACTGTTTTTGTTTGCTTGGCAGGTGGTGGGGCGGATTCGTCGGATGTTGGGGCGGGAGAAACCTCGGGTGACTTTTCTTGTTCCGCGTGAGGAGTATACTTAACGGGCTTTTCTGTTTCAAGGTTGGATATTCGCGTCTCAAGCTCTTTTAGGAAAGCCAGTTCTTCTTCGTCTATCATTTTTTCAGTTTTATCAGATGTTTTTTTAGATTTTTTTGCAGCGACTCGTTTTTTGTCGCATAAAGAAAGATATTTTTTTGCTTTATTGTTCTTAGGGTCTCTGAGGAGAGCCTGCTGGAACTTTACACGCGCGTTCAAATAATCTTCTTTTTCGTAAAGCGTTTTACCTTCCTCGAAAAGGTTATAAGACACCAGAATATTTTTTGCTAAAGATGCTAATCCCCCGGGATAGAGGGCGCTGCTTTCTCCACCAGGCTGATTTTGAGCAAGTGATGCGCCCGGAAGAAGTAAACATATAAGGAGAAAAGTGATAAAGGACGCGCCTATAGCTATCCGGCGCCCAACTTGTTTCTTATTATGTTTTATGCGGCTGGTTTTATTCATTTTATTTTTGAGATTCTACCCTATCTATTCTGTCATTGAGCTCTGCGAGTATATAGTCTAAAGATAAGAGCTCAGAATAAACATCTTCTTCAGTTTCAAGCCTTTCGACAGCTCGTTTTTTTTCTTCTTTAGCCATCTCCTGGAGCTTTTTGTTTCTTATTTTAATGTAGCGCTGTATTAGTGGATCTGAAAGCAGCTTGAATACCTTTTCGTAACATTCTGCAGCTTGTTTATATTTTCCAAGATTTTCAAGTTGTTTTCCTAGAGAATAAAATTGCTCAACAGATTCTTTGATAGTTTTAAGCTTTCCGGCTCTTGAAGATAGTTCTATTTTTTTTAAAAGATCACTATATGCGGTTTCGGTCATATTATATGTACGTCTAATGGATTCTTTATGCGACAGGGAGGCATCTTCAGCTCCGGCTTGGCAGTTTCCGGGGAGAGGACAACATTGAAAAAGAAATAGTAAAAGAATTAGATACTTAAGAAACATCTGAAATTACCTGCCCCTCGGTTTTTTTTCTTAAAATAACTCTTTTAGGATTGGGGGTGGGAAGGTTGACGTATTCTGGTTCTAGTACAGGTTCGAAGTTCCTGGGAATTGGTACAGCGAAGGTTAAGGTTTCATAGACACCTATAACCGTGCGTATCCCGGCTTTTGCCGCTCCTTTAGGTACTGCGGCAAGGGTCTCGGGTACGGATTGGTTCTTGTCCCAAGTATCACCTAAAGTTTTGAACCCGTCTGTCCATCCGGTCAATACGTTAACAAATCCGCGGCCCAGTTTTGTGAAGGGGCCGTCCCCATGCGCGGTCAAAGACAGCGAACAAATGAACAATATTGAGATAAGGCATGTGAATAAGTATTTTTTCATAATATACACCCTAATATTTCAGTTCCTCCAGGTCAACATGAAAATTGCTAAAACTGTTAGGTTGGTTCGGAGTAGTTCTCTTGAGAGAGTTTATGCGCAAGGATATCTCGTATAGATCATCAGCTTGAGGGTCCAGTCTGATATATTCTTCATAATGCTTTAGAGCATTATGTTTGTCCTTTTTTACCTGGTCGTATATTATGGCCAAATTGTAATGCACATCAGCGTCGCTGCCGTTCATCTCCAGGAATTTAAGGAAGCTCTGTATGGCGGCATCGAACATTTGGGATCTTGCGTAAAGGAATGCCATGTTGTATATATAGTCGGCTTCACGGTTTCTGTATTCGTTTTCTATAGAATTAAAACTGCTGGATAAAGACGCCATCTTGTTTTCCATTTTATCTAAAGAGGCAGCCAGAGTTTCACTGTTGGTTTTTTCCTGAGCATAGGCCTGGAAATATTTTATTTCTTCGGAAGCAAAACTTTTTATTTCATCAGCATAGCCCTGCATCTCGCTCTGCAGAGATCCTAGAAGTTTTTGGCTACCCCCGAGTTTTGTTTTTAAAGCATCATTTTGCTTTTTAAGTTCGGCGGAAACGTTTTGTTCATAAGAAAGTTTTTTTGCTATAGATTCGGACTCTTCTTTGAGTGGAGCTGTTTCCGTGAGTATTCTTTGTTTTTCAGTAACTAATTTTTTAGCAACTTCCGCGTTAGCTCTAGCTTTATTTTGAAAATCGACTACTTCCTTGGTGAGCCTTGAGCTCTTTGCGGAAAGAGTCATAAGACCGATACCGAGCGCTATAGAAAGGACAAGGAGTGCCCCAGCCGCTATGCTTAATATCTTGGGAAGATCCGGGTTGAAAGAGGCGTCGGGCTTAGAAGTAAGGGGAGGGACTATATATTCCTTATCCGGGAGCGGCTCAGATAGAGGAGAGGCCTCTTCAGAAGGAGTATCGCTGTTTATCTCGTCCTTGGGCCCTGAAATATCGGGAAACGGCTCTTCCGGAATATTTTCAGGGACATCTTCATTCTTTTGTGGCCGAATATTTAAATAATCCCCAGCATCAGCAGAAGGCTGAGGAGCGTTTTCTTCCTGGAACTTTTTAACTGCTTCTTCCGGACTCCACCTAAGGTCTTCAGCGCTTAAGGTCTCTTTTTCCGGATCTTTCGGATCTTTATCTACAGGATCACTTCCGGGAGAAGCTTCTTCCTTGCTGCTTTCTCCTGAAAAATCTATGTCAGAAAGTTTAATGACTTTTTTCTTTTTGGGTTTATTATTTTCTTCCTGCCCCGACTCTTCCTGACTTTCTGCATTGTCTTTCATGTTGTCTTCCAAGCTATACCTCCCCTAATGATGACTTGTGGATCTCCTTAAAGAGCTGGCCTTGAATTTTGGTTCCAGAAATCCCCTGTTCTCTGGTTGAGAATAATCAGGAAAATTCTTAAGATGTTCGATATCCCAAGACCTTTGATCATCTCCCCGAGTAATGTGAGGCGTAAGAAATATCAGGATCTCTGTTTGAGACTTTTGACTGTCTATATTACGAAAGAGGCTTCCGAGTATTGGGATATCACTAAGAAAGGGGATACCTTTAGTAGTATCTCTTGTATCGTTCTGTTTGAGGCCGGCTATCATTATCATCGTACCGTCTTTTATCTTTACAGTGGTTTCGGCTTCCGAGGTTTGTATGATAGGTATTATGCTGCGAGGCTCATCCGCAGAACCCGTTGTGACAGTTTCTGATACCGAACTTATTTCCGGCTTGATCTTCATTGTGACGAATCCGTCCCGGTTGATAGTAGGCACAATGGTAAGCTTGATACCAATGTCTATAAATTCCACGCTATCAGAAACTATTGTAGACTCACCGCTTTGGCTGGTCGTACCGGTAACGATAGCTTCACGTCTACCAACGTGGATAGAAGCTTCTTCGTTGTTTACAACAGATATGCGAGGTTGAGAAAGTATCTTGGTGTCCCCGAGCGTATTAAGAAAGTTTATCGTAGCGGTAAACTTATGTTCTTCAAGTGTACCAAGTGTCACGCGTTGGAAAGCCGAAGTTAATCCTGTACCCACAAAACTTCCGGTAAGCATAGAACCCCAGAAAGACGGGTCATCCATTATGGCTTCCCATTCTATCCCATAAGCGAAAGCGTCTGACAAGGTTATCTCAATTATCTCGGCTTCTATATATACCTGACGCGTTTCTTGGTCGAGCATTTGTATGGCGCGCCGTATAGCTGTCATGTTACCCGGTAGATCTGTTACAATAATGGTGTTGGTTCGTTCGTCGGTTATAATATTGCTGGCCCCGTCCGTGGTAAGGTCAGCTATCCCGTCTTCTATCTCTTCAACGCTAGCATACTGAAGCTCAAATGCTTCGGTGACAGCGGGGGAGTCCATGTCCTTGAAAGCGCGCTCCATGACATCCAGTTTTTCAGGGATATCTATCAGGATAAGAGTTCCCGTAACTTCGTCTACGATTATTTCCCCAACATTACTTTTAAGGCTGTTAAGTGCCGTAAAAATGGTCTTGGGTTCGGCATGCAAAAGTTTTAAAGTACGTATTTTTCGTTTCTCGTCGAACTTTTTGCCGTAAAGAGACTCATATTCAGAAGCCGTCAGCACTATAAGCACATTATCGGTCTGTTCCTCATAGGCGAGACCTTGACTTATTATGATGATGTCGAGAACGTCCTCATATTTTACGTCGTTCAGGAACAGGTTAACGCGTCCGACTACGTTCCTGCTGGGGATTATGTTCTTATTAAGTTTTTGCGACAGGATCTTGAATAGCTCCGTTAATTCTATGCCGCGAAGGTCAAGACTTAAGGTATCCGAGGTCGTACTTTCAGTTATTTCTGATACAGGATCGCCTCCTTGTGTGAAAGGAGAGACGCCTCCGAAAGAAGTGGGGAGTTCAGTCTCAGCTGCGGATAAAGATATTACCCATAGAAATAGACATGGAAATATCAGCGCCGAAACTATTTTACTGAAGTATTTTTTCTCCGAATTCCGATACAAGCTTGACCTCTGTTTGAGTTATTTGTACGACCTTATAATTATCTATAGAATCGCCTTCATATACCATATAAGTCTGATTGGCAGCAACATCTTCAATAATAGCTTGTGCTCTATCTGCCCACAGGATGCCGACAAGAGTAAAATCTGTAGTTTCCACTGCTTTCTTTTCGACTACTTCGTCGGTTGTAGGAAGCAGGTGGAACGGATTATTTTTTAATGTACCCGCTATATAGCTTGATTCGTTAGGACGTCCGCTATTACTCATGTCTATTGAAAGAGGATCCTGTCTAATATCCATATTTTTGAGATCTGACATTTTTTCCTGAACGAACTTGCCTTCTTTTGCGATATAGAAAAAAGCAAAGATAGTTGCTATCGTGCCAAAGACGATAAGAACCTTATTGGCGTCACGCAGCGACAATTGTTTGGGGTTGATCTTAAAGGATTTCATAATGGAAGACAAGGAGCCTAATTTTAAACTTGGTATGTGAAACCCTTTCCTGCCCGCACCCGAAGGGCTGTTGCTCTGTCCCGCGGTTTTAGTATTTTCTATTATGTGCAACAATTTTTCTTCGGGTGTCAATTTATTCGGTACTGTCATGGCCGACCTTTCTTAGATTGATACTTATATAAAAACCTCTTTTGACACAAGTTTATTAATTATTTCATAGGATACGGTCTTGCTCTCTGTGATCACTAATTCCCTGAGTGCATTGTGGCACAGCATGGATACCCGGCGAGGGTAACCCTGAGTAATCTTATAGATCTCTTCAATTGCTTCAGGATCGAAAAGATCTGTATGCGACTCATATCCGGCTTTTTTTAGACGGAAGTCCAACATTCCTTTTACTTCTCTGATATCGAAAGGATTAAGTATATACTTAAGACCGATCCTGTCAACAAAGTTTCGCATACTTTTAAGTTGTACCATAAGCTCCATCTGGCCTACGAGGACGAGTTGCAATAATTTAAACTCATTAGTCTCATAATTCAGGAGCATACGCAGCACTTCTAAAGAGGAAGAATCCATCTTTTGTGCTTCATCTACAAGAAGAACAACGGTTTTGTTTTCTTCCACACCTTTCCTGTATAAAAAGTTTTTTATGGCTTCTTTATAATCAAGGATATTCGGTTGTTCCTTTTCCATGGTTATGCCAAATGTGCGGATAAGACATTCTATGAAAAGCTCTTCGGTCTTGAATGCCGGATCAAGGATTATGTAGAATTCCACGTTCTCTCTTTCTTTGAACAGCTGCAAGAGTTTTCTGCATAAAGTTGTCTTACCGGTACCAACATCACCCATTATTACGGATAATCCTCGTTTTAACCGCACTTCTATGAGTATTCGCATGAGAGCGGCTTTATGCTCCTGTGAATCATAGAAAAAATGAGGATCAGGGCTGGTCGAGAAGGGCTCCCGGTCCATTCCTAACATCTTATAATAATTCATCTTTCACATCCCGTTGGTCTTGGTTCAATATTGTACAAATAACCCGCAAAGGGTATCCTTCGTTCTTAAATTTAGTTATTTTCTCTAATCTCTCCCTAGCTTCAGCAATAAGATATAGGCGTTTATTCCCTTGTCTCTTTGTGGACCTGATTAGTCCCAGACTTGTATAGTAGTTGAGAGTCTGATAAGAGAGGCTGAAAAGTTTAGAGATATCTTGGAGCGACACGAATTTTGCGGACGTTCTTGTATGATCCGATTTGGTCGTCAAGGTTATATCCTTTCGTTTAAGAGTTCTAACGATTCAATTTGTATAAGAAGTACTATACTTTCAATACTTACTATAAGTAGACAGGGCAAGTATACCCACTAGAAAACCGAAAGTCAAGAGAGGGGTATTAAAATATATACCTTACATAGGG
>JAVCDB010000052.1 GCA_030765205.1 Candidatus Aadella gelida | reverse complement strand
TTGATTAATGTTGTTTCTTTGTTTCTTTTTTTGCGGCAACATAAGATCTAAGAACAGTATTGATCTTTGTTTGATAATGATCACTTCTTTTTTTAAACCAAACAATTATCTGAGGATCAAGCCTAATAGTTACTTTCACTTTGGGCTGTGGTTCTACCAGTTTGGTTTTTGCCCAGAAATCATCAGCGGTTCACTCGCGTTCGTCTCCTTGATACTTACCTGACGTATTAATTACGCCTTTTACCTTAACGCTCACTACAAAGGCTCTTTACCAACGCAGCTTAAGGCGGTTTGGAATCATCACCTGTATGACGAGGCCGAGGGACCTTCCCTCATCTTCGTGACACACGGCACGTTTTGGGCACACGGGTTATTTCTTTAATATACCTTTCGCAGTGCTAAGAAATCTTTCAGCAGCTTTTATAGTTGCATCGGCTCCTTTTTTAGAAAATTTTCTACTATAATCAGCATCTTCTCTTAGCCCCATAGAATTTTTTAGATCTTCAGCAACATCTGCCTCCATCTTTCCTTCTTTTACAAATAATTCTTTCATCGCAAGATATAAACAAAAATGACCACGCTCTCTGTATCCTGCTGAATGTAAAAGCGCTCGCGCAGAATGGAATATAGAATAATATCCCTTAATTGTTGCCCACTTGAATCCTTCTTTAGAAAATTCTTCACGGGCAGACTTTAGATCATCTATGGCATCTTTTATTTCACCCTCTACTAGATGCTTAGCTTCAGGGAAACGTATAATTCTTTTCTTTTCAACACAATCCTTAAATATTATCCTCATCAATACTCCTCTCCCATAAAATTTTTCCTTTTGTCACTTGATCTATAAATACTTTTTCTTTTTTATCAATATTTAATAAATCCGCTGGCTCATAAATAACAGCTTGTATTTTTTTACTTGCGACTTTTTCTGTCTCCGAATATTTATTTATGGTTTTTTTTATATTTTTTTCTTCTGAACTCACAATAAAAAGATCTATATCGCTTTCTTCTGCATCCATTCCTTCCGCCCAACTACCATATAACACAACTTTTCTACTATCCTTTTTTAATTCCTTAATCATTGGTTCAAGAATTAAAATATTTACCAACATTTTAAATTCTTTGATATATGGATTAGATGTATCCATACGATAATAACACATCCTGCCCTGGTTTGTTCTTTCTAAAAGACCAGCTTTATGCAGTTTTCTTAAGACACTATTAGCTGAACCATAACTAATTTTTGCCCCCTTAGCAACCTCTCTCTCATAACACAGTTTGCCTGGGTGCAAAGAAAGAAACTTCAGCACTTTTTGAATATTGGTCGTTATAACATGTTCAAGAAACATATAATCTCCTTACTCATTTCAGTGAACTTATATTCACTTAAATGAGTATATCATACAAATCCTTCAAATACAAGAAACATTACCTGCTTTTTTATGTTTGCGTAGACTAGGAATGGAGAATTAGTCCCCTCTTAATAGTCGAGTAGACAAAAGGAATCTCACCCTAAGTCTTCACAGAACCGTACGTGAACCTCTCGATTCATACGGCTCTTATCATTCAGTCACGGGTCCGCAACCCATGCTCCAGTGCGCAAAAAGGTTAGGCTCATGTTTTGCTATTCGCCCTACCCATCTGTATGCTTTTCCATGGCTTGCTTTTAACCTCTTGTACTTTTTCCGCGCCCACCATACCAGTGTTTCATTTACACCGTATAGCGTGAAGAGAATCTCTGTCCGGCGGTACTTGCCATAATAATTCACCCAGCCCCTAAGAACCGAATTTATTATTTTGGACAAATCCTCCAGTTTCGCCTTACTGCGATACCGCACTACCAGATTTTTAACTTTCTTCCTTAGAAGTTTCTTCGCGTCATTGCTAACAGCCGGATTAAAACCAACGAAGTATTCTCCCTTTCCAGACTTTACCCGCCTGGATCGGAATGTATACCCCAGAAAATCAAATTTCCTCCGGGGATACTCCACTCGTCTCCTACCATCCTTACAATAGACTATCCTGGTTTTCTCAAGGTTTAACTCAAGTCTACACTGCTTTAGCCGCGACTCAATTGCCTGCTTGAGACTTTCGCTCCCTGATTCTGTTCTGCAATGCACCACGATATCGTCTGCGTATCTTTCGAACGGATTATCCGGGTAGTTCCGCTTCATTCATCCATTCGTCGAACGCATAATGAAGAAAGAGGTTGGTCAATAACGGGCTTATCACCCCTCCTTGCGGAGTTCCCTTATCCCTCTTCACTTGAATTCCTTCCGCATTTATTGCCGGCGATTTCAGCCAGCGTTCTATGTAGAGTAGAACCCATTTGCGACTCGTGTGTTCCGCACTGCCCGTATCATCAGTTCATGGTCGATATTGTCAAAGAAGCCTTTAATGAAGTACCCAGTCGTATTCCCAACATCGCTTCCGGGTTACACCTAACGCTTCTACCTCTGACTTATTTGGCCTGTATCCATAAGAATCCTCGTGGAATACTGGGTCCACTTTGGGTTCAAGGTACATTTTAACCACCATCTGAGCAATTCTATCGGATACTGTTGGTATACCTAAGCTCCGTACTTTTCCATCACTCTTCGGTATCTCAACCACTTTTACTGCCGGTGGGGGATAGCTCCCCGATGACATCCGATTCCATATCTTGTACAGATTGTCCTTAAGATTATTTTCAAAATCAGATATTGTCTCTTCATCTACTCCGGCACAGCCTCTTTTGGCTCTGACCCGCTTGTACGCTTCCAAAACTACCTGCTTGGAAATAGTATAGGACTTCGTCGCTTGCACCAGTTCCTCCCATTTCTGGTTGACTATGTTCAAACAACTGAATGATGTAGCCCCTTCGCTCCGTATCCATTGCAGATACTTCGTCGCTACTACGAGCTACTCCGCCCCTGTGCTCCGCATCAGTACTCTCACTCTTGTGGGACCTCCACTTGTCGGAACGACAGGTTCTCACTTTCTACACAGAAGCCTGTATCAAGGTCACGCCGCCTCTATGCCGGGTACCGTCT
>JAVCDB010000093.1 GCA_030765205.1 Candidatus Aadella gelida | reverse complement strand
TAAAGATACCAGCTATAGCTGAGAAAAAACGTGCTGAAAATTCGTTTATACCGAAGATTTTATAAAAACACGCAGTCATCCACATATACAAAGGTGGTTTATCACTCCAAGGCACGCCCGTCCATGTGAGATCGATCCAATTACCCGATCCTGTTATTTCCCTGGATACTTCAGCATAAAAAGCCTCGTCCCACGAACTAAGGCTCCCTGAACCCAGTCTAAATATAAAAACAAACGCGGTAACTGCCAGTAATATCAAGATATCACGTTTTATTTTTGTTTCTTCTGAATTTATCATGATTAAATTTTTGTAGAAAATTTTAGCCTAAAAAGTGTGAACACAGCCTCAATACCATCGCGCCATCCTATTTTTTTTCCTTCATCATATCCCCTGCCGCGGTAGGAAACAGGGATCTCTTTAATATCTATGCCTCTTCTTAACAATTTTGTAGTAACCTCAGGTTCAAATTCAAATCTCTCTGCTTTAATATCCAAAGATCTCATAAGATCAGTTTTTACGAGTTTGTAGCATGTTTCCATATCTGTAAGTCTACCTCCAAACAGAATATTTGTCAGAACAGTGAGGGTCTTGTTCACAACAAAATGAGGAAATGACGTGGTTTTCCATGTATCTAAAAACCTTGACCCGTACACCGCTCCAGCACCGGTCTCCTCTGCCAGAGCTAAAAGCTTTTTAATATCCTGCGGAGAATATTCCATATCCGCGTCTTGGACTACTATGTATTCCCCTGACGCATGAGACAACGCTGTGCGTATAGCCGCGCCTTTTCCCTTATTTTTATCATGGTAGAAAATCTTTATATTATCTTTAGCCGTTCCATATTTTTCTTTAAGTATTTCTCTCGTCCCATCACTGGAACAGTCATCCACGAGAATTATTTCCTTATCAATATTGACATTCTTAACAAGTTCGACTACATCAACAATTGTCTTTATTTCATTAAAAGCCGGTATTAAAATTGATACTTTCATTTTTTTCTCCTAAAGTAAGCATTTCATTTTTTCAATATCTTTCGGTAAACATCAAGAGTCTCCTCTGCCGTACGCTGCCAAGAAAACTTCTTTGACCGCTCGATCCCCATATCCGATAATTCTAACTGCATAGATCTATTTTCATCGAATTTCTTAAAACTATTCGTTAGACCTTCCGTATCATCTGGCGCGAGTAATATGCCCGCTTCACCTACGATCTCCGGAATAGATGATACGTTTGAAGCGATAACGGGACAACCTGAGGAAAGCGCTTCAAGGACAGGAAGCCCAAAGCCCTCATAAAATGAGGGATATACAAAGAGTTTCGCTAGATTATAAAGCGCAGGCAGGTCATCGTCATCTACATAATCAGTAAAAACAACACGATCCGCAACCCCTAATTCCTCTACCCTTCTCTTTACCTGCCGATATCCCCAGTCCTTTTTTCCCACAAGCACAAGATCCATTTCTCCGGAATAGTCCTTAATGTAAGACGTAAAGGCTTCGACCAGACCAGAAATATTCTTTCTGGGTTCTATTGTCCCTACATTAAGCATGAATTTATCCGAAAGACCGTATTTTTTTCTAACAATATCCAGAGTAGCCGTCTCCAAAGGACGAAATTTATCATCTACCGCGAGCAAAATAACACATATCTTTTCCTCCGGCACACCAAGGAGACGAATGATATCATTCTTTGTGTTTTCAGAATCCGCTATTATGATATCTGAATTTTTCACACACGTGGGAAGCCACTTCTGCCAATAAAACCGGCTTACACGTCCCAGATTCTCCGGATATATCATTCCTATTAGGTCATGTACCGTAGTAACTGTTTTTATCCCCCTCTTGAACATAGGCCCGGCAAACCCAGGAACATGTAAAAGATCTATTTTATCCTTTCGGGCGCTTCTTAAAAGACCTGAATTCTCCCACTTTATCCTTTCTATAGTATTGAGATCATCCTTACCCGAAACAAACCGCTCAAATGACGCTTCCCCAGTCTTCTCGATGTAATTGATAAGATTCCGTGTGTAAAACCCTATACCTGTACTCTTACCCGCGGCAGACTGGGCATCTATCCCTATTCTCATTCTATACCCGCCATATACATGATAGGCAAGGACCTCATCAGATTCCTCTTTACCCTCACATTGTAGTAATCCTTACTAACTTTCACATTGAAATCCGAAAGGATATTCTCCCATTCAGTTTTTGTCATAAGACGTTCATTCCCGAAATCCTTATGATTGTAATTTTTATTCGGCACACTGAATAACACCTTTTTCGCCACCCGCAATTGCTCGGTGATCATTTTAATGATATCTTCATCGCTAAAATGTTCGAAAACCCCCTGAGAAAAGGCCACATCAAATTCTTTCTCACTGAAGGGCAAACTAAACGCGTCGCCACGGAGGAACTTCACGCTTCCGTTAAGTTCACTTGAAGCCTTTTCGGCCCTCTCCAGCACCTCATAGTCAACATCAACAGCCGTAACATCACTTCCAATATGGCTCATAAACACAGACAGAGTACCAGAACCGCATCCCACCTCAACCACTCGCTCAGGTTTATCCTTACACATTTCATCGAGAAAATCCTTATGTACGTTTATATTCTCAATAAAGTGAGATACATCGGCAGGCCTGTCGTAAACATCACCCCAGCTTTTCCCCATCCTGTTTCCCCTTTTTAAGACTCCATTTAAAACATTTATAACACTTCATAAGTTCAACTATTGCCGCGTTAAAGCTTATAATAAAACCTATTCCGCCTTCCAGCATCCCTTTTAGCAGAAAATAGTTCTGACAAAACCTAAGGGGCGGATTGATTAACATCTTCAGAAGCAGCATAACTGAACCTATCGGTTTCATTCCGCTCAAAATATCCACCTCAAGGGATGTGTACATCCTGGCCTTTTCCATATGCTCTGCAAGGCTTGCAATACTATAATGCAGGAATGACCCCTTAAGCGTACCCACCTCTCCGGCACACTCAACATACTCATGCACAGGCTGCGTAAAAGCACACACATCTTTTTTGAAAAGCCTTATATTATAATCGGGCTGGCTAAAGTACTTAAGGCGCCTGCCATACATATAATTGATGCGGTTTACATTAAAAGCACAGATCTTTTCGTCCCCTTCCGCGGCATCCCTTATTTCAGCGGCTAGTTCCTCGGGTACGACCTCATCAGCATCGATTGACAATATCCATTCTCCTGAAGCCTTGCCCACGGCAAAGTTCTTCTGTGAAGCGAAATCGCTGAACTCGTTGAAAAACACTTTATCGGTAAATTCCTTTGCTTTTTCCACGGTTGCGTCCACGCTTCCCGAATCGACGACCACAATCTCATCTGCGAAGCTAAGACTCGAAAGACATCTTGCTATATCCGTTTCTTCATTGCGCGTTATCACACAGGCAGATATCATACTCATACTTCCTCACCAATGTTCTTGAACATACCTATAACCTGTCTATCCGTAAGCTCCGCTTTACCTTTTTGTTTCGCTCTCCTAGCAAGCGCCATAGGCAAACGTCCAAGCGCCGCGAAAAAACCCATTGGTATTTCAAATTTACCCCTAAGGACGGCAAAAATCATTCTAGGAAAAACGTATAATATATTACTTAACAATATGCCTCTGTCCGCAATATTCTTCCACATAAAAAGATATGTATTCCTATGACTCATCTTCAGTATCCCGTATTTACCGAATTTAGCGCTAAAAGCTGACTGCGCCTTATGATACATGCGGCTTTTAGGCTGATAATATCCTTTATACCCCTTCTTCCATGCCCTGTAACAAAGGTCAACATCCTCCATAATACCGGGAAGGTACAGGTCATCATACCCTCCCAGCTCCAAGAACCTGTCCTTTCTAAAGGCGCCGAATCCTGCCTGGGCCGTATAATTAGGACTATCCACCAATTTCTCATACCCCGGAAACCTCGAAGACGACTTAAAAACACCTTTATCTATCCACCATTTAGCAAGTGTTCCTTCGTAACGGGTTCCGTCAAATGTAACAACTTTTGAACCCGCTAGAAAAGCATCCGGATGTTCCTTAAACGTATCTATTAGAGGATCCACAAAGTCCGGTTCAACTTTTATGTCGTTGTTTAGCAAGATGACTATTTCATCATCAAGCCCGGAAACGACATCATTAAAAGAACAAAATACCTTGTTTTCGTGTTCTATCACATTTACTTCGTCCCCGTACGACTTAAGAACCTCCAGGCTCTTATCGATACTCTCGTTATCAATAACCGTAATCGTTACCTCGTTCTCAGAAACCCTTTTTGCCTCTATAAGAGAAGGCATACATTCCGGGATGAGTTCTTCTCCGTTATAATTCAAAATGATAACGTTTGTCTTCAATCCTTCACCTCGAACATTTTCTTGAGCCTTTTGTCAGGAGTTTTCGACAAAATAAAATGTACATTCTTAAATAACCCCACTCCGGTGCAAAGAAAAGAATAGGCTATTATAAAGATCTTCCATGGATTTACCGAAAAAAAGAACGCTACTACTGCCAACAGTGTCACAATATTCATAAGCACATGTACTTCACAAAGCTTATGAGCAAAAGAGAACAGTTGCCTTATACCAATGTGACTGGAGGATGTCTTCATGCTATCCGCGACAATGTCATCGTGCCTCACCGTAACGACTCTGGCTTTAGTTAGTCTGAAAAAATATGTCTTGTACATCACATCGTAGACAAGGTTTAGAAAAGTAACACCAAAAGCTGCGGCAAATCCCATAATAAGAAATGTAGACCCACCGTCATCGGTAGCAATACCAACGCCTATGCCTATAAATATTGCGGCATGAACTATATAATGAGTGATATAATCAAAATATACCCCCGTAAGACTTGACTCTCCCCTGTACCGCGCTATATGTCCATCAACATGATCCAAAAGGTACCAAAGCTGCAGGAGCACAGCTCCGCCCAGCATGGTCCCCCTTACTCCTGCGCCGAACATCAAACAAGCAGCACCGGCTATAACAAGCGAAAAGAGCGTAACCTGATTGGCGGTTATATTCGCATGAAGAAGAAGCCACGAGACCGGAAGAGCCATATCGCGTGTTATGTTCCTAACCATCCAGTTCCCTTTGGTCTTATACTCAGGTTTCTGACATATCTTATTGAGTTCTTTAAGAGTTTCCATGTAGCTCCCGCGTTTATTTGCACATCTTTTTAACTATCTCCGGATATATGTTTTTCCTTGTATTCTTCAGGTCATATATCGTATCATTATCACTCCAAAGATAACCATTTATTTTTTCGATATTAAGTGATGTCCCCTTTTGCACAAGACGTTCAAAGGCTGTCATTAAGTATGTTTTAAATTCTCTTTCTCTCATTATGTCATCCATCTCATTACTTAATAAGGCCGCACCTTGTCTATTGAATTTAGCGATGCCAATAAACTCTCCAAAAGCATCTTCGGCAGGAAGACATTTGTGTTTTGGAGATGGCAAGATATTATAATCTGGATAAAGTGACATCTTATCACCCTCTACGCAGATCTTTTCATCTTCCTCATCGCATTCTTTCTCTTCAACTGCAAGAACAATATCTTTTTTGTTTTCTAGAACCTTCGTTAGAATCTCTGGCTCAAATACTACGTCTCCATATATAACGATAAACCCATTCCGAATTCTATCCTTAGCTAGCCAAATAGTTGCAAGCATGTTTGTTGAATCATACCATGGATTGAATGCTACATTTATATCAGTTCCAGATACTTTTTCTCTAACGTGATCTGCTCCCTCACCAACAGCTATAATAATATCCTCTTCATGAATACCATTAGCATATAATGCTTCAAGCTGTGTGTCTAAGATGGTCTTACCATCTCCAACATCAGCTAAACATACGTGATGTTCTGCTGTTATTGAGCCAAGACCTGCACCACTACCAGCAGCAAGTATAATTACCTTATACCTATCACTTACTTCATCAATTATTCTCTTCATGATACTTACAACATGATTAGGATGCTTCCCAATAGCCGTTTCTTCTGAGAGCATAACATAGTCAGCACCAGATGATACAGCATTAGCAATATCCAAAACTTCTGCTTTAGTAGGCTGTTTATCTTCAACCATAGACATAAGCATCTCGGTTGCAACGATAACCATTTTACCGTACTGATTACTCTTTCTTATGATCTTCTTTTGAAGACGAGGAAGCTTCTCAAAACCAACAGCATTCGCTAAGTCCCCTCTATCAATCATAACACCGTCAGATGCTTCTAATATATCATCTAGGTTTTTCTCAGCATCAGCAGCTTCTATCTTTGATATAAGCTTAATTTTAGGATCTGTTATCTTTGCTCTTATTTCTCTTACATCGTCTCCAGTACAAACATAAGAAAGCCCTAGATAGCTAATCCCGGCATTCTGAGCTATTTCTATAAGTTCTTCATCATTGTAAGAATTGGTTCTTTGTTTCTTGCGAGTTCTTGGAAGGTCAAGCATTGCTGGAACTCCCATATCATCGATTATGCGTTTAGCAAGCGCAGTAATACCTTCAGCATCGCCAAACGAACCATTAATTCTTCCAATATCTATCCCTATTAAATCTTCTGTATCGGGACTTACCGTAGCAACTATCTTTGCCATTATTGTCTCCTCCTGTTTCTATTCTAAATAAAACCGTTCTTTCCAGCTCTTTTAAGAGCGGTGAACACTTCTTTTCTCATTACATACTCGGGTAATGGCTTATTTTTGGCAAGAGACTCTCTTACCATTGTTCCACTAATATGTTTATGCCACTTCTCTGGATGAGGACAAATCTTATCGGATACAATCTCATTACATTTCCGGCAAAAATATGGTCCCCTCATTAAGAGTGGTATAACACCAATATCTGGCAACTTATCAAAAATTCTGTGCGCATCATATTTATCATAGAAGTCCCCCACACCAGCATGATCTCTTCCAACAATAAAATGCGTACACCCATAGTTTTTCCTGATAATTGCATGAAACACTGCTTCTCGTGGACCGGCATATCTCATAGCAGTAGCAAGCCCCGCAAATATTGTAGAGTTTTTCGGATAATACTTATCAATTAAAGTTTGATAAGATTTTATAACTATTTCTGGACGGAAATCCCCATCTTTTTTCCATCCTATAATAGGATGAATAAGAACACCGTCTGTTAAGGATAGTGCTAGCTTCTGAAGATATTCATGTGCTCTGTGAGGTGCATTTCTAGTCTGAAAACCAGAAACCGTCTTCCACCCTCTTTCTTTTATTATTTTACGTGTTTCCTCTGGAAACAGATTAAACTTCTCAAATGCAAGAGCAGGATTATCTATCATCCATACTTCACCCGCTAAAAGTTTCCCATGCATATCAAAAAGACGTTTAACTCCTGGATGACGGGTACTGTCTGTTCCGTAAACATTTTTAGCCCATTTTTTTCTGTGGAATGAGTATATCTCACTTATCTTCATTAGAGCTATATCATCTCCCGTTTCATCCTGGATAATTATCTCATCGCCCTTAGAGTATTTCTTAGCTTCTTTCTCGTTTATCGGAAGAAATATAGGAATAGTCCATGGAGTTCCATCTGTTAGTCTCATTTTAGTTACTACACTTGAAAGATCGTCCTTACCCATAAACCCTTTAAGAGGACTGTACGCTCCTATAGCAATCTTCTCAATATCAAGAACAGTATCAACATTACATACTAACCTTGGTAGATCTGATTTCTTAAGCGATTCAGCCTTCGTTTTCGGCAAACACCTATCTATAAGTTTTCCACCATGCGGTTCTATCACGTGTTCCTCCTACTTTTTATTATTATGCACCTTTAGCACATTCTCTATATGTTCTTTAACTAAAGGACTATATTTTTTTATTAATTCGCCTGCTTCAGCACCCTCTATTTTTGCCTCTGGAGATCCTTTCGCAGTTTTAAACACTGCCTCTTCTGTGTTGTTTGATGCATAATTTGTAAAATTAGATATATCAAAATTTGTCTTAAATATATACCTATACTCTTTGTCTTTCAATGAAACCGTATAAGAATTTCCAAATAAAGATTCTGATATAGCATAACCTTTACTTTTTTCTTTCGAAAGTTCTGGTTTTTCGGTCCCACAAAGGCTCCTACCTTGCAAGTGCTCCGGTTTTTCAATTCCATAAGAGTCAAGTATGGTTGGCATTAGGTCTAGATTAGCTTCAGCTATAGTATCCTCAACTTTAACACCCTTTTCACAAGGTAAAGATGCTGGATACTTAACCACCAAAGGAACTTTTACTGTTTCATCAAACAAAGTGATTTTGGTCATACTTCCATGATCATTTAAAAGCATCCCGTGGTCTGCGGTAACAATTATCATAGCATCATCATACTGACCCGTCTTCTTAAGCTCATCTATTATCATTCCAACCTTTGCATCAGCGCGAAAAATCTCCGCATTATATCTTGCGATTAGATTGTCGAGGTCTTTACTATCAAAAGCTTCGTCCTTTTTATCCATAAGTGTCTGTCTTACATTCTTTTTAACCTTCTTGCCATATGTCTTATCAAACATCTCTGAATATGGTGATGGCGGGTCACACGGCTGGTGAGTATCAAAATAATGAAGCATCAGGAACAAATCATCATCAGCATGAAATGAAAGCATATCAAGCGCCCTATCTGTCACATCATCAGCAGTTGCTATATTCCACTCTTTATCACACTGCCTGAAAATATGAGAATCAAACCCTCTGGCAAACCCAAAATGAGACATAAGTCTTTTGTGGGTAAAATAATTCCTAGTTATAAAACCATTTTTTCTTAGAACCTGCGTAAGCGTTGGGAACCTCTTATCCAAAGTATGGTAACTTGTGTGATGATATACATGGTGAGCTGATGGGTAAAGGCCTGAGAGCATAGACATAAACGATGGTAAGGTCCACTCTCCTTGCACTATAGCATTATCATAAAGCACCCCATCAGAGGCCAACGAATCTATATTAGGAGTGATATTCTTACTGTTTCCATAACACCCCAACTGATCGTATCTTACTGCATCAAGAACAATTAATATAACCTTCCTGGAATTCTTCTTACCGGACACCCTGGGACCAGAAAAACAACAGTATTTAACTGGACTTTCTTTCCTAGCTTCTGTGTCACTCTCAACTTTAATTAAAAGATTTCTCTTAGCCTCTTCTGGATTTGCCTCAACATCAAGCGCAACCTCAATCCACCCTCGTGAATTAGGATCAGTAACAGGATCCAGCTCTTTTGAATATAATAGCCTTGAGTTTTCTCCCCGTTCTTCATAGACCTTTATTAAAGTACTTTCTGGCGAAGTTGTTCTTAACGATTCTCTAATGCCTACTGCAAATTTTATTCTTTCAACACTCCCCTTTATTGCAATACGAGTTTCTTCTCCTGCACCAAGTAGAATTGCATCGCGAGTATCACCTTCAATCTGCACTTTACGTCTTTCTGTATTTTCAAGAAGCTCAAAGTCAATCTCTTCATCTACATCTAAATCTTCTGGTATATCTAGATCGGGTTGTTTCTTGACAGCAATTTTCTTTTCATATAAATAACCTATAAAAGCTAAAAGCGATAATGTTAATAGTCCTGCCGCTACAAACGACAATATAATGAAAACTCCGCCTACAGGGACTAAACAAATTATATATGCGTTAAATGCGACAAGAAACAGCCAGCTATCCCTTACCCCTACATCAAGCTTACTTCTAAATCTTTTAGAGATCCGTTTAGCCATTCCAAAAGAAATATAACTCAACAAAACAAAAACAACCTGTAAAACAACTAAAAGTAGAGGAAAAGACACCCCACCACCAGAAATAAACGCTGCAACTCTAGTTAAAGCAATCGATAATAATATTATTGCGCTTAAAAACGTTCCAAAAAGAAGTCTATTCTTCTTTGCGCTATCTAAGAAACTCATAACAGCATTTAAAAATCTAGCCAACTTAAATGACTTAGATATATGCATATCCTTGAAAAAATGAAGATCATTCATCGGTTGTTTCCTCTCCCCTTTTCTTTCTAAATAGGCCCTTAATCACTCCTATAACCATAGCTATAATCCCTGTAGCTTTGTTTACTTTATATATCCATGGGCTAAAAAAGAACCCAAAAGCTATTATCTTAGCTGAAAGCATAACCCATACATTATCAAACATGATAAGCCTATCTAACCCTATAACGACCAATGTCGCATATAAAAGTGGCACCACCACTTTACCCATAAACTTTAAAGCATTTAAAATACCACCTAAGTGCATCATTGCATAAAACAAAGTTACACTGAATGCAGCGAATGCAGCTATTGAAGTTGCCGCAGCAACCCCTGTTATCCCGTATCCCATTTTTATTAATATATAGTTACCTATAATGTTTAACACAATAACAAAAGAAGTAATTGGAATTAATCTTGCCTGCTTATTTAAGGCTATAAGAAAATGGTCTGACTGAGGAGATGCTGTATAAAAGAACGTAGCTATAAGCAAAAGTTTTAAAGCTGGTATACCTGAAATAAATTTAGGAAGCACTACATCAACAAATACAGGTGCTGACAAATATACAAATCCCAAAATCATAGCCATACAAGTCGACATTAAAATGGCAGGAGTTTTTAGATATTTACCTGCTGTTTTAAGGTCTTTTGTCTTTCCAAAATCCTCCAAAAAGTGTGGAGTTATAACAACATTAAAGTTTCTGGAAAGCCCTACACTATACCCCCGTGCCATAAGCGCCACTGAATAAAAACCAAGCGCTTCAAGGCCTAGAAAGCGTGCGATCATAATTTTGTCCACGCTTTGTAGTAGCATTGCGAGAATGCTTGTTATGAAGAGCGGAAAACCAAACTTAATATATCCACCAAGTTTCCTAAGATCGAATTTATATTTTATGTCGTAATTAACGAGCCTTCTTATAAAAAGAACATTCAAAATCGGCATAAGGACAACTGTTAAAAACAAGCCCTTCAAGTGAAAGTTTTTAATAAGGACAAGTACAAGCGTCAAATTTACAATTGCATCAAAAATGATAGATTTACTAAGAACGGTGAAATCTTTATTGGCCCTCAAAAGCATCACATAGTAGGTATATACCCGCCTAAATAAAAGAAGCACCGCAACAACTAAAAGGCCCCAGAACATCTGAGGAAGCAGGGTTGATTTGAATATAAACGCATACGCAGTTATACCCATGCCAGCTATAAATGAAGTAATCGTTAAATAGCTAAATACAACATTCTTTACGTTATCCGCTTCTTCCAGCTCCCCTCTACCCCTATGATAAGGAACTTTATAAAAAACGGTACTCGTAGTTCCCAAATGGGTATATGTTGCGTAATCGGCAACTATTTTTAAAAGATTCCATACACCCATATTAAATGGACCAAGGAATCTGCGCATAAAAATAGCCGTAAAAAAACCAACAAATTGCGAGAAATACTGGCTACTTGCATACGTAAAGATATGTTTTATGATGCTTTTCTTCTGTTTAAACATCTATTTGAACTTCCTTCTTTCTAGAAGTAATTACTAAAACAATGAAATAAACGAACATACAACCTATAAGAACAAATGAAAGTCGTTTCCAAAAAGAAACAGCCCCTGCAAATGATATAAGCCAAACAAGGAGGGTCTCTTTCTTGATACTAGACAATAAAATAAACGGTATAACCCAGATAAGAAACCACGCCCCAAATGAAAATGCTTCAAATGTAAAATACGCTAAAAAGACACCTGCAATAGATGAGAAAATTTTAGTCATTTCTCCTTTAGCCAACCATGCTTTTATAAACATCAAAGAAACACTTAACAAAAACAATAAATGAAAAATGTTAATTATATATTTGGGTGGTTCCGTTATATCTATCCCTTTAAGGAATCCTATCTTCTCCACAACCATAAGAATTGCAAATGGAATAGTGTTAGTATCCATTCCCTTCGTTCCTAAAAATAGTTTATGACCCATAAAATTCTTAAAGAACTTTAATCCGTCTTGCATAAATGGAAGATACGCTATGATAGTTACTAGAATTGATACTCCAACAAATATAAAAAATCTTTTCCAGAAATCAGATTTTCTCTCACTCTGGACATAAAGTATAAACAAAATAAATGGTGCAATAGCCGCGCTCATATATTTTATAAGTACAGATAGCGTAAAAATCACATATCCGGTTATATATTTCTTGCTATATATAAGGTTCACTGCCCAAAGAGCTAGTGCGAACATTAAAATATCATGATGACCATCAATCAAATACTGGGTTATTATAAATGGATTGAATGCCAGTAAACTTGCTATTAAATTTTTCCTTTCAGGACATATACGCCCTGCCAGAGAATACCCCTGCCATATTAAAATTAGATATCCTATTAATATGGGAGTTTTTAGGGCTACTAGGTTTAAGAATACAGAATTACCCGCCAAAAAGGTCATCGCCCCACTAATAAGCATCCACACCGGACCATAAAATGCTACTCGATGCGTCCAGAAAATGCCTTTTACAAATGGATCATCTGGAAATGCATCTAATGGAACAAGGTATGGATTTGTATGATAGATGCCCATAACCCTACCCTGCATTGTATAGCAATGGAAATCAATGGAAAAAACAGGTTTTGCCATTATGAATATTACTCCTAAGATAAGCGCAAAAATGAGCTTATTCTTAAGAGTAATACTATTCTCGTCGCTCTTAGCCTCCAAAAGAACAAACCAACCAAAAAACAAAAACGATAGTCCTAATAAGGCCAAATATATAAGCCTAACTGTTCCATTAAGGGGAGGATAATTAATATCACCAAAGGCGTATCTTATCTCGGGCATTGCAGCAAGAGCTAAAAGAGAAGCCAAAAGTGGTAATAGTATCTTGTTCTTCACTTTACCTTCTCCCTCCAACAAAAGCTTTAACAGTCAAAACCAACAAAACTAATCCTATCCCAAGAAGAGTAAGTGCCATATGAATATTATTTTGGCGATTATACAGTCTTACATTACTATCAATCCAATCTCTCGCAATCATTCTCACTTTATTGAGCGATGATATGCCTTCTCCACGAGATAGCTTTGCTTTTCCAATAAGCTGGTTTTCTGTATCATCAGAAAGAGCCCCCATTAAGGATTGATAATATTCTGGCGTGAGATTTATAAACCGTGTATATACTTCAGGGGTCTTTTCTCCTTTTTGAAAAATTATTTGAAGGTATGTTCCTCTGAGAGAAAAGTCTTTTTCACTAGTTATCCCCCATCCATTTCTCAAATAAACAATATCGTCTTTCTTGAGATACGAATCTTCCGAATCGTTTCCAGCTTCACCAGAGATTAGAAGCTTTACCTTTCCAGACGAAACCAACATAGGATGGATTTCACTCCACCATTTGTCTTTTGTCTCAGGCATGCCCCAAAGAAGACCACCCATGAAAATTACAATATTATTAATTTTCATGTCCCTATTAGCCTCTTTAAGGCTATTCTTTAAAAACTTCAACTGTTCACCAGACGGAAGTTCAGCTTCATTGGGAAGGTGTGCTCCAGACTTCCAAATATTCCCCCAATCCAATGTCTCGTCTGGACATAACTTCGTACTATTTAAAGCAATGAACATGACATCATTTTTAACAAAAGAATAATACTCCGGACCATATCTTCTATTAAACACCATTTTTGTAACGTTAGAGTGCAAATCGTGATTTCCCGTTACTCTATAAATTGGCACTCCAATCTGATTTAAATATTCATCGACCATATCCCATTCTTTTTCAAGCCCTGCCTCATCATACGATGTAACATATCCACAAATCGAATCTCCACCTAACAGCACAAGATCACTTTTAACTTCTTTGACATCTTTAACAAAATATGGCAATAAACTGTTTATGGTGAAGTTCTCTGGACCTCGTATATGTCCAACAAAAACAAAACTGATTTCTACTTCATCGGGGGTCTCTGCCAAGCACATGTTATTGGCACACAATAACACAGCTAAAAACACAGAAAAAACAATGTATCTACTTATAACAATTAATTTATTCTTCATCTTAATCATCACCTTATCAAGTCTTTAAAAAATCCTGGTCGAGTATCTTTTGTGCAGGATGAACCGGAGAAATGTTAATAAACTTTTCAGCAAACAAGCTATATTCACTCTCCGACATAGCCGTACCTGAGCCGGCCATAACTGAACATATTTTTCTATGCAAATCTTCTGGTTTTTCAATTGTCGAAACCATGCCACTCTTAAATCTCTCAAGATCTTCGAATATCTTATATTGTGGCGTCCCTAGATTAACAACAGGTCTGTTTAGATACAAAGCATCTACTATCATAGTAGAATACATAGACACCAAAAGATCTGCTTTCTTTATTGCATCGAAAGCATTTGCCTTGGTTGGCAATTCCACCACAATGTCTGACAGTTCCTTCTCTTTGATAAGCCTTCTTATCCTGCTACTATTCGAATCTCCTGGGTGAAATTTCAAAAGAACCTCAAGTGGCATCTCACTAGACAACCTCCTAACCTCATCAAAAAACAAATTAAAATAGTCCATGTAATACCAGATATTAAATGCTCGCCTTTTATTCAAAGCAGTTGGAGCAAAAAGAATAATAAATTTCTCATTTTTCTTTTTAGCAAATATCTCTGGCTTTATTTTTTTAGCTTTACCATATTTCAAACAACCTGACACGCCAACTTTAGTTATATCTCCACCAAACTCGCCTATTGCAGTCTTCTGCCACTGGTTCCACACATGCATTCTTTTGCAAATACTAGGCAAAAAACCCATAGAGTGATTTATATATCCATGAACAATAACTTCCGAAATTAGCCCCTTCTTCTTAGCTAGCATTGTAATTATTCTGGAATTAATTGATACTTCTTCATCTAAAAAAACTTTGTCGTTCCTATTAAACCTGGAAATAACGTTCTCGCATCTTCTGTATTCAGACAAAATATCTTCGTTAAACTCACCAATCTTACAACTTAGGTATTTAGCAATCAAAGGAGCAACGTTAATGCCCTTCACTAAAATATCAACATTATTCTCAAAAGACCTCAAAAAATCTTCTACATCAAAACCTTCAGTGTCATGGTTTTCCTTAACAGCCCCGGCCGTTTTTCTAGACAAATATTTACCGCCATTCCACAGCAGAAAAATATATTGTTTTAAGTTTATAGCATCACTGAGGAAATATAGATTTACATGGTTCTTCAAAGGCTTAACCAACTCCCCCAGCTTCTCGAAATCACCTACTAAAAGTACTGATCTCTTATGCATATCTTTTCGCACAAAAGAACATTTTGAGGCAATTTCCATTAATTTAGTCTTAAAAGAAAGGCTGTCTTTACTGACTACAACCGCTTTATTCTTATCCTCTTTTAATCGGACAACCTCTATATTTAAATATTGTGAATATAGGGTCTCTAGCACGTGGGCTAATCTTATGGGATCATTCCTATCCGTAATGTCTCCACACACAAATCCATCGGCCTTTTCCACCTCTAGTATCCTGTCTATTAAGTACACATAGTTGATAACTATAAAATACGCGTCTGACACAGTCTTATTTAGTATAAGTCCAATATTCTCATGTACACCGTTTTTCTCTCGAAGAAATTCTTTAACATTGCTTTCGTCGTACCAGCCCTCAAGGTCACGAAACACTCTTAAGAAAAGATCTAATAGATCATCCATATCTACATAATCATTTATAGTAGAATATTCATTTACCCTTTGGCGAAGCTCGTCTTCAAAGTCATAATTTAGCAATACAACCTTCTCTTCTCCAGAGTAGTGCTCGTTTATTAAGTTAAAATCAAGTTTGTCTTCAATTAAGATAATCTTTTTCATATAAATAACTTATATTTCTTTATGTTCTACCTTGAAAAGGCTTCATTTCAAAAAAAACTTCTGCCACCCGCCTAACGCCCACTCCCGATTCATACTTAGGCACATAAGAAAACTCTTTTCCTTCTAAGATATCTATCCACCATTTTACGTCTGTAAAGCCAAAATTATGCCTTATATATACTGTACTAGAAAGTCTTGGATTAATTTCAAGCAGCACATATCCTTCATTAGTTTTTCTAAACTGTAAGTTTATAGAACCTTTAAGTCCAACAAGCCTCGCTATATCCGTAGCTATTGTTTCAAGCTCTATATCATTTATTAGTTCCGCAATTTTGGTAAGACTTCCATAGCCAAGCTGCCTCTTAAACGATATACTCACAGTGTTTTTACCATCCGAAAAAACCGCAACGGTATATTCCGGCCACTCATCTGAAACATATTCCTGAACAACACAATCTTTAAACTTTTCATCCGAAAGATCATAAGACCCCCTTTTATCTACTTTTATCAAGCCCTTTCCCCCGTAGCCTAAGCGTTTTTTTAAAATGTAGGGATAATCGAGCTCACTATTATATTTTTCAGCAAGAAACGTTCTGGGATGTTTAATGTTGTTTTCTTTAAAAAATTGCGCTGCTATAAACTTATCTGAAAATGTATCTACTATCTGGGAAGAGTTAATGAGAATCTTAACCCCATCGTTATCAAATAATCTTTTGTTCTTTTCAAACCAAATTATTTCACTTTCTGCGATAGGTAAAAAATAATCTATATTATTCTCAAGAACTACAGTTTTTACAAAATTAGCATACTTTGAATTTTGCGGTGATGGCGATAAATAAAACTTTTTAACTTCATCTCGAGAAGCTGCAAAAGGGTCCATGTCGCTGCCATACAAATCACTTTCTGGGTATTTTCCCCTCAAACACCTTAGAACGCTTTGTCCTATATCACCGCCAATAGCTGTAACAAATATAGCTCTTTTCATTTTTGACTCCTTTCCAAAACCTCGAACAAATATGCATTCACTTCCTCATGCATCTTGATTTCTTTTTTCAACGGTTCAATATCATAGCAGCATCGTTTGATCTCATAACTCTCCTTGTCAGTATCAATAACCATATAACTCGGAACATTGTAATCACGTGGTTGCCCACAGGACCCAGGGTTTACAACCTTAACCTCACCCACTTCTCTGTACATAGGATAATGTGTGTGTCCTAATGCTATGTACCTGTACTTTACCCCACTAAATTTATCAATAGCATCATCGGGATAAACATATCCATCTAACACATTCCAAGGACTACCGTGGCAAACAAGTAGACTGCATTCCGAAATCTCTGCTTTTTCTGGAAGTTTTCCAAGAAACTCTAGATTTTCTTTTGAGATCTCTTTTGGTAATATCTCATAGGACCTTCCAAACTTTTTTACACACTCCTCTCTAAGCTTTTCATCTACCATAGATTTAACAAATAAGTCGTCGTGATTTCCCTTAACTGATAAAAGATCTTTTTCTTTCCTTAAAATGTCAATTATTTCATTCTGACCATAGTAATATCCACAAATATCCCCACAAAAAACCTTTACATCAGCACTTTCTGCAGAAATAGACCTCATTATCTCTTTAAAAGAATAACTGTTTCCATGAATGTCTGAAAATATAACTATGCGCATATTTGTATCCTCACAATATTATTTCTTCTTCAAATAAAGCATTGTACTTCGTCCTATACCCGCAGAAAATAATGAAGAATGGAACTTTGAGACCAGTCCTTCATCGAACGTTCTTAATGTATCCTGCATTTTAAGTAACTTCTTATAACATGTTTTACCCATAACAGGTTTCTTTCTATAATCATCCCCCATCAAGAGAAACATCTCCATAGGAAAGCTCATTTCACCATGCGCTACCTTCCATCCAGCTTTTTTAACAAGTTTTTCTATTCCTTCCTTGTTGAAATAATTCAAGTGTGTTGGTAAAGAAACCCAATAAGGTTCTACTTTATGTTTCTTTAAATAGGCCAGCTGAAATGGATTAAACTCATTTGGCACTTCTATTATCGCTATACCACCCTTCTTGAGGTGATCTTTTAGGGATACCATAAATGAATATGGATCAATAATATGCTCTAGTACATATGCGACATTTATAACATCCCATTTTCTCCCTTTGAACTTCTCAAAAAATTCGCGTACCGACATCTCCTGAACTTCAATGCCTTTCCTTCTGGCTTTTCTAGCAGCCTTTTTGTTAAGCTCTATGCCAGTACATTTCCAGCCTTTTTTCTTAATAAAATATTCCAATTGTGTGCCTTCCCAGCATCCAATATCAAGAACAGTCCCACCCTTTTTCCATTTACAGATATTTTGAACTTTATCTTTCCAATTCGGACTAGGGGTACTTTCGCTAAACTCATGCTTGTAAAATTCCTCTAGTTCTGCTTCCGTATACATAGGGAGAACATGTATATACCCACACTTTTCACAATCTACCAACCTTCCCCCTTTAGCCTTAAAAACTGTTTTTCCTTTACACTTCTTCATAGAAGATCTCCTCTCTTTAAAATATCATCTATCTTTTTTGAAACCTTTAAAATCTTACCTATCACTTTATCGATTTCAAGTGGATTAAAATAATCCACCTTTTCTCCAACATTTCGCAGTATTTTAAGATCCTTCTTTCTAATTTTATCCCCTTTTTTTAGACCATTTTTTAGATATAAACATCTCTTATAAAAGTACAGTTCTTCTTCACACGAAGTAACTCCTTTAACTAGCTTCTTTCTTGATGTTTTCTCGCATGCTCTTACCATCTCAACCATCAGCTTCAGCTCTTCTGGATCAGCCGCAAACATATGGTCAGGCCCTGGAAGTTTTTTATTTATCGTAAAGTGTTTCTCAATTACAGTAGCCCCTAGGATATTTGCCGCAACGGGTGCAGCGAATGGATGTTTTGTATGATCTGAGTACCCTACATTTACATTATATTTCTGTGATAAATATACAATTCTATTAAGGTTTGCTCTACCAAGCGGTGTAGGGTATTTAGCAACACAGTGAAGCAAGGTGATCCTTTCAAGGTCAGCAGAAAAGCGATTGATCAACTGCTCTATTTCTTCATCTTTACAAGCTCCAGTAGAAATAAGCACCGGTTTACCCATAGAAAGAACCTTTGCAATTAAATCACCATACAGAGATTCATAAGAAGCTATTTTGTAGACATCAACGTACTTATCCATCTTATCCACAGACTCTAAATCAAAAGGTGTTGCCATAAAATCAATTCCACAATTTACGGCATGTTTATGTAACGCAGCTAACCATTCATACGGAACTTCCATTTCCTTGATAATATCATACAAATTCTTTTCCACACCCACATCTTTTAAGTATTTTACTTTAATTTCTTTCTTAGGATACATCGTCTTTGCTCTAAAGATTTGAAATTTAACAGCGTCGGCACCAGCTTCAGCGGCAACATCAATAAGTGTAAGTGCTTGCTTCAAACTGCCGTCATGATTGCTTCCCGCCTCCGCGATAATATAACATTTCTTTCTCTTGCTGCCTTTCATTAGATACCTCCATGACATTTAACAACTTCTTCAACAACTCTTCTTGCACCCAAGCCATCAATGAGCTCTTTTCCTTTATTAGAAACTTTTATGCGCACAGATTCATCCATTTTCTCAAGAACTATTTTAACCTTGTTTAAAATATCTTTACTATTAAACCAGCCAATATCATATACGAAACCGGCCTTTTTCCATTCCCTTAAATGCATTTCTTGATTATCGGAAAAGCATATGCCAATGGTAGGTGTGCCCGTAACCGCCAACTCATGTATTGTGGTACCTCCACCTGATATGCAAAGATCACAATTCTCCATTGCCGTTTTCATATCACCGGCATTCAGTCCACTTGACACTTTCAATCTACCATCAGATTTTACATCACCAAAACTTGGCCCATTTGAGACAGCATGTATGTTAAAACTGTACATTTCAAGCAACATATCAATCATGTCTTTCATTAGATTGTTCACAGCAGAACTACCTCCAAATGTCAGGAGAACATTTTGAATTTCTTTGTTAAAATGTCGTCTTCCTGTTACCCAGAATGCTTTTCGAAGAAGTACATATTGCTTCCCCAACAAGTATTTCACATCTTTCTCGGTTGGATAGTCCAAAATGTCGGCATAAATCAATCCATTTAATACTATCCCCCCAGGATACCCTATCCTACAAAAATCATCGATTGATACTAAAAGACCGGCTCTTCTATATACTTTTCCATAGAATTCCACCCCACACAAATAGGAGTCTATTAGAATAACATCTTCTTTATCAATACTATTTAAGACTCTTTCTCTATCATTCTGTCCATCAACAAGATTAACACCCTTAAACACATTAATTGCCTGCTCAAAAGACCCTTCTAGCAGGACAATGCTCACATTCGAAACAACTTCCTTAAATGCTTCGTATATTGCGCTACATCTTGCTAAATGTCCGAATCCTATAGATGGTCCGGCTTCTGTAATAATAATTACTTTCATATTTTTCTAAGAATCTCACTTGCCCTGTTAAGCTCCTGAAGATCTAAAACCTTTATGGCCTCTACTATCTCACCTTTCAGATCATCACAAACAGTTTTTTGAACAATTTTCTTATTTATGTTCATCAAATATGGTTTTTCATCAAATACCTTAACAATATCTTTTGTAGAAAACATTTTATCTGCATTGAACAAGTAGTCATATAAAACACTTAACAGAGTATAATCTTCTTCAGTATCAAGGGTTATCCTAATATCCGGCCGCATGCAAGAGACTGGTGCTTTTACATTAACAACATTAAATAGATCTTTGTTTTCATATATATATAATGTAACATGTTCCCTTTCAGACATATTTGTCGCCATTTTGTGAGCTTTTTCTAACACATCAAAATTAAATATCTCAGCATCTAACCCCTGAGGATAAGTTCTCTCTAGAACATTTGAAACATAATCAGCCTTTATGTTGTTTTGTTCTTCTATCAAGTTTTCGATAACCCCTGGATCAATACAAGGACAGTCAGATGTAACCCTTATCACGCGATCTAATTTATTTAACACAGCTGCTTCGTAATATCTGGACAAAACATCATCTTCGCTTCCACGAAAAACATTTACCCCTTCTGCCTTTGCTATTTTTTCTACTATATCATCTTCAATACTGGTAGTGGTCGCAACAATAACTGAAACGCCGCTAACACACTTACACCTCCTAATAACCTGCTGCAAAACAGTAATTTCGCTGTCATAAGGTAAATACTTCAGTATTTTCCCTGGTAATCTAGTAGACCCTGTTCTTGCCTGAATGATTATACCTGTATTCATTATTTTCACCCCTTAGATCCCTTCTGTAACAAGTTAATTATTTCCCTCGAAACTCTTTGAACGTCACCATCAGTCATCTTTGGATATATTGGTATAGAAACTGCTCTTTCATAGTACTTTTCACTATTTGGACATTTTTTTGATGCTGTTTTCATTTTATCAGCATAATAAGGTTGTTTATAGATCGGCACATAGTGCATCTGGCAAAAAATATCCTTGTCTTTTAATCTTTCAAAGAATTTTTTCTTTGTTATACCTAAACCCATAAAATCTATCTTTAATAGATACAAATGATACGCGTGTTGTTTTTCTTCGCCATATACTGGAATCTCGACCCCTACAACATTTGCGAACGCTTTATCATACATGTTAGCTATTGCACGCCTTCTAGCTAAAAATGTATGAATCTTTTTAAGTTGAGACAATGCCAATGCACACTGAAAATCCGTTAGTCGGTAATTAAATCCAAGATCTCTCATTTCATAATACCAAGAACCTTTGCTTTTAGCCATTTGAGAGGTTTTGACAACACCATGAGATCTAAGCATTTTCAACTTTTCATATATTTTTTTATCATTCGTTGTTATTGCTCCACCCTCACCGGAAGTAATATGCTTTACAGGATGAAAGCTAAATACTGTCATGTCTGAGTGCTCACAAGAACCAACCTTATACCACTTACCATCTACAGAATACTGGCTACCCAAAGAATGGCATGCATCCTCTATAACTTTAAGTTTATTTTTCTTAGCAAGTTTACCTATCTCTGCCATATCACAGGAAAGACCTGCAAAATGTACAGGTAAAATAGCTTTTGTCTTTTTGGTGAGTCTTTTTTCGATAGAATTTGCTGTTAAATTTACTGAATCATAATCAATATCAGCAAATACTGGTTTGGCTCCAGCATATAGAACAGAATTAGGCGTTGCTAAAAAGGTAATAGGAGTTGTTATTGCCTCGTCGCCTTTAGTTAAACCAGCGGCTAAACAAGCAAGATGTAGAGCAGTTGTACCATTAGATACTGCAACGGCATATTTTGATCCACAATAAGCAGCTAACGCTTTTTCAAACTTCTCAACAACAGGTCCTTGTGTTATCCAATCGGTTCTTAGAACCTTTACAACTTCTGCTATGTCTCTTTCATCTATAGACTGTTTACCATACGGTATTATTTTCATATTCCCCCCTCCATACTACAATGCTAAATTATGCGTTTTCAGCCATTTTTTTAAGTTCATCTACAGAAAGCCACTGATCATTGTTATCACTTCTGTACCCATCAAAGTCGAGTTCCAGCTTTTTGCCTCCTGGGATAATCTTTCTTTCATGGCAAATTACATCGGGATATGTTACATATCTCTCTTCATATTCGTATGTGTAAATACCATCATCGGCTGGAACCATAGTCTCGTGAAGCTTTTCACCTGGACGAATACCTACAATTTCTTGTTTACACTCTGGACAAATTGCATTGGCAAGATCTGTTACTTTCATGCTAGGAAGTTTAGGTATGAAAATCTCTCCACCGTTCATATCATTGGTGCTGTTAACAACAAAATCAACGCCTTGATCAAGAGTTATCCAGAATCTAGTCATACCTTCATGTGTTATAGGAACAACTCCTTTAGCCTTACATTCGTTGAAAAAAGGTATAACACTTCCGCGTGAACCTACAACGTTTCCGTATCTTACAACGCTAAAAATTGTACCTTCTGGAGAATAGTTGTTAGCCGCTAGAAACATCTTCTCAGAACAAAGTTTTGTAGCTCCATAAAGATTTATAGGATTAGCCGCCTTATCTGTACTTAAAGCTAAAACCCTATCAATGTTATTGTCTATCGCCATATTTATAACGTTCTCAGCTCCTATAACATTCGTTTTTATGGCTTCAAATGGGTTATATTCAGCTGTTGGAACTATTTTTATAGCAGCAGCATGCACAACGATGTCTACATTATGAAAAGCTCTATGAAGTCTTTCAACATCTCTAACATCACCTATTAAATAGCGTATACACGGATGGTTAAACTTTTTACGCATTTCGTATTGCTTCATTTCATCTCTTGAGAAAACAATCACCTTCTTTGGTTCATGTTTATCTACAAGTCTTGAGATAAATTTTTTACCAAAAGACCCAGTACCACCCGTTACAAGAACAACTTTTCCCTTAAAAATATCTTTCATAACAAAAATCTCCTTATATTAATATTATGTCTCATCTACGCCATCATGAACCCAGTTACGAGCCTTATTATATGCTTTTCCTACAGTATCTTCTAACTCTGGTGAAACAACTCTTAAAAGTTCTTTACCCAAAATACGATATTGCTTACCAACTCTAGCCGCCCTAATTATGCCCTTTCTAATAAGCCGCGTAATAGTAGATGGACTTACCTTTAAAAGCTTCTGAGCTTCGGCAGGAGTATAAACTTCGTTAGCATTAATCTCCATGTTCTTTCACTCTCCCTAAGTTACTTAATTCCTTAAATAGTCTTGTACTTGTGTATTTTACTAGAGATTCTATAAGGTGTCAAGATAGATATGCAATAGTCACTAGACGTCATTAGTGGTCAGCATCGCGAGGAAATTAAAGCTTATAGAGAAAAAAAATCTCTTTTTGTGGTTTTTCAATATTTTGAACTGGACCATAGGAAAAAATAGCTTCTTTTCCCCCTATTATTCGATTTATACTATCATCAGGTTTTTTACCATTTATTTCTTTATAAATCACATAGCTGAAATCTTGTGACTTGAGGTAGGCTTGCATTGATTTTTCAGTTGTATACTTAGAGCGATAACCTTCCCATATATCTAAAACCCCATCCCTAACCACCCACCTCTTAAAATAATAAGGCTTGTATATTCCTACTCCAAGAATTTTAGCCCCGATAGGGAGGTTTTGGTTAACATATTTTGCCATTGGATAATTTGTAACCCATTTAGATAAATACTCTTCTTCTGTCTCTAAGTTGAATACTACAGGATAATGGTGGCGATTATGATATAAACATATTGCCCCGTTAAAACCCAGAACAAGAAGAAAGATAATTCCAGTAAGTAGTGCGTATTCCGGACACTCGTCCCCACCTATTCCGGCATCTTGTCCCCAGCAATTCCGGTAACTCGTCCCCACTAATTCCGGCAACTTGTCCCCACCTGATCTGAGCTAAACGACCCACAAAAATC
>JAVCDB010000112.1 GCA_030765205.1 Candidatus Aadella gelida | reverse complement strand
TAGATTACTGGAATGGTCATAGTATAAAATCGATTTCAAGTCGAAAAAAGTCTTTTTTAATATAACTGCAAGTTTTGTCATAAGTTACAAGAAGTATTTTTTAAACAACGAGACAGTAGTGATGGTAAAACGCTTTTTACTCTTTGGGGTTTTAGTTTCAGTGCTGAAGGAGTCATGTACACTCTGACCATAACCCTGAAAGCGAACGCGATTTTGCTTTTTACAATAGCGCTTATCGGAACGACAGATGTGTTTAAACTTGCTCACGCGCTTTTTCATCTTAAATTTCCACGAAAACTGGTGTATCTATGTATGTTTATGTATCGTTACCTAAGTGTAATACATGAGGAATATGACCGGCTAAAAAACACGGTAAAGGTAAGATCATTTCATCCCGGAACAAATGTTAATACACTGAAAACATATGCTTACATGGCGGGTATGCTTTTTGTTAATAGCTATGAAAGGTCCGAAAGGGTATATCAGGCATTAACACTGAGAGGGTTTCGCGGGGATTTTCCGATGTTAAGACATTTTTATCTTCATAGAGTTGACGTTCTGTTTGGTGTATTCATGGTAATTACGATTTTAGCGAGGTTTGTGATATGGAAATAATTAAACTTGAAAATATGTGTTACGAATATTCAGAAGACATTAAAGTTTTTGAGAACCTGAATTTTTCATTAAAAAAAGGGCAGAGAATAGGGATTGTCGGATTCAATGGCAGCGGTAAAACGACACTTTTTTCAATTATTATGGGTCTGGCTTTTCCTCAATCAGGAAATGTATTTTTGTTTGAAGATTTATGTGCTGACGAAAAAGATTTTACTCTTGTTCGAAAAAAGATGGGTTATCTTTTTCAGGATCCTGACGATCAGGTTTTTTGTCCTACGGTTGAAGAGGATATAGCTTTCGGACCGCTAAATCTCGGTTTTGGGATCGAAGACGTAGTGAAGATAACAAATGATCTCACAAAAGAGCTGGGGATAGATCATTTACTTAAGAGGATAACGACTAAACTCTCATGGGGCCAGAAGCGGCTGGTTTCTTTAGCAGGTGTACTTGCTATGGCTCCTGAAGTTCTTATTTTAGACGAACCTACGGCAAGCATAGATGATACCGTGATAAAAAAAATTACGAACTACTTAAAAAATAGCGATCACTCATTATTGATCGCGTCACATGATAAAGCATTTCTTAAAGAGTTATGCACCGATATTTATTTTCTTGAAAATAACAATATGGTGAAGAAGGAAAAGTGACATTAATAACTAAAAAAGGGAGGGAAGAGACATGAGGTTAAAAAAAGTAATCGGAGGTATAACCTTTGGGGCGTTTGTATGTTTTTGTTTTGTGGGTCCAGCGTTCGGGGCGGATGTGCCTTCAAATGAAGAGCTTTTAAACGAGCTAAAACAAATGAAACGTTTGATTGAAATGCAAGGTGACAGGATCGAAGAACTTGAAAAGAACATGAAGGAACAAAATGAGGGTAGGATAAATGAATTGGCGGCTGAAGCTGTATCCACTCACATGAAGAGGAAAATAAGTTTGCTTGAGGGGATACCCGGAGGATTGGAGATAGGTGCTGGCATAACGATGGTGGGGCAAGGGACGCCCAATGCTAATAATGCTTCTGCTACCGATGGGGAAGATTCAAGATTTGATGGATCATATTCAATTGATCTAGAGGTTGCTAAAACGTTTGACGATTATAGCATGGCCTTTATTCATATGGAGGCAGGCCAGGGCGACACAGTAGAGAGTGAACTTAGTGTTTTTAGTAATGTTAATAGGGATGCTGGGGAATCAAATGCACATGTTGATATAACAGAAGCATGGTATGAACACTATCTCTTTGATAATCAGGTTGCGATAACAGTAGGAAAAATTGACGCTACTTGCTATATCGATACTAACGAATACGTAAATGATGAATGCTCGCAGTTCTTGGGACATATTTTCCGTAACTCAGCTGTCATAGATTGGCCTGATGATAATGCTTTCGGTGGATGTATTTATATCGCCCCTGAGGAAGTGAACTGTATAGAGATTGAAGCTGTTTATATGGATGAAAAAGGGGATTGGGAAAACCTTTTTGATAACCCTTTTATTGCCGCGCAGTTAAACTTTATGCCGGCTAAAGCTTTTAACTATGATGAGGAAATGTGGAAGGGGAATTACCGGATGTATTTCTGGTATAACGGAGCGTCTCACGCAAAAGTAAAAGACGCAGATGATTTTGAAAGAGGGAATATTGGTTGGGGCTTAAGTTGTGATCAGATGATAACAGATGTATATGGTATTTTCGGCCGCTTTGGTTGGGCAGATTCAACAAAAAGCGATCTTGGTTATGATTGGTCTTTTGGCGGGCAAATAACCGGCCGTTATTGGAACAGGGAAGAAGATGTAGTAGCTGTTGCTGTTGGCCAGGCGATTCCAGGCGAAGAATATAAAGATGTAAATGAATTTGACGAAGCCGAAACACACCTTGAGGCATATTACTCTTTTAAGGTAAACGAGCATCTCACCTTAACACCGGATATGCAGGTTATCTGGGAACCCTTGGGTGGGGGAACAGCTTCGGGTAAAGATAGTGATACCATATTTGTGTATGGGGTAAGAGGACAGGTAGATTTTTAAGCAAACATAAGATTAAAAGGGAGGTAAAAATGCATATTCCAAATTCTATGTTACATGGCGGTGTTTGTCCGGTAACAGCCGTGCTAAGCGCTTTGGGAGTGCTCTTGGCGGCCTTTACGGCATCAAGGGCTAAAAATAAACCAACTGCCGCTAAATTTGGAGCTATTACAGCGCTTATTTTCGCGGGACAGATGATGAACTTTCCGATCTCAAGCGGTACATCAGGACACTTGTTGGGAGGTGTAATGGCGGTAGCGCTTTTAGGTATGCCGTTCGGGGTATTGGCAATGGCGCTTGTTGTTACAATACAATGCCTGGTTTTTTCCGATGGGGGGTTTACTGTATTGGGAGCGAATATTTTAAATATGGCAATTATTGGAGCAGGTATTGGAGGTTTAATAAATGCATATCTTGTCAAAAAGTTCTCCGCTAAGTCATCGGGGTACGCGATAGGTCTTGGGGTTACGGCGTGGGTATCAGTTATGCTGGCTGCTTTGGCGTGCAGCCTCGAATTGGGTATTTCGGGAGCAATTGCGTTCCCAAAAGTTGTCGGGGCAATGCTGGGTACGCACGCTATAATAGGAATAGGTGAAGGTTTGATCACAGTAGCAGTATGTTTCGCGCTGGCATCCGAACCGATAAAGACTTCACCGAGAAGATCCGTTACTGTGCCGCTGGTCGCATCCGGTATCATTGCTATGATGCTAAGTCCCTTTGCAAGCGGATTTCCTGATGGATTGGAATGGGTGGCAGCAAAGTATCAATTTTTTCATGAATCCGCTCCGTCTTTTGTGAGTCCTTTAACAGATTATTCTGTTTCCTGGATCGGGAATGAAGCGGTATCTACATCCTTAGCCGGATTGGCAGGAGTCTTCTTAACTTTCTTAATAGCGTGGGGTGCGGCGAGAATATTGACCTCACCAAGGCATCCACAAACGATAGCGTAAGTAGAGAAAATTAAGTGCGTATAAAAGCCCCAGTTGTATTTAAACAACCGGGGCTTTTTGTTTTATTTCTCTATGAATATTGTTAATTAGGCGAATGTCCACCTAACCACCCTGGACACAACCTAACTCGTTTATATACATAAAGTTAGCTCAAATCGCATACCCAATGACCGGACAAAAAGGACAATATTACATAGAAATGTATCTCTATTTGGCCGGATTTTGCTAGATTTGTATGTATTATAAGCTGGCAAATCAGAGATAGAGTTATAGAATATACCAACGTGCCTCACCAGTTATAAAAGCCTCG
>JAVCDB010000102.1 GCA_030765205.1 Candidatus Aadella gelida | reverse complement strand
TTCCGGTGAGCTTTTTGAGGGCAAGCGTGAAAAAAGAAAGAAAAACGAGACGCACGAGAAGATGGTAGATGAATTGTATCAAAAAATCGGAAAGATCGAGATGGAAAACGAATGGCTTAAAAAAAAAACTAGGTCTCTGATGAAGGAAGAGAAGATAAAGATGCTGGAGAAGAAAGATTCAAAGTACAGTATTCGTGAACAATGTCAAATACTATAGCTGAAGGTGCCCAAAAAGGGTAGCGTTATCAACCATGTATATAAGCCGCAAATCTAACTATTTATTAACAAAATACATCTTAAAGTTGCTTTTTTAATAAAAAATACTAAAAATAGACGTAAAAAGCTTGCAAATTTAAATTATATGATGTATAATTTGTACAAGATGAATGAGATGTTAGAATTACAGGGAGAAGTGCTAAGATTGTTGAATGGCCAAATAGATAGTTGCTATCTAGCTGGGGGTACTGCGTTGTCCTTAATATATTTTCAGCACAGAGGATCTTTTGATTTAGATTTTTTTACAGACGATTTTAATGAAAGAGAGATCAAGAGGATAATAAAATATCTTGAAGACAAATTGGAGGTAGAAATATCCTTAGTGGAATCTCAATCTGATGAAAAATTTGCAAAGATGTTGGTTTATTCAATTCCCGTAAAGGGAACAAAGATATCATTACGACTAGATTTTATAGAAGATGTTTATGCTTTACTTGAATCAACTAAAAGAGTGGAAGGTGTTTCGATATTGTCATTAAGTGATATATATCTTAGAAAGGTATATACGACATGTGGTGGGTTTGTTAGAAAAGATGATGTGGGTAGGGATGTGTTTTATGGAGGGAGACAGGAAGCTAAAGACTTCTTTGATTTGTATTATTTATCTACAACTTATTTACCTTTATCTGATTTTGTGAGTAAAAATTGCAAACAAACAGAAAAGGAAAGTATTATTGTGTGGTATCGTAGGTATGATAGGATGATGATCAAGGTAGGCCTCTTGGACATAATTACGCCACATAATCCTGATTATAGAGAAATGGATAAACACTTTAAAAAAGAAATTGATAAGATTATTTTAGAAGAAATAGTCGGTGAGATATAGTGATGGAAAATATCTTTTGGGATAAAAATGTGCCTATAACTAAGATAAAGAAAATATTGCAGGATAGTTCTGACAGTAGATTTATTGAATATTCTGCATTACTTTTGTCGAGAGCCAATGATCCTAAAATGGTTTTTAAGGAATATATAAATATTATTCAATTTTGTAAAAATTGGATTTCTATAAAAAAAAAGATGAGACAAAATAAATGGAGTGATACCAGAATAAATTTTTGGGATGAAGTTTATCGTGTGGCTGTTAAAAATATAAATAAGGAAAAGATAAGGGTTCGGAAGCCTGCTAAAAAAACAAGAGATGGTAAAATAATAGAAATTAGCAATATTCTAAAAGAGGCAAGAAAGAAAAAAGGATGGACTCAGGGAAAAGCTTCCAGGGAAATAGGAATATCACAGCAAACTATTTCACTAATAGAAAGAGGAAGTATAAATTTTTCATTTAAAACATTAAAGAAAATAGCTAATAGCTATGGTCTGGAAATTACATTAACATATGAGGATAATGAGGACATGTATGGAACGTATTCATCTTTTTAATGACAATCATATTGGTGCCCAAATGGTGCGTGTGTCACGAAGCTGCAGAGAAGATGAGGGAAGGCCCCTCGAAGTCGTCATACAGGTGATGATTTCAAACCGCCTTAAGCTGCATTGGTAAAGAGCCTTTGTAGTGAGCGTTAAGGTAAAAGGCGTAATTAATACGTCAGGTAAGTATCGAGGAGACGAACGCGAGTGAACCGCTGATGATGTGTCGAAATGGGCTTAAATTGGTTGCCAGAACTGAGAATAAGGCACTGTACTCAGGATGAGTCTCGGTTTTTGTGTCTAGATTTATGAGAGATTCTTCAGGCATGTTTTCAGAATCATCTTATTGGCAGGGCATTATCAAGCGGAATCAGTACTTACATCTAGAGATAAAAATTTTGGAGAAACTTATTGAAACCAAAGCCGATACTTTGGCAGTTTTACTCGAGGAAGAAAAACTGCCGATAGAAATAACGGAAGAGATAGATAAGTTAACAAGCGTGCTAGAAGGGAATATTTCAGCGCGCAAAAAAGCCAAAGAATTTTTGAGTAAGCAGTTTGTAACATTGGTGCTAAAGTCCTATCAAAGAAGGTCTAAGGGTTTACCAACGAAGGATATTGAAGATGAGATGTTTAGGGCATTGGAAGATACACTTTTTGTGCCCTCAGATTCAGGAGCGCTCTTTTCAGAAGTTAGACTTCATAAATATGTTAAAGATACGCGCCGGGACCCGCATTACGTTGCATGGTTTTTAACAAAAGTTTATAGAGCGGCGCTACGGCCTCATACAGTTAAAAGAGATCTGGAAAAGGTGGGACTTTTGCCATTATTCAAAAGTTATTCGATAGATCTAGATCAGATTGAGGAAGAAGCTATAACGGTACGGTTGTCGGGATTGAATGGTTTTTCTGATTTAGAGGAAAAGATAGAACTTGTAGAATATTTGTTTAACTCGAGATTTGACAATAAAAAATGGATTCCCGAACTTGTGAGACTTTACAAAGAGAAGGCGGTTTATGCAAAGAAAAATGGACGAGAACTTGAATACAAAGACTGTTTACTTAAGCTTGAGCACGTATATCCGGAAGAATCCCGTATGACAGTAGATACTTATGCAGCTGAATTTATCAAACAGGCAGACAAGGGTTCTAGTACAAACGAAATTCAGGAATCTAAACGCGAAATAACGGAAGTATTACCAAGGGCAGAAAAGGCACATGTTGAACTTGTAAAAAAACTGCGTCAAGGAGACAGTCTTTTTATAAATATACATCAAAGAAAAACAAGAGTAATTGTAGACGAGAGCCTGTTCAGAAATAAGGAAGCTGAAAAAGACATAACAGGACGCATTTTTGAAGATGAAAGCCGGTATATTGCACTAGGCGATATATGTAACCTTGAAAAATGCAACACGAAAGATATTGAAGCTATTATGAACATGTTAAAACATAGTGAACACCCTCCGGGGAGGACAATTGTTCAAGTGTCAACTGAATTAAGCGCGGAGGATATAAGTAGATTAAGAAAGCAGGCACCTAAAGGCGTAAAATTTATGAAGGTTGATACAAGTGTTCTAATTTTAGGGGGGAAATACGATAGAGAGCTAAAGAAAGAAGAGAGATGAAAAATGCGATTTAGCCTATATGGTATGCTTCTTGCGGGAAGAGATATTACCGCTGAAGATTTAATGCTAAAAGGGGCAAGCCCAACATATAGATTATTTTACTTCTTTTTAAAAACACACGGAGCTGAAAACCCTGATGCCTATATAGAAGAATTTGCACGGGATAGTCTCGCCTGTCTTTCAAAATACGCTCTATCGTTTGCCCCCTCGATGCCGTTCAGCAAAATGACACAGTACTATTCGATTGGAATAAGATATATCGCAGGAGCAGCTTAATTTCAGCTCTCAAACACTGCCCATTCAGGGTGAAATCTATATGATTACACAATTTACGGTATAAATATGGGCCGACGGGGTTAAGGAAATGAAACATACTTTCGGTAGAGATCAGGGGCAGTGTTTGGCATCCCTGATGTTCAACTTTATTCCCGCCATCGGTTACCCTTGTTCCCCGAAACCCTTTATTGACAATTATTTCTGAAAATGTTAAAGTATTATACTCTTATGACCATATAATATACTTTGGATAAGAAAAGGAGTACGTTCGAAATGAAGAAAAAAATTCTCTTTGTCTCTGATTTTGACAAAACACTGTCTACGGGAGATGTAGGGTATATATTAAGCGAAAAGCTGGGAATATCTGCTGAACAATTTGATCAGAAGATCGAAGAAATAAAACGCAGAAATATCGTACAGCTTGGAGGAGAACTCGCACATCTAATAATCCGGGATTCTGATTATGTCGGAAAAGTAAGTAAAGATCTTCTTTATGAAGCAGGAAAAGAGGTCGAGCTTAAAAAAGGGGTTCCCGAATTAATAAATATCCTGGCTGAAGGAGTTGATAAGTACAGTTTCAGTATGCATATAGTATCTGCGGCGCCTAAAGAGTGTGTTGAGAAAGCAGTAGAAGGTATTTTCCCAGCAGAAAATATTTACGGAACAAACTTTACCTATAAAAATGGTATTGTTCAGGACGTTGAAAGGACTAATGCCGGGCATGCGAAAGTATCCACTATCGATATGCTGAAGCTGAAAGAGAATGTTACCAGGGATGCCATAATATACGTTGGCGACGGATCTAGCGATATTCACGTAATGTTACATATTATGTCCTACAATGGTTATACAATAACCGTTTCTCCTGCACCTTATATGGGGCACATCTGCCGCAGGAGCGTAATATCTGATAATGTTCTTGCGATTTTAGTACCCATTCTTCAGGATCTATTAAAATATGATCAAGAAAAAATCCGGGAATTTTTTGAGAAGAGAGGACATGCAATCTTAGAATGGAATAGGGCTGATACAGAGTGGTTAGATATTGATTAAGATTTAGAACGGCTTATTGGTGCATGTAACATTGTTAAGATCAACGTACAAAAAGGAAAGAAGAGGAAAAACGATGCAAGAAGCCAAGCAAGAAGATAATGTTGTTAGCGGGAAGAAACATCTGCGTGATCGTCTCCCGATTCCTACCAAGATGTTCTATGGTCTTGGAACAGCACTTGATATGTGGGGTCTGTGGCTGTACCCGGCTGTTGCTTTTGCGGTTTTTAATATGTATTTGGGTATTGAGCCTTGGCTAGTAGGTTTGGCGCTTACATTGATCCGAGTTTTTGATGCTGTTGTCGATCCTCTGATGGGGTGGCTGTCTGATAATTTGCGTTCCAAGCATGGCCGGAGACGTCCTTTTATTTTGATCGCCGGTATTTTAAGCGGACTCTGTCTGCCGATTTTGTTTTTGGTATCACCTTCCTGGTCCGGGCTTAAATTTCTGGGTGTGTCGGTTGTATTTTGGTACATGTTACTCTCCAATATGATATACATTCCTATAATTAGCGCTTTTACCGTGCCCTATAACAGTTTGGGCGCGGAAATGTCACCTTGCTATGAAGAGCGCACTTCAGTTATGTCCTATCGAAGTATGGCTCAAAAGATCTCGGAATTGGGCAATTTTTATGCTTTAAGGTTTACTAATCTGGCCTGGTTCCTTATCCCGGGGACAGATCAAAAAAATACTCTTCTGGGAATGCAGATATACACATCGATATTAGGCGTGGTAATGGCTATTTTTGCCATAATCATTTTCTTTAAGGTTAAGGAACGTTACTATGAGAAAGTGGTGGTGAATGTTCATAAGAAGATTTCTATTTTAAGCGGGTTAGGCGAGACTCTTAGGTGCCAGCCATTCCGTAAGATGATGGTTGTGGGTGCCGCTTTTACTTTGGGAACGAGTATGGTGGGTTCGCTTGGTTACTATGCCACCGTTTTTTATGTCTCCAGCGGCAATAAAATTCTCGGAGATAATTGGCAGTTTTGGATGGGTATGGCTTTTATGATAGGCGGTCTTATTGGGGTTCCTCTGCATGCGACTCTGGCACATCGCATTGGAAAACGCAGGGCGGTAGTGGTAGCCTGCATGATAGGCATTTGTGGTTATGGTGGTTCCTGGTTCTTATATACGCCGCACATCCAGTGGCTACAGACGATTGCATCAAGCTTAATGGGAATGGCTGCGGCTTCTCTTTGGATGCTTCATAGTTCTATCGGAGCCGATATTATTGACTATGATGAGCTTAATACAGGTAAAAGAAGAGAAGGTTCTTTTACTGCCTGTGCTTCCTATATTCTTAAACTGGGGAATTCATTAGGGTATTACTTTTCCGGTCTTATTTTAACATGGGCGGGTTTTACCTGGAAACTTAAGGTGCAGGCACCCGAAACTATATTCTGGATTCGCGCTAGTTTAGCTTCTTTGCCGGTCGCGGGTCTGATCCTCGCTATTATTTTTGTTTTGCGAGTACGGTTGACAAAACAAAGATCTGCGGAAATACGCAGTAGCCTCGAAGAGCGTAGAGGTACGGTGTAAAGAGCCGAACAACGATTTAATCTCTACCAGTTAGTAAAGTAAGCCCCAAGTTATTATTTTTTAATAACTTGGGGCTTTTTATTTTTCATATAAATAGAAGTGTTCCTTCACTTATTAGTAATTTAGAAAGTTAGAATGGGCGCTTTACAAGGTCTTTATTATGAGTTACAATATTATATGTTAAAATTTAAAAAGTAGGAACTTTTCAATTGAAAGGGGAAATCTATGCTTTTACGAAAAATAATCATTTTTATGCTGATCCCGTTATTTGTTATGAGTAATATCTGTTTAGCTGAAGTTATCAGTGTGAAACATGATACTCTGGCAACGCCTTTGGTTTCGGAATTGCTTAATGATAAAACACTTATGGAGGAATTAAAAAAGATCCAACCTGCTGAAGGAAGAACAGTGTCCGATAGAGTTCAAGAATTGCAGGATGAATGGACTAAAAAAGTGGCAAAACTGCTTGTCGATAAATATATCAAAAAAACTGAAGTCGCCACTGAAAAAATATCTAAATATGACTTGATCAATGAGATCGCAGGACAGATCAATGCCTTAATAGCTATCGAAAAAATACCCTCGGATACCAGGGGAAGTTTGATCAGTGCCATGTTAAGAGAAATCGAACCCGGATATTTAGCGGGATTTACCGGGAAGGATCTGCCAAGAGAAGTAGAAGGTATAAGTGTTAGAAATCTTTTTGATCAAGTAATAGCTAAACTTGCTCCCGAAACTAAACCTCGACTTGTTAGAGATTTGATAAGTGAGGAGCAGCATTCACGTCTTTCCGCCGAGGAACTCGATATCAAAATATTCCCTATTAGCGATCTAATCAATGAATTCAAGGAAGCATTTCGGAAGGAACTTAAAGAAAAAGGATATGATGAACCTAAGAGAGAAGAGATCGTAAATAAATATGCACTTGAAGTAATATCACATCCCGGGATAACAAGGAGATCAATATATATAGAAGCGTCTTATTATGATATTTTGACAAAGTCCGAATATAATGAAAATTGGGAAGACCTGATCATCCAGTGGGTGAAACACGAGGGGCTGCATATCAGTGATCGTACATTGCCTGAGAAAGAAGTGTATAAATTAGCTCCGATAGATGATGTTGTAGCCGCGTTAAAAAAGAGAACGGTTCTTATAGCTCAAAGTGGCGGAGATTGCGCGGGGCTCAATGCAGTTGTCGCTACAGCCACACAAGAGCTTACGAAGAAAGGATTTATACCTATGGGTGTAAGGGAAGGTTTTTCCGGGCTTACATCCGACGATTTTGATCAAGAATACAGGATACATCTTGATACCGTACAGGCAGAGAGGATAAGAAAAAGGCCTTCAACAGAACTTTTTTCATCCAGGGAGGCGCCTTTTAAGGTAATAGATTGGTACGCGAATATTATCAGAAAACAAGAAAATCCCGCTATATCTAAAACTTATCTTGATAAGATCAAAAATATTAAGAATTGGAATGACCTGGATAAAGATGAAGAGAGTGCATTAGAGGGAATGTATGATATTCTGATGGATAAGTACGAAGAGATCGATGATGAGAAACTTAAAAAAGAAAAAGATCCAAAAGATGCTATTGAGAAAGCTTTTAGAAAATTTATATTGTTTATGGAGCATATAGAAGAGTATGGAGGACTTATAGTTACCGGCGGCGATGATCATTGCAAGATAGCGATGAAAGTTAATGATTTCAATAGAATGGCTGTTGCGATACCCAAAAGCATTGATAATGACGCAATGACGCAAATGTTGGGGTTTTATAAGAGTGCTAAACATTTTCTTGCTCGGTTTTTGATAGGAGCAGTTACCGGAAAGGGAAAGGCCAAAGTGTTTATTGCTGAAATAATGGGAAGAAGCGCTGGTTGGCTTGCTCTGGCCTCGGGTGATAGAGCAGGAAGAGTGCCTCAAAAGGCTCTAGAAACGCTTGGAGAGGGAGATGTTGAGGCAGGCAAAAAGAAAGCGGAGTTCATAAAGAGTACAACGATAATAATAGTTCCTGAAAAAAATGTTTCTATACGTGGGATACTTCAGCGATCACAGGAAATTTATGAGAAATATGGTGTTATTAATCTATCTGTATCAGAAGGATACAAGGTGGATCCTAAAGATCCGCTACTAGATGAACTAAGGAGGAAGAATCCTTTGATCGAGGATGTATGGCAGAAAGTTGAACAGGGTAAGATCGAAAGTGATATGCATGGACATCCAAAACTTGAAGGCGCAACAGATTTTATTTTCGCTATCCTTACGACAAGATGGGAAGATGGTGAAGCAAAAAAATATGATATAGGGTTGAAGCCTGATGAAATAAAACATGCTATCTTTGGATATACAGGAAGGGGATTGAGACCCGGGAAATATGATCTGATAATGGCAAAAAAACTTACAAAGAAAGCCGTTGAGTTAATAGAGAAGGGTCAATCCGGATGGATGGCCACTTATCCTGATAAGGGTTTACATCCGTATGATAGTGATCCGTTAGTGAGGTCGGTGGAGGCGGTTCTTAATGACAGGGAGGGGTTTAAATATCCTAAAGACCTAACCACATTAGGAGAAGAAGGTGTGGATGCTTATATTGACAATGAATTAGCCGTTCGTGGATTTAGAATATTGACTGATGCAGAATTGATCGGTAGGGGAGTATTAATTGAAAAGGACGGTAAGGTAAAAGGGCATAGGCTCAAAAGTTTTGAAAAAACTCCTAGCGAGACTGTTCTAGATTTCGAGATTGCGGTTAAATTGCTGCGCGAAGACATGATCAGTTCAAGTATATCGGCCAACACTAATAGAAGGGGTTCTATCTTTGAGGTTCCGGATGATAGAGGTCTTCTGACTTTAGCGCTTTCGGATAAATATCCCGATGATTACAAAGATTGGGACAATGTTGATAAAGCGAGCTGGGAAAAAATAAGTCCAAAAATTTTGGCACTCGTTCCCGGACGAGAGCAAAAGATCAGCGATATAGTTGAAGAAGCTTCTCAAATAAAAAAACAACACGGTGTAGTCTTTATTGTTGTAGGAAGCGGATACGGGTTTTCTGAAAAGGATAAGGACTTTAGAAAATTGGTTTCGGAAGATCCTTATCTTAAAGCCAAGTATGACATGCTAAAACAGGTTGTGGAGGATGAAACGGATCTGGTAAAAGTAAAATATATTTCGCATTTTATCAGAGCGGCTCTCATGAAATACGCTAAGGAAGATTTCCCTTCAAAAAGCTCCGCGAATTGCAATCCTCTTGGTCAAATGTATGAGGTTGCCGAACCGGACGGCGAGACGGCTGCTAGCATAATAAATAAGGCAAATGCAGTGGAAGTGGATAAAGTATCAAAAGAAATGGATATCCATTCAGCGCTGCCTATGCAGAACTCGATAGATACGGGTAAAATGGTGGTTATTATAGATAAGAATTTAACTGCGCCTCATACCGTATCTGAAGAATCTATTTCAATCAATGTTTTAGAACAGCAGTATAAAGTAATGAAACAGAAACTCGCAAAAATGTTCTCCAAAGAAGCAGGCATAATCGAGGCGGAGACCGCTCAAGAAATAAGAGAAAAGGCGAATTATTATATTGGCCTGGGATATAAAGTGATAATCTTGAATAATAGCAAAACGGCCAGAGAGCCATCGGATATAAGGCTAGCAGGGAGGATTGGTAAAGACTATTGTTTGATACATGTCGGAGATACAGCGGATATAAGGCCGGATACTGCACCATTCATTAATCTTAATGCAATGGCGATGATGGGAGTAGGCGTACTTGGGGATGATTACCGTCTTTTTAGCTTGGCATTTAAAGCCTTTACCGGTCAAGAACCGAATAAAGAAATCGAAAAGAGATTTAAGGATGGAATAAGTTGGGCAATAACAGTATTGCCGCGTATTATTGAACTTACAGGCACAATGGTCGATCTTGAAAATATTCGAAAGATCTTTGCCGCCGCCGCATAACAGGGGAAAAGTAAACGGTGTTAACAGACCGTTGACTATGGACAATTGACTGTTGTCTTTTGTCTATAGTCTAATTCCTGTTCCATTTGCATATCGGTCAATCTCTGTCTATAGTCAATAGTCCAATCTTACCTGACCTCTATTTCTCTCAAATACTTCTTTGTATCATACCCTTACGGCTGTATAATGGGAGCCAAACAGATGTTTTACAATATTGATATTAAAATAAGGATGGTTTTACGTGGGGTATAAAGAAATTACACTAAAATTAGCTACGGATTATTCTGAAGATGAGCTCAGGAAAAAAATTGAAAAAGAGATAAATACGAAAGAGTTTTCTTGGCAGATCAAGAAGAAAAGTCTGGATGCTAGGAAAAAGAATAAAGTCCATTGGCAGATATTGGTTGCTGTTTCATCCGACCGCATCAAGGGCGGGGCGTCTATTGCAGCTCCTACGCTGGATATTCCATACAGCAAAAAGGAAAAAAAGGTTATTGTTGTAGGAAGCGGACCGGCTGGATTTTTTTGTGCTCTTGTTCTTCAAAAGGCGGGGTTTAATACAACTTTGATCGAAAGAGGAACAGAGGTTTCTAAAAGAGCTGAAGGCATTAGAAAATTTGAGACAACGGAAGAATTTGATCCTCTTAGCAATTATGCTTTTGGAGAGGGCGGCGCAGGTACTTTTTCTGATGGGAAGCTTACTTCCAGATCTAAACATATATCATTGGAAAGAGAGTTCATAATATCTAGTTATATTAGTGCCGGTGCTCCGGAAGTTATAAGATATATGGCACATCCGCATCTAGGGAGTGACAATTTAAGGAAAATTATAGAAGTTCTCAGGAAACAATTTTTAGATATTGGCGGGAAGGTGCTTTTTGAGACATTACTGGAAGATATGAAGAGTAAGGACGGTAAGGTCTATGAGGCTGTAACGACTAACGGAACGATAGAAGCGGATAAGATCGTTGTTGCGCCGGGGAATTCTGCTTTTGAGACGTATAGGATGTTAATTGGGCGCGGCGTACAGTTTCGGTCAAAGAGTTGTGCCATAGGATGCAGGATAGAGCATCCTCAAGAGGTTATAAACAAGGCTCAATGGGGTAAGAGGCGATTAAAAGGAGTCAAGGCGGCGGAGTATAGACTTTCTTCAACCGGCGGCGGCGGATTTCCGGTATATACGTTTTGCATGTGTCCTGGTGGAAGTGTTGTTCCTTCTGCGGCATATGGCGACACGAATATAGTGAATGGAATGAGTTATTATAGCAGGAATGGTAAGTTTTCAAACGCAGCTTGTGTTGCGGGAATAAATTGGGATAGTTTGAATAATACGGAAGTCTCTCCTCTGGAAGCCCTTGATTGGGTAGAAGCTCTTGAAAGAAAATTCTATAACTATTCAGATAGTTTCAGAGCTCCATTCTGCACGATCCAAAATTTTATTGATCAAAAAGAAGATAAAAAGATACCCGAAACAAGTTATCCTTTAGGTTTAGAGCCTGCCGATCTGTGGAATTTATTACCTTCTAAAATAAGCGATTCAATAGCCGTAGGACTTAAGGAGTTTAGTAAGAAGATAAAGGGCTTTAGTGAAGGAACTATTATGGGGCTTGAAAGCAAAAGTTCAGCTCCAATACAGGTCTTGAGAGAAAAAGATGGTCCATGTACCGGATTTAAAAATCTATATGTTGCAGGAGACGGAAGCGGCTGGTCCGGCGGTATCATATCAAGCGCCGCCGACGGAATAAAAGCCGCATTAAGCATCATGAAAAACTAGGGCCATCACCCAATTAATAAAGTAGTAGCTGGGGTTTAAACCCCAGCTACTACCACTCCGAACTAATTAAGCATCGGGCAGTAAAATCCTATACCCTATTCTCTCCGGGCTCTATTTTCTCTACTCATTTACTTTATGACTTCTACCAACTACAGACTGACCTCTAATCTCTGATTCATGCTATACTCTATCCATGCGATACTCAATATGTTTAGTCTTAATACTGTTAATTTTTAGCGGATGTGCTTTTTCTAAGCCTGTCGAACAGACCATAAAAGTCGGTGGTGCGGTAGTCGAATTCGGCAGTACGGTTGTAAAAACCGCAGGGAATGTTGTCGTGACCGGAGGGAAACTGACCGGGCAAGCCGTTAAGACTGCCGGTCAGGCGGTTCACACTGCAGCAACCACACCTATCTTACGAGAAGCGGCGATCAAACAATTACCTCTATAATAGCCGTCCCCAAGTTTAATGTTTCTGTGATATAATACGCAAATGGATAATCTATTTTCTGATATACCCGGAGGGTTTAGAGAAGAGATTTTTGAAACTATTCTCGAGCACGACGGGATAAAAATTGAACGTATTATTTCCTTGGGACAGAAGACTCCTGAAGGGGAATGGTTGTCAGAAGATAAAAATGAATGGGCCGTTTTGCTCGAAGGTGCAGCTGTGATATTTTTTGAAGGGAAAAAAGAGGCGTGTGAACTTAAGGAAGGAGACCATCTTTTTATAAAGGCCGGACGGAAGCACCGCGTTGAATGGACTGATCCTGAAAAAAGAACCGTATGGGTAGCGGTTTATTTTTAAGTTATAAAGTGAGAAACTAAAAGAAGGGATATCTATAATGCCGGATAAAAAAACAAAGTCGATCGAAAAGATTGAACGGAAAATGGAAGAAGTGTCTGAAGATAGCTTAAGATATCAGGTGCTTAAAAGTGCAAAAGAATTTAAGACGTCATGGATCAAGCTGGGGCAGATGCTTTATGAAGTATGGAAAGATAAATCCTATAAAGGATGGGGATATAGCGAGTTTGACACATATACTTCAAAAGAGATAGGAATACGCGGACAAACATCTCTTAAATTGCTTAGGTCATATTCTTTTTTAGAGAAGACAGAACCTCAATATATCAAGAACGATGATTCCGGAGAAAGTCATGCGGCACAAGTGCCATCTTATGAAGCTGTAGATGTCTTAAGGAGGGCTAGCAATAACAAAGATATTGCCGAAGAAGATTATGCGCATATAAGGAAGTATGTTCTAGAAGAAGGAAAAGATGCTAAAGATGTGCAGAAAGATATGACGCGTATAATAAAAAGAAACGAAGAGTTAGATCCGGAGGAAGTTTATAAGAAAAAGAGGTCTGTGCGTGTAAAACGGTTTTTAAGTGTTCTGAAATCTATAAGAAACGAAATAAATATATCAAAAACTTTTTCAGACAAGATCTCAAAAGAGACAGATAGATTGATTGCAATGATAGAGGACGAAATGTCTTGAACGGCAGAATAAAAGTTAATGAACTATATATTGACGGGGCAGGTCTTTTGCTGCTAAAAAAAAGCAAAAAAGCGCGCCGGCTAATAATGTCTCTTAAGGATGATGGCATGCTCACAGTTGCCATCCCTTATTGGGTCTCTTACAAAGAAGCCAAAAAGATCATATCTTCTAACCCTTTATGGGTGAAAAAATATATCCTAAAAATGGAAGAACGTAAGATCAAGAACGGTCTCCTGCCAAAAAATAATAAAGTAAGTAGCCACAAAGAAGCGATCTTGAGATTAAAAGATCGAGCTAAAAAAATAGCCGAACAGAACGGGTTTTCTTTTGGTAAGATATCCGTGAGAGATCAAAGGACTCGGTGGGGGAGCTGTTCTGCAAAGAATAATATAAGCTTAAATGCCAAACTTCGGCATCTTCCCGACCAGATAATAGATTATGTCATATTGCATGAGTTTGTTCATACCCGCATAAAAAACCATAAACAAAGTTTCTGGGATGAGATGGCGAAATATCTTGATTTTCCCAAGAAGCTTGATGGAAAGCTAAAAGAGTACGAGCCGGCTTTTTTGTGTTGACAATAACTTTTTATTATGTTAACATAATAATATAGCTCATATGCAGCTATTAAGTGGAGTTTTGGGCTTATTTATGCTTAATTAAGAAGGAAATATGAATAAACGAGTGGTAGTATGTGCAGCACTCATATTAGTAATTGTGCTGGGGTTAAGCAATTATACTCTTGCTCAAGATAAGGCTAAACTTGATGTTTTTGAGACGAGGAGATATTCTCATAAGATCAAAGTGTCCAAACAGTATGATAGCAATATAAAAGGCGTTAACGTTAATGAAGTCTTATCAAAGACTAGCACTATTAGAGAAGCTCGTTCCATGTTCTCGGGATATTCTGTAAAAGATGATGCTGAAATGATAAACAAAAAGTTTAAACGAATGGAAAAGCGGTAAGAGGGTATATAATATGCGGAAATATCAATAATAAAAAGAGGGACGTCTCACTGACGTCCCTCTTTTTATATATATGGATAACTCCGTACTAGAACTTAAGCTTTAGCGCCTATTTTAGACCACTGACTTCTAAGCCTTGAAATGCGTCGTGCAGCATTGTTTTTCTTGATGATATCTTTTTTGGCAGCTTTTGACAGTTTTGACTCCAGCAGTTTGAGAGCGGTATCGGCTTCTTTTTGGTTCTTTTCACCTATCAGAACACGTGCCTTTTTTGACAAAGTGCGTAATTCTGATAATTGAGCCTTGTTCCTCTCATGCTTGATTTTATCTTGTCTTAAGCTTTTCATTGCAGCTTTTTTATTTGGCATATCAAACTCCTCATAGTTAACTATTTGACCTTATTAAAGTTAGACGCATAATTTAACATAGCAGGCCTTCTTTGTCAATATTTTTAATAAATTGGGGAAGTGCTCCGATTTATAAGCCAACAAATAGCAAGATTAATAGGGGTACTTCCCCAATTTATCCGAACTTATTTGGTGACGTTGCTATTTAACTATGTTATTATTGTAATCACTATGACTAATAAAACACTCATAAAATCTACCGGGGTCATTGGTGCGTCTACCGTGGCAAGTCGTATACTGGGATTTCTTAGGGATATACTCATTGCAAGCAGGTTTGGAACGGGTATTTATGCTGATGCGTTCTGGATGGCGTTCAGGTTGCCTAATACATTACGTGATATGGTAGGAGAGGGCGCTACGGATGCCGCGATCGTTCCCATTCTCACGGAGTACAGACATACACGTACGCCGGAGGAGTACTGGGAAGTGGCGCAGGTAATGTTAAATCTTATGCTTACGGTATTGGTGGCATTATCGGCGATAGGTGTTATATTTGCTCCTTTGTTAGTAAGAATGATAGCTCCCGGGTTTTTGGAGTCTCCTGAAAAGTTCGCGATAACCGTCCTTTTAACACGTATGGTGTTTCCCTACGTACTCCTTATAGGGATAGTTGCGTACAGTAAAGGGGTGCTTAACTCGTTTCATTATTTTCTGTCCCCGGCACTTGCGCCTGTAGTCCTCAACGCGACAATGATAATGGCATTGCTTTTTTTATGTCCCATTATCGGAGTTAAGGGCATTATTGTGGGGGTACTCGCGGGAGGGGTTTTGCAGGTACTTTTGCAAATAGGGCCCCTTAAGAAAAAAGGGTTTACATTCGGTAAGGGATTTCGTCTGGCACATCCTATAGCTAAAAGGATAGGAAAGCTACTGCTTCCGAGAGCCATAGGTGCCGGAGTATATCAGTTAAGTGTTCTGGTGGATACTATTCTTGCCTCTATGGCCTGGATAGTCGGTTCAGGAGGGGTTTCGGCACTTCAATATTCCAGCCGGTTGGTACAACTTCCGTTAGCGGTTTTCGGAATATCTCTGGTTACGGCGGCACTTCCGAAAATGAGTAAAGAAGTCGCTTCAAAGGATATGGCTGCTTTCAAAGATACTATTGCATTTTCGATGAGGTCGGTTTTTACGGTAATGATACCCGCAGCTGCCGGTCTTATTGTTCTTGCGCGTCCGATAATCAAGACATTGTTCCAAAGAGGGGCTTTCGATACATATTCCGCGGATATAACTTCGTCAGCTTTGTTTTTTTATGCATTTGGATTGGCCGCTTATGCGGGCATAAAAGTATTAGTTAGCGCTTATTATTCTATGGGGGATACTAAAACTCCTGTTAAAACGGCAGCGGTTGCGCTGATAGCTAATGTTATTCTGAATGTTACGTTAATGTGGCCTTTGAAAATTGGTGGTTTGGCTCTTGCGACTTCAATAGCTGCGGTCCTGAATCTGGTTATACTTTATATCCTTTTGATCAAAAGGATAGGCGACATCGATACAAAGAGTCTGATAATTTCTTTGGTGAAGATAATTTCAGCGACATCAGTAATGGCTCTTTTTACGGTCCATGTGACGGGGCAGATCATGTCAATAGCGGGGACCGGGACATTAAAGATCATTATGGGTCTTCTTATAATTATTCTGTTAAGTGCGCTGATATACTTAATATGCGCTTATGCTCTCAATGTCCGTGGAGTTAGGCGGGCTTGGAGGATGTTAACGAAGAATGAAAAAAAGTGATAGATTAATCTCTAAGATAAGAAATTTGCCGGATTCACCGGGCGTTTACAAATTTCTGGACTCAAAGAGAAAAATAATATACATCGGGAAAGCTATAAGTCTGAAAAAGAGGGTTGCGTCATATTTTAGACATGGAAAAGCGGCGGATAACCGTCTTGAACTTTTGAGAAAGGAAGTAAAAGACGTTGATTATATAACAGCGTCTTCCGAGGCAGAGGCTCTTATATACGAGGCGGGATTGATAAAGGATCACTGCCCGAAATTCAATATAGAACTTAAAGATGATAAATCGTATCCTTTTCTTAAACTTAGTCTCAACGAAAAGTATCCGAGGCTTATCGTAACGCGCCGGAGACAAAAAGACGGTGCGATTTATTATGGACCGTATGTTAACGTTAAGCTTCTCAAGGAAGCCGTATCCTTCATGAAGATTGTGTTCCCGCTTCGGTCATGCAGGGTCTTTAAAAAGAAAGTATGCCTGGAGTATCATATAGATCAGTGCTACGGACCTTGTGAGGGAAAGATATCTCTTAATGAGTATTCTAATACGGTTAAGCAATTGAAGAAGTTTCTGGAAGGGAAAAAGGACGATCTTGTGGAAAACATGAGGCTCGGTATGAAGAAGGCCTCTGATAAGAAGAAATATGAAAAAGCTATAAATATAAAAAGACGTATCGAGGCGCTTACTGCCGTACAACAGCTTTCTGATCGGTCGCAGCGCCCTGTCTTTGGTGAACTTGATGAACTTAAGAATGTCTTAAATCTCCGGGATATGCCGCTTAGAATAGAATGTTTTGATATATCTAATATCAGCGGATATCAGTCTGTAGGTGCTATGGTGACATTTGTTGCCGGACGTGCGTCTCGGTCTGAATATAGGAGATTCAGGATAAAGGAGAGTTGTCCCAGGGACGACTATTCTATGATTTGTGAAGTTGTAAACCGAAGATATACGCGCATGATAAAAGAAAACAGGAAAATGCCTGACGTTATAATGATAGACGGAGGTAGAGGGCACCTATCAGTTGCTAATTCCGAATTAAAAAAGATGGGGCTTGAGGATCTAGTAGTTATAAGTATAGCTAAAGAACACAATCACCTATATGGTCCCAGCTGGGAGGGGCCATTAAGATTGTCTCCCGGTTCGAGGCTTTTATCTTTGATACAGAGGATAAGAGACGAAGCTCATCGATTTGCGATTACGTATCACAGAAAGCTTAGAAAAAATGAAAAGTTCGTTACGGAACTAATAAATATAAAAGGCATCGGCAAGTCACGCGAAAGAATGCTAATGGAAAAGTTCGGAAGTATTGACAGCATTATAAAAATGTCAGCAGAAGAACTTGGATCTTCCGGGATAGGCAAGGGATCCGCGATAGCCGTAAAAAAATACTTCGAGAGAAGACAATAACGATAATCATCTAGCGGAAGAGACTCCCTTGCATCTTTCTATCTGGGAACAAATAATGGACGAATTG
>JAVCDB010000109.1 GCA_030765205.1 Candidatus Aadella gelida | reverse complement strand
GGAATATTTCATCCCAAAATGCCCCATGGCTATACCATCACAGATGGCCCCGCCTATATTGGCATACCAGACATTAACCCCTTGCTTTTCAAGTTCACTTTTTACTATTTCTCCAATTTTATTAAGATGGGCGTGTCCAGGTATTTGAGTCGTATATGAATTTATTATTGTTATAAAAGGTTTTTTTATATCCTTAACCTTTTTAATAACTCCCTCGGCCAGCATAAGGGAGACATTGGGGAGCATATGTGACCCCTCAGAATAAACTTTACTTCCTTTTTTACGCAAACTTGCTATACCTTCATTAACTGCTTTAGATGACATCATAACCCTCCATATTTTAAATTTTAACCGTAATTATTTTAGCACTCTTTTTATTATTTAGCTATAAAAATGATAGTTATGAATATACTCATCAAACAAATAGCTATTTCATAAACAAAGGCCCCCTTTAGTATATTTTACCAAAGAGGGCCTTAAAGTCAAAAACTATTACTAAAGTATTACTTATTCTAGCATAGTTTTTAAATCTTCATCAGGTGTAGATATCAAAGTAACGTTAAAATTGTCTTGCAACACTTTAAGAACTTTCGGTGATACAAAAGCCGGCAAAGTTGGGCCTAGCTTAATGTTTTTTACGCCAAGATACAACAATGCGAGCAATACTGTAACAGCCTTCTGTTCATACCAAGCAATGTTATAAATTATTGGTAGTTCATTTATATCTTCAAGTTTAAATATTTCTTTTAACTTTAGTGCAACTAAAGCAAGAGAATAACTATCATTACATTGTCCCGCATCAAGAACGCGGGGAATTCCACCGACATCACCCAGATTTAATTTATTGTAACGATATTTTGCACACCCAGCTGTAAGGATAACTGTATCCTTAGGAAGCGCCTTTGCAAATTCCGTGTAATAACTTCGGCCTTTTTGACGTCCGTCACAACCAGCCATCACAACAAATTTTTTAATCACTCCTGATTTTACAGCCTCTATAACCTTATCAGCAAGAGCAAATACCTGTTCATGCGCAAATCCTCCAACAATATTACCCGTTTCAATTTCAATCGGAACTTCACACTTTTTGGCAAGAGCTATTACTTCCGAGAAATCCTTCACACCACTTTCTTTTCTGTCTGCTATATGCTTTACACCGGGAAAGGCAACGGTACCGGTTGTAAATACGCGGTCTTTATAGGTATTCTTCGGCGGCACAAGACAGTTTGTGGTCATAACTATAGGACCATTAAAAGAAGCAAACTCTTTATCCTGAAGCCACCAGGAATTCCCATAATTTCCTACAAAATGTTCATACTTCTTAAACGCCGGATAATAATTTGCCGGGAGCATTTCCCCGTGAGTATAAACATCCACGCCTGTTCCCTCAGTTTGCTTAAGAAGCTCTTCAATGTCTTTAAGATCATGACCGGAAATAAGAATTCCTGGGTTTTTACCAACTCCAATGTTAACTTCTGAAATTTCAGGATTTCCGTAGGTATTTGTATTAGCTTTATCAAGAACTGCCATTACCTTTACCGCAATTTCCCCCGCTTTCATAACATTAGCGATCATTTCGTCAACGCTTAAATCTTTAGTTGTTGACGCCATCCCTTCAATCAGATAGTCAAAAACAGCCTGATCTTCAAATCCAAGAATTGATGCATGATCAGCATAAGCAGCAATACCTTTAAGTCCATAAATAAGAAGTTCTCGCAAAGAACGAACATCTTCATTTTCTGTTGATAAAACGCCGACAGTTTCCGCTTTCTTCAAAAACTCCTCTTTAGTTTCAGCAAACCACATAGCAGAATCATGCAATTCACCTACCACCTTATATTTGTTTTTTATCTCATCGCGAAGAATAATTCCTTCTTTGATAATATCGATCAATTTATCATTATCAAAATTCACATTTGTAATGGTTGTAAAAAGAGCTTTCATTACATAATGACCAACATTCCTATCAACCTTCTCCGCCTTCTCTGCAATAACAGAGATACCTTTTACTGTATAGATTAAAAGATCCTGAAAAATCGCAGTATCATCTTTTTTTCCGCATATACCGCTTTCCGTGCACCCTTTATTGCCAAGTGTTTCTTGACATTGATAACAAAACATAACTTACCCTCCTTTTTGCTTAGTTAAATCTTTCAATAAACTACCTATAGTTATTTTTGAAAATTCACTAGCCACTATACTCTCAATACGCTGAATTTGGTTACGCAAAACGCAATTTGAACGATTGTGACAAAGTTTCTTTCTAAACATACAGTCGGACAGCTGAATACGCCCTTGAAAAATATTTATAATTCCGGATATCTCTATACTATTAGGTCGCTTCTTAAGCCTAAAACCTCCGCCACCACCTTCTCTAGAAATAACTAAATTTTTCTTAATTAATTCCTGTAATATACGTCTTAAATACTGATAAGGCACTTTTTGCCTTTGCGATATTTGCCGGGCAGACAAATATTCATCTTTTTTTAGTGAAGCCAACGTTAAAAGAGCTCTTACGGCATAATCTGTATTTTTAGTTAAAAGTTTCATACTTCCTCCTACTGATACTATTTTAGTATCAGTAATGTATTTTGTCAAGATAATTATACAAACAAAAACTCTTATCATTTTTCGTGATAAGAGTTTCTGCTATAGACAAAAAATAAGGCCCGCATTACTGCGAGCCTTATATTATTTTTTAGGTTATAATTTAACCACATTTACAGCCTGTTC
>JAVCDB010000028.1 GCA_030765205.1 Candidatus Aadella gelida | reverse complement strand
ACTTACATATCCTATGGTGCCACTTTTAAACACGAAAAAGGGGACAAGTTGCTTCATAACTTCGCAAACGGTACAAATATATTGGCAAAAGGGGTGCTTTGTCATATACTGAATTATTATGAAAAATAATAATACATCTAAATCTATACCTTCACTACCGATCTCTTCACTTGAGATGTTGACTTCCAATATAGACGAAGCGAAAAGGCTTAGTGAGGAGAATAGGAGCGTAAAATTAGCTGCTGTTGTTTCCGGGAACAGGTCTACGTGTCTTAACTGGAAAGAGCGGCTCAAAAGTACGGGATCCCATATCTTTAATAGGGATAAAAGTACGCTTATATTGTCGCTTGAAGAGAAGATCGGCACAAAGGATAAAGAGGGCAATTTTTTAGGTACGCTTCTTGCTTACAGGTATATGAAAGAAGAGGCGCTTAAAGGAAATCTAAATTATCTTGATACAGTCTCTTTAATAGGCATGCTATTCGGCAGAGGTGAAAGGATATCCCCAATAACCCAGGCTTCAGGATGCAGTAAGCCATGTATAAAAGTTACTCCGGCTAATATTGATATAGACGGTAAGAAAACCGCATTTTCTGCCATAGAAGAGGCGATGCTGTATTTTATACCGGTAGCAAAATATCTTGAGCGACGTGGGTTCAAGGGAACTTTAAGTAAATGGGGAGATCAGACAGAGATAGCATCAATAGATCTTACGGAAGAACCCGAGAAGAAAGATGTTTTTTCTGAATACGATATAGTCAAATTTATATCCGTTATGGAAGTTACGGAAGACGCGGCAAAACATAAAGATTGGGTAGTTTTTGATAAAAATAGTAACATGACAGCACAGGTTTCCCGGAATGCCAGGGAAGTTCTTGTTGAGGAGCTCGAGAAACTTGGATCTCTTCCGGATAAATCTAATAAGTATTATGCAGGTGTAAGCTTAGGACCCGTAGCGGTTTCATACGAGTTTCTTGAGATAGCGTCCTGTGTATTTCAAAAAGAAATATTGGAAGACGGAGTATGCGTTGATTTTGATCCGTATTTACTTATGGCTATGGCTATGGAAGAGCGGCATGCGGATAAATGGAAAGAGCTTGCTTTAGGAGACAAGGATTTGTGTGATCTTTTAAACATGATTCCCGACTTTTTTGATAAAGTGCAGGAGGTAAAACGGATATTCAATAAAAAACACGGAAGAAAACTTAATATTAAAGTTTTGGATCTAGGCTCAGATCTTTATTGGGCGGATATTGGTCAGCATGCTGCTATGAGGGAGAAGTATCTTACGCTTAAGGAAGATAGTGTAGCAGGAAGAGTTGCCAGGCGCCTTGCAGGGATACCGGATACAAGAGATAAAAAGGGTAATATAATAGCGGGATCACAGATAAGTAGTGAAATAGATGTTCGGGATTCGGTTATAGTGGGAACACGTATTACAGGCAAAGGAAAAGTTGCGGGAAGCGTGTTCATGGATTCTGAATTTAGAGATATTGACTCTATAGATTCTTTTGCAGTCGCAAGTATTAGGCGCGGCAGCGTGAAAATGCCCGGACACTGCGGCCTTTATGAATCTGTTGGCGGGGAGGATCTGGTTCTTAAAAAGAAGGAGCGCCATGTATCGGTTCTCACTCAGCAAGAGAAAATAGATATGAAAGTTTCGGAGGATACAGATCTTAGAGATAAGGATAACACGTACAATGTACCCATAATGGGAAACAAAATGTCATTTCTTGAAGCGTATGATGAAATGTTCGGAGCAGGTATGGATGAGATCGAAAGGAGAAAAGAAAAAGTGGTAAAAAGTTTAAACAATGCAGCTATAGAGACCAAAGAACTTAAACCTTTAAGATTCGGGACTAGCGGGCTTCGGGATAAAGTTGAGTTCATGACGGACAAAGAGTGTTATATCAACACCAAAGGGTTCATCTCTTTTCTAGAAGAGAGGGGCGAGATGAAGCAATGCAAGGAGATAGCTGTTGCGGGAGACAGAAGGTCAAGCACTCCCAGGATAATGATAGCTGTTATTCAGGCTATAAAGGACAAGGGATATGCGCCTATTTTCTGCGGACATCTGCCGAGTCCGGCACTCACATGTTTTGCTGTTCACAAAAAGATCCCTAGCATAATGGTTACAGGTAGTCACATTCCGGATGACAGGAATGGCATAAAATTTACTAAAAGAGCAGGCGAAGTCTTGAAGTCTGATGAGGATGATATACTCCGCAATGTTACCTCTTGCAGAGAGGAGACAGTAGCAAAAGATAGTGAAAGTGGGCTGTTCGATGAAAAAGGTATGTTTAGAGAGAAGAAAGTTTTGCCAGGCGAAAATAATGAAGCTGTGGTGGAAGAAATATATGTTGAGAGATATCTGGACGCTATTCCGAAAGATGCTTTAGGAGGAAAGAAAGTAGTGCTGTATCAGCATTCTGCGGTAGGCAGGGATATAGTAAAAAAAGTATTTGAAGGACTGGGAGCTGAAGTTATAGCTGCCGGAAGAAGCGATACATTCGTGCCGGTTGATACGGAGAAAGTTTCTGACGAGACCAGATCTCTTCTTAAGAAATGGGCCGGGGAATACAAGCCTTTTGCGATAATATCGACTGACGGTGATTCCGATAGGCCTCTTCTTGCTGATGAAGAAGGCGAGTTTTTGACCGGAGATAAGCTGGGCGCATTAGTGGCATTATTCCTAGAGCCTGATTTCGCGGCGGTGCCTATAAGTACTAATGATGCCGTTATCAGTGTACTGAAGGCGAAAGGTATAGGAGTTACTCAGACAAAGATAGGGTCCCCCTATGTGATAAAAGCGATGATAGATGAACTGGCTAAAAACCCCGGATCTAAAGTAGTGAGCTGGGAATCTAACGGAGGGTTCCTTTTGGGGAGCGACTGGACAATAGGCGGCAAAACATTAAAAGCTCTGCCCACAAGGGATGCTATATTGCCTCTAGTGGCAGTTATGCTCGAGGCAATAAAAGAGGACAAGACTATTTCTCGTCTTATATCCTCGTCTTTGCCCAAAAGGTATACGCATGCCGATGTTATTGATGACAAAACAGAAGGATGTACAGCTTATACTGCGGAAATGGGCAAAAAGATCGTTGAGAAATTTTCCGTTCCGGAAGGAAAGAATGACGAAAGATTTAAGACTGTTAAAGAGAGCCTAAGTAAATATTTTAACAAAGGCACTGGATTTTCTGAGATCGCATCAATAAATTCTATTGATGGCGTAAGGATAGTTTTTGGTGATAATAAAGTGGCTCATCTTCGCCCTTCGGGGAACGCACCTGAATTCCGGATGTACGCTACTGCGGATACGCAGCAGGAAGCTGAAGAGATAGTTGAAAAAAGGTTGGTTATTATGCCTATGATGATTTCTGACATGACGTCGTCCGATGGAGAACCCAGATCTTTGGGCGCGCATGCGGAAGGCGAGGGATTTGGAGAGGAAGGTTCCGGGGAAAAAGTTATTGATGCGCTTTCTCGGGGAATCCCGCTATACATCAGGCCTTATGAAGAACCGAAAGTCTGGGGGGTCAAGGGAATAGGTGAATACTGGTACGGTGCGGAAGCCGGGGAAAAGAGTTCAGAAGTTGTTTGTGGTAAGAGCACAGCTAAAGCTATTGATATCTTAAAGGCCGATCCTGAAAAATTTTTAGGTAAAGGTGTTGTAGAAAGGTTTGGAGAGAGACTGCCTTTAGTCAAAATACTCACGCCTAAAGGGAGACTCTCCGTACAGTTTCATGATTCTAAAAATGAACTGTGGATCGTTACAGGGATAGATGCTTCTCTTTGCGGCGCTGCCCCGGAAATAATACTAGGATTCAGTCAGGATAAAGTGAATGAATGCGGAACAGAAATAACCGAAAAGTACAAAAAAGCCCTGAAGCAGTACGGGAAAGCGCTAAACTCACTTATAGATTTGCTGGAAGGGGACGATGAAGGTAAAGAAGCTCTCAAGCAGGAAAAAGATGTCCTTAACGCAGCCCAAAAAATGGCAGAGAAAACTGGTGAAGCGCAGGAGGGGCTTGACGAACTTATAAAATGCAGGAAAGAAATCGATAGATTTTACGAATACCGGACAGTTAAAATAGGTGACGTTATACCGGTCCCCTCAGGCACATTACATGCTTTAGGACCCGGAATAGAGGTAGTTGAGCCTCAAATAGCCGGACCCACTCAATCTCTGGAAGACGGGGAGACTTATCCTGTGAGATACTATTTTCCGGGATTTGAGAGAGAAGGTGCTCAAAAACGGCTTGATATAGACAGAATAGGGGAAATGGACACTTCGGGGAAGATGGACTCTTCGCCGGAAGTCATTGAAAATAAAGGAGATGCGACAGTTGAAAGGCTTCCTGGGAACTTTTCTGATAAAGGGCTAGAAGTGCATAGAGTAACCCTCAAAAAGGGGGGCATAATAGAAAAGAAGGATATAACAAGTTTTCATAATCTGGTCACGGTTTCTGGCAAGGCAAAAGTCGCAGTTGCTGGATCTGAATATGAAGTACCTGAGGCCTCCCCGGGAGGAAATATGCTGATAATACCGGCTTCTGCGGGTAATTTTACTATAATATCCTGCGGAGAGGAAGCTCAAATAATCGATACTTTTACACCCTTATTTTAATTAGTATCTTTTTATATCTTTATAATATGTTTATTGACAGGAGGTCCCCTTTCCTGTAAAATACTATAACTTACTACTACAACGGAGGAAAGAGAAACAAAAGGATGTTAATGGAAAACGAGACTTTCTTGCAGAAGATTAACAAGCAAAAGATATCGTATCTTTTTATTGCATTACCATTTACGTTATTTTTCGTGTTCCAATTAGTGCCTGTTTTTGTCTCATTTTTCTGGTCCTTTACAAAGTATGATGTAATCCATTCCCCCCAATTCGTGGGATTTGCTAATTATAAAACGATATTTTTCAACGATCCTCTTTTCTGGAAAGCTATAAGGAACACGTTTGTTTACGTGATCGGAGTGGTTCCGCCGGGTATTATTATGGCTCTTCTTCTAGCTGTCGCTATAGATCAGAAGATCAAGCTCAAGAACTTTTTCAAATCAATATTTTTTCTGCCTACAGTTACCGCTATGATAGCTATTTCTGTTATATGGAAATGGTTATATGCAGGTGAAAAATATGGGCTGTTAAATTTTTTTCTCATAAAAGTGGGGCTGCATCCGATAGATTGGTTGGCTAGCCCGGCATGGATACTTCCGTCAATAATGATAATGTCGATATGGGCGGGTCTGGGATACAATATGATCTTGTTCCTGGCTGGTCTTCAGACAATACCTGATTCTATGTATGAAGCTGCTGAAATAGATGGTGCGGGATTCTGGAGGAAATTCGTTCATATAACATTGCCGCTTCTCCGGCCTATTATAGTTTTTGTGACAATGATGAGTTTTGTGTTCAGTTTTCAGGTATTTGAACAGGTATATGTTATGACAGGCGGTAGTGGAGGTATAGGCGGAGTATTGAATTCTGGACTGACCATAGTTGCTTATCTTTATGATAAGGGTTTTCAGAAGTTTCAAATGGGATATGCTTCGGCATTGGCATACATAATATTTTTGATGACATTCATGCTTACTGTGATAAACAAACGCCTGATGAAAAGCGAAGTAGGGTATTAGGGTGTTAGGTTTTAGGTGTTAGGTTTTAGGTTTAAAGTTTAAAAGTAAGATCCCTCGACGCGTTCGTTGCACTCACTCGCTCGGGATGACAGGGTCGGGGGTTGGAAGAACAGTTGGAGCCGGACTTTTGACTTTTTGACTATTCATTGTTTACGAGTCACGAGCCACGGATCACGAGCCACGAAAAAAGGCAGTACATGATTGGACGAGGAATAGGTATAAGAAAAGATATATTTGCTATAAGAACGGTCATATATGGCTTTCTCATTGTCGGTGCGATAACTATGGCATTGCCATATATCTGGATGCTTGTTACTTCTATAAAGCCTATTGAGGAGATACAAGCTTTTCCGCCGACTTTTAGAGTAAAAAATCCTACTTTAGAACCGTACAGAGATCTTTTTCGTATGGTACCTATGGGTAGGTATATTTTTAACAGTTTGTTTGTTGCGGGGTCAATAACCATTTTTAATGTATTCGCAACATCACTTGCTGGATATGCTTTTGCGAAACATAAGTTTTGGGGTAGAGATAAGATCTTTTTTCTGTTTATAGGATCATTGATGATACCCTGGCAGATAAATATTATTCCGGGATTTGTAATAGTTAAAAATCTTGGTTGGTTAAATACTTATAAGGGCCTGATCATTCCATCTATGGCCTGGTGCGCGTTCGGGATATTTCTTAACAGGCAGTTTATATACAGCATACCGGACGACCTTATAGATGCTGCCCGTATAGACGGGTGTACCGAATTTATGATATACAGGCTTGTTATTTTGCCGCTTATAAAACCGGTACTGGCTACATTGGCCATATTTACATTTTTGCAGCAATGGAATAATTTTGTTTGGCCACTAGTAATAATACATACTAGCCATATGAGGACCCTGCCGTTAGCTTTAGCGGTTCTCACCGGCCAGTTTGGAGCTAATTTTGGATTGGTAATGGCAGGAGCTGTGGTTGCTACGGTCCCGATGCTGGTGGTATATCTCTTATTTCAGAAATATATTATCAAGGGGATAGAAATGACTGGATTAAGAGATAGATTGTAGAAGCTTTAGATGAAAGAGGCAAACGGCGAAGGGAGAAAGAAAAAAGAATGAAAGAAAGAACTAAAAAAGTTTTTTACATATGTGCAGCGGTGACGATCATGGTATCGGTGACGTTTACGGGTTGCGGGCAGAAAGAGTCCGGTGATGTTATAGGGCCGAAGCCCGAAGTAGTTCAAGTATCTTCAGGGGACGAGCTAATGTATATTCCGGTTTCCTCTGCTGCTGCGTCAAGTTTTGACCAGACGCCTGACTGGGCGCCCGAACCTAATCCTATGGCTACCTCAGACGGAGATATGCTAACTCGATGGTCGAGCAGCTATATGCCCGGAGAACAATGGATATCGTTAGACATGGGTCAAGAACGCGTAATAAGCGATGTTATAATACGTTGGGAAAGAGCATATGCTACGGATTACGATATAGAGGTATCCGGCGACAATAAGAGCTGGACTAATGTTTATAGCCAGCAGGGTTCCTCCGGTGGGTCTGTAGAATCATCTTTTTCTCCGATAAAATGCCGGTATGTAAAAATAGTGAGCAAAAAAAGGGTAAACGATTCTTGGGGTATATCTATCTGGGAAGTCGAAATATACGGCCCGGCTAGCCATAATCCTGGCGTTACGGTAACGAAGGATCGCTACTTGTCTAAAGAGGATCAGGAAGAGATGGGAAAAGAGGTTCTTGGGAAGATCAACGAGAACGCGGCACCTATAATTCCTATTAAACAAAAGCCTTTTCAAAAAGGTGTGGTCTATACTTCATGGATGGCAGATGAACTTGCGATGCCTAGTTCAGACTTAACTTTACTATATCTGAAAGATAGCGGTGTTGATACGGTAAGTATAATGGTTCCGGCTTATCAAGATACGTTGTATTCCGCAGAGGTTTATACGAACGATAAACCCGACGGGGATACTCCTACAGATGCAGCGCTTAAGCATGCGGTAGATATATGTCATAAGTTAGGCATGCGTGTAATGATCAAGCCTCATGTTGATCCGAGGACTGACGAAGCCAGGATCAATATAATGCCTTCGGAAGAATGGTTTGATAGTTATGAAAAGTTCGTTTTAAGGTATGCGAAGTTCTCTCAGGAAAATAATGCGGAACTGTTCGCCGTGGGTACAGAGCTGGAGGCGACATCTTTTGAGGGTTGGACACATAGATGGGAACCCCTAATAGATAAAGTCAGGGAAGTGTATAAGGGAGACCTGACGTATGCCGCCAACTGGACTGAATATGAGGGCGTACCGTTTTGGCATAAAATGGATTTTATCGGGATAGACGCGTATTTCCCTTTAACGAATGATGATGATCCTAATCCGGTAGACCTCAGAAATTCGTGGGAAGCGATTGCTGATAAAATAGAAGTTTGGCTGGAAGACAAAGGATTAACAGATAAAGGCGTGATCCTTACTGAGATAGGATACCCTTCTGCACGGGGAGCTAGCCGGCAGCCATGGGTAGCGATATCAGATGTTGAAGATCAAGACGAACAGGCGGAATGCTTGGACGCAGTGTTTGAGGTTTTAAGTAAGAGGCCCTGGTTCCAGGGGTATTACATATGGCAGTATTTTCCACAGGATAGGTGGAGTCCTTTAGGATTCACGGTGAAAGGTAAAAAAGCCGAAGAGATAATAAAAAAATGGATGGCTATTTAATTAACTAGGAGATAAAAGGAGGATACAATGAAAAAAATGTTATTAGCGGTAATAGCGGTAAGCGTATTGTTTGCATGGACAGCAGTAGGTACGGCTGAAGAGGAAGTTCTGTTTGGTTTTGAGCAAGGTCTGGAGGGTTGGGAAATACCCGACTGGGCTTTTGAAAAACCTGATCATGTCCAGAAAGAAATAAAATCTTCGGACAAGTATGCTTCAGAGGGAATCAGCAGTCTTGAGATCGATACTGAATTCCCCGGCGGTAAATGGACAGGCGCGATAGTCGAGATAATGCAGTTCTTCGATTGGTCGGCGTATAGCGAGGTAGCCTGTGACGTATATATTCCTGCGGACGCTCCGGTAGGGCTCAAAGCTACTGTTATCCTGACCGTGGGAGATTCTTGGAAATGGGTGGAAATGAGCCGGTCTTTTGATCTTATCCCTGGCGAATGGGTAACTGTTAAAGGAGATCTTATGCCGGGTAGTATAGATTGGCGTAGAGTACAGGTAGACGAGACTTTCCGTAAAGATGTAAGAAAAATGGACATAAGAGTATACTCGAATAATCAGCCTGCTTATACCGGGCCGGTATACGTCGACAATATAAGAGTAGTAAAGTAAGAGAACAGCGTAATATAGTACCGACATCTTTGGATTTATGTCTCCAAATGGAAATGTATTACGAAAAGGAGAACCATGAAGTATTTGCGTATCAAAGCTATCAGTTTAGCTATTGCGGCAGTTTGTTTAACGGTTCCAGGTCTCACCGGGTGCGGAAAAGACAGTTCTGTGCAGCCCGCGGACGAGTCTTCCGTTGAAATTCCAAAAATGCCGTCAACAGCGCCCATAACCGAAGAAAGGGTGTATTACGATTTTGAAAGAGATTTGTCGGGTTGGGAAATCCCCATGTGGACTCGCGGAAAATCGGATTACGTTGCCAAGGGCCTGAATATATCCAACGATATATTTTTGCATGGACAAGGCTCAATGGAGATCGTAGCAGATTTTCCCGGCGGAAGTTGGACTGCCGGACTGGTTGAGATCCAGCAGTATCTAAATTTGAGCCCGTATAGAGTAATAAGTACCGATATTTACATCCCGAGCGACGCACCCGATGGGTTAAAGGCCAGATTTGTTTTGACTGTAGGAGAGAACTGGAAATTTGTAGAGATGAGTAGAAGCGTACCTCTCGTACCCGGGAAATGGGTAACTCTTACGGCGAACATAGAACCGGGAAGTTATGATTGGAAAAGGGTTGTTCCTGACGAGGCCTTCGCTCAGGATGTTCGTAAAATCGCTTTTAGGGTAGAGTCTAATAAAAAGCCGCAATATACGGGTTCCGTGTATGTGGACAATGTTAGATGCGGGAAATAAGAGAATAGAAGATAGAAAAAGTCACCAGTTACCAGGTCACCGGTGACTAGCAACTAGTCACTGTTTGCAGTTCAAGAAACGTTGTTTTTTAGAAACGTTCAAAACGGTTATAACCGGAGGAACAGATATGAATAAAAAAAAGATCGAGATACCTAATCCTGTTAAAAAAATACTTCCCATACTTTCGGTGGTCCTGCTAATAGCCGCCGCGGTAGGGATCAAGGTCCTGCTTACTCCTTCTCCGGATATTGTATTCCAAAAAGGTCTAGGGTATGTGACATGGTCGCAAGCAGGTTACGATTCTTCCGCATCGGACGAGTCTATAGCTAGGGCTAGAGAAGATGGTGCTGACTGGGTGAGCGTTCTAGTCACGTGGTATCAGACAACACCTTGGACCGGAGACATACATAAAACAGATAAAACGCCGTCGGATGCATCGGTTGTGCGGGCCATTAGAAAAGCACACGAATTAGGTATGAAAGTTACACTTAAACTTCACCTTGACCTTTTGGATAAATCTGATGGTAGCTGGCGCGGAGAGATAGGCGCTACGAACGAAGCTGATTGGAAAAAATGGTTTGATAATTATACCGAATATGTGCTTTATTACGCTGATATTGCGACCGAAGAAAAAGTTGAAATGATATGTATTGGAACCGAACTTTCGACTGCCGCTTCGGTGAAAGGATATTTATGGAGAGATTTGATCTCAAAAGTAAAGAGCAAATACAAAGGTCTTACAACTTATGCGGCTCATTGGGACAGATATCAGGATATACGTTTTTGGGATATGTTAGACTTTGTAGGTATTAATGCTTATTTTCCATTAACAGAGGAAATGGTTCCTTCCCTTGAAGTTATTAAGGAAGGTTGGGTCCGATGGGTCGATGAGATGGAAGAATTTCAAATAAAGATCAATAAACCCGTAATCTTCCCGGAGATAGGATGTTCTTCTGCCGATGGCGGTGCAATACGTCCTTGGGAACATGTACCTAGAACCGAGGTTAATCTGCAGCTGCAGAAAGATTATTACCAAGCGCTTATGGAGATCTTCTGGCCTAAAGAATGGTTCTACGGATTATACTGGTGGTATTGGGGAACTAATGCCAATATGGGAGGTCAGTATAATCGAGGATTTACTCCACAGAACAAACCGGCTGAAAATGTTGTCAAAGAATGGTTCGCTAAACCTGTAAAACGCTCACAGTACTAGGAGAAGATATCTTATGAAGTCCTTCTATTACAGCTGGCTACAAAAACCATTAGCTACGTTTTCAGGGCAAAAAATCCTCAACGTAGCACACTGGCTACGTTTCCGGTTTTTTTACCCTTCAGGCCTTGCTACTGGCTTTTTCGCTCAGCTTCATAACAAAGGACTTCATAAAATAGCTTCTACTGAAAGGGCATACTTATGCGGGATTTTGTCGTAAAAGAAGAAAGACTATCCGAAAAAGAACGTAGGAATCTGGGAATACTGGATTCTATACGCCGCAAAGGTGAGATATCTCGTGCCGATATTTCAAAGATAACAGATCTTAATATCGTAACCGTATCAAATTATGTAGCAAAATACATAAAAGATAAAATTATTCTTGAGACAGGACTGGATATTTCCACAGGAGGAAGGAGACCGGAACTTCTTAAGATCAATAAAGAATACGGATATAGTTTAGGCATAGATCTGGGCGCGCCTCAAATAACTTCTGATTCAAATATCGTCGGTGTGATCATGGATCTTTCCGGCCGCGTCATAGCAAAAGAAACGCTAAAAAAAGAAAAATATAGTTTTGATAAATTGTCGAGCAAAGTACTAGAGCTCAGCGATATCCTGGTGCAAAAAAGCGGCATTGATACTTCGAAGATTAGAGGTATAGGTGTCGGGATCTGGGGCGTATTGGATAGATACAGGGGTATGGTCAGGTATGCTGTCGAGGAAGAGCAGATAGTAAGCTATACGAACCTTGTAGACCAATTACGTGACAAATTCAATGTCCCGGTAGTTATTGAACATGATGCTACATTAGCCGCTTTTGGAGAAAAATGGTCGGGAATAGGAGCGTCGACTTCAGCGGAAAATTTAGTATTCTTATGCGCGGATTCGAGCTGCGGACTTATAATAAGAGACGAAATATATTTTGGAGCAAGCAAGAGTGCGGGAGAACTTAATATTAATCCGCCGCTTTCCGGTGAAGAGGCCGATAAAGATAAATGCTGGTCAAGTTATGAATACGGATGCATTATGAGGTCGAGAGGAATAGATCTGGGCATTGCTGACAAAGTGAAGCAATATATTAAAGAACATCCGGGAGAAGGAGATAAACTTTTAGAAATAGCCGGAGGTAATCCGGAAGACATCGATCTTAAGGCGGTCATTGAGGGCGCTGATAAGGATGACAAAGTATCAAAAAAGGCTCTGGAAGAAGCAGGAAATTATCTGGGAGCGAAGATAGCATTTCTAATAAATTTGTTCAATCCTGAAGTTGTTGTTATAGGCAGGGGTATAGAAAAGACGGGAAACCTGTTCTTTTCCGCGGTAAGAAAATCCGTCAGAAAATGGGCATATGAAGAATCGGTTAAAGTAGTCAAGATACTTCCTTCAAGTCTTGGTGAAGATGTTGTAGCTACGGGTGCGGCAGCCTTTGTCATACAAAATATCTTTGCACAGGTATAAAAACAGTGAACGGTGAACGGTGAATGGTAAACAGTTTGTAAGGAAGAGGTAATGGAATAGTAGGGGCGGGCCACAAGGTTCGCCCCTACTTGTAGATAATAGAAGTTAGGGGAGCCGAGTGAGATGTTATTTATAAAAAGAAAAGTAGCGGTTATTTCGATAGTATTGCTATCGATAATAATGTCTGGATGTGGATCGTCTGGCGCAAAAGACAATACACTAGTTATGTGGCTTGTAGGATCAGAATCTCAGGCTAGAATTATAGTCGACTTAAGCCGAGAATTCACCGAGAATACAGGGACCAAGGTTTCATGTCAGGCTATTTCCTGGGGCGACGCACATAGCAAATATCTTACCTCTATAGCGGGTGGAGTTTCTCCGGATATCGGTACCATGGGACTTACTTGGGGAATGGAATTCGGTGAGTTGGGAGCAATGGTAGACTTTAATAAAGAGTTCCCGGAAGACACTGCCGAATTTGGAAAGAAGATGTTTCCATGTCTTTTTGACTCAACACAGGTAGGCGACAGTATTTATGGCATTCCTTTTGATCTTTCTCAGCACATAATGTATTACAGGACAGATATTATTAAGGATCCTCCGGAGACTTGGGAAGAGATGCTAGAGGTCTTAATAGAGCTTCGCGCGCAGGGTAGAGGCATGCTTATAGATTGGGGGTCACTTGGGTGGATAGGGTACTCGCCCTTTTTATGGCAGGCCGGAGGTACATATTATAACGAGGACAATACAAAAGTAACACTTGATTCTCCTGAAGCCGAAGAGGCTCTTAAGTTTTTTGCCGGACTATATAAAGAAGGAGTGCCCAAAACCAAGGTTCCCTTGGAACAGGGGATGAGAATAGGGGATTATCCTTTAGCAATATCCGGTAACTGGAAAATAATCAGTCTTAATGCCGGGGCGCCTGAGATAAAAGGAAAATGGAGTATATCCAGATTACCCGCAGGTCCTTCAGGGAAGAGAACGGCTTTTATCGGAGGACGCGTTCTAGGAATATTTTCAGGGTCCGATAAAAAACAAGAAGCATGGGACTTTATGAAATTTCTATTTCGTCCGGACATACAAGAAGCGATATATCAAAATTCTCTCGAAACAGAAGATTCTTATCTGCCTCCGAATATGGAGTCATGGAAGAATCTTGAAATGAACAAAGGATTTAAAAGGATACTGGAAAGTCAAGCCCAGGATGCGAAAGGGCCTCCCGCCGTTCTCGCATGGGATTCCAGTACAAGGTTCATAGATCATGCTATACAAATGGTCATATTAAAGAATGCCGATCCCGCCGAAGAGCTGAAGAAAGCATCGGTCCAGATGCAGAAGGAATTAGATGCTAGGAGATAGTCGATAAGTTTGTATGCGATACAAAAAAAGCGAAGGATGAAAATCCTTCGCTTTTTTTTACTACCAAATGTTTTTTTATTTAAAACTGTGTAGATAGCTTAACTACAACTTCCTGATCCGCGGAAGTATTCTTGCCCCAGAAAGTATTACCGTACTGAACTTCAAGGTTGAGAGAATTTTCGCTCAATGTGACAGAACCGTTAGGTCCGGATGATGATACGTCTTCACCTGCTAATGCGCGGTAAAGATCCAGCAACTGAAAGATAGGGCCTATTCTCCAAATAGCATAATCTTTATCCAGAACATCGTCCTGTCTTAAGGAGTAATAACCGTCTATTTCGGTCTTTAAAAGAAGCCAATCAGTCGCCCAGAAACCAAATTCGGCGAAAAAGGGAATATCATTCGAAGCATTCCTGTTTTTACACCTCAATCCGGTTTCAGCACCCACATAGAAGGGGATCTCGGTATCAAAGACTTTACCTGCAAGCAATCTGGCTTCAATTGAGTTTTCACGATCACTTAATCCCGGCTGTTCTCTTACGTCGTCAGGGGATCCATCAGCATAACCCGTGTATATTGATCCTGTTACCTGCGTGCTAAGTACAAAAGGATCTTTTAATATTCGCACCTTACCTCCGAGGTTAACATTAGTTATCGCATGGTTCTTTACTGAAAAAGGACCCCAAGCAGGGTTGCGGGCATATTCTTTGTATTTAGCTTCCTTATACTCGAGGCTGCTGAAGACAGTGAACCAATCAGTTACACCATATTCCACCTTTGGGATCATTGTCCATCCCCATGAACGAGCATCGTTACCTTTGCGCACAAGGTCCCGATTTGCAGCAAAATCATTTTTGGCCCAGTTGGTCTTAACTGAATATTCCAGGCGTACATCACCTTCAGGTAACGTCCATGCACCGGCAAAAGCGAGCTGGGGCGAGACAAAACATAACAGCAAAATTAACGCAAATACTTTCTTCATTATATCTCCTCAAGATTTAACTTTTTTTTCTCTAAAAACTTGAATATTTCTGCAGATTATTTAAGCAAAAAATTCAGATATTTCCAGTAAAGTATATACTATATTAGGGGATACGTCAAGATAGTCTGGCATAGTAGGCGGGGAAGAGAGCTTTAATTAAGACAACAAAAACCAAGAAAAGGAAAAACGTGTTGACTTAACCATAAAATAGTATATATTAATCTAGATAAACGAAAATCACGTTATGATATTGTTAAAGGGAGCGGTTATATGCTACGTAAGTATAGATATCTGATAATTCTTATTGTAATATCCTCATCAATACTACTCTTCAGGCTGGGAGATATGGCCTTAACGGATCCCGATGAAACTTTTTATGCTCAAACAGCAAAAGAAATGGTAGCTGCGGACGAGTGGACCACTCCGCTTATTTTTGGTGAGCCGCAATTTGAGAAACCCATATTCTATTACTGGCTGATAATTATAAGCTACAAAATGTTCGGTATAAACGAATTTGCCGCAAGATTTCCTTCCGTTCTTTTCGGTATAATGGGAGTTATCGGTATATTTTTCATGGGCCGGTTAATGTTTTCTGAACGTTGCGGGTTCATTTCAGGTCTAATCCTTGCGACTTGTGTGGAATATGTCGTCGTGTCCAGAGGCTGTGTTACCGATATTGTTCTTACGACCGCCATACTTTTATGTTTGTTATTTTTTCTTTTGGGTTGGACTAGGACAAAAACCGGATACTATCTGATTGCAGCGGTTTTTGCGGCTATTGCGGTTCTTACAAAAGGTCCGATAGGATTATTCATACCGGTTGTTATTATAAGTTCTTTTATTCTTACGGTACGCGATTGGAGAGCAGTTAGAAAAATACCGTTCTTTAGATGTGTGTTCCTGTTCCTTATAATAGCAATGCCTTGGTACATTATAGTTACCAGAATGCATGGTGAAGCTTTTCTTGGAGAGTTTTTTGGGTTTCATAATATAGTAAGATTTCTTGAGCCGGAGCACCGGATAGGAACCTCTCCCTGGTTTTATATCCCTGTTGTTATGGGAGGATTTTTTCCGTGGAGCTTTTTCTTGCCTGTGGGTTTTTGGATAATGATCCGGGAACCTAAAGACGCTTCTGAAACTAAAGGTTACAGGGCATTTCTTTTAGCGTGGTTTATATCGATCTTTCTTTTCTTTTCAATATCAAGAACTAAGCTGGTAACGTATATATTACCGCTTTTTCCCGTTATGGCTATAATCGTAGGAAGACTTTGGGATAAATTTCTTTCCGGAGGTCAGGGTAGCGGTGCACTTGAAAAGAAGATAAAGATATCGCATTTCGCATTAACTATTTCTTCAATTTTAATGAGCGTAGGGGTATCCCTTTTTGTAAAACAAAGATATCCGGAAGCCTTTATGGGTACAGTAATTAGCGCTGCAGTATTTATGTCGGGAACGATTATAGCGTTTATAATGCTGCTTAAGGGCAAAAAAATAAAGGCACTATATGTAGGCGCAGCATCTGTCGTCGTGATAATTGTACCGTTAACCCTTTACGTTCTTCCGGTATTAGAAGAATTTGAGTCAAGCAAAGCAGTCTCCTATAAAGTGAAAGAACTGGCTCTCCCCTCGGAGGCCATAGGCGGGGAATCTGATACCAGGCGAGGCATAGCATTTTATACAGACAGGATCAATATAGAGGATATCCATTCTTATGCGGATATGAAAGAATTCTTTTCAAGAAAAGAACGTGTGTGGGGCATAGTCAAGCGGAAGCATTATGAGCAGTACAGAAGAGAAAAAGTAAAAGAGGTATCAGATCCGCTTTATCAGGTTGGGAAGAAAGTTGTGGTCACCAACAGAGTAAAACCATAAGGGCGGGACGGGAAATATGAAAAAGGATCTAAGCGTATCGTTTGTCCTTCCCATGTATAACGAACGGGATAATATCAAAAGGGTTGTAGAAGAGATTCGGTCTCTGGCAGCGGAAATAACTACCGATTATGAGATAATCATAGCCGATGACGCTTCGATAGATGATGGTCCGAGTATAGTAGAGGAGATATGCCGGGAGGACGATAGGGTAAAGCTATTCCGCCTGGAAAAGAATAGTAAGTTTGGCGGTGCTTTCGCCAGGGGATTCAAAGAGGCTTCTAAAGACGTTATACTGTATATGGATTCTGATATGCCGGTTTCCAGGGAGGACATAATAGCATCGTTCCCGCTGATAAATGATAACGACATTGTTACCGGTTATTCTAAGATAAATAAAGGCGACACGCTTTTAAGGAAGATAATTTCCGGGGTATACAATCTTATGGTCCGATCGCTTTTCGGCCTGAACATAAAAGATATAAATTCCGGGTACAAGATCGTATCAAATGATTTCATAAAAGATATAGAATTCATCTCCAGGAGCCCTTTTGTAGATGTAGAACTTTTTCTTCATGCTAAGATAAAAAGCGGCAGAGTAAAACAGTTCCCTCTAATATTTATTACAAGGTCAGGCGGCAAATCCTATATAGCCAGACTTCCGGTAATCCTATCCACATTCATTGACATGATAAGGGTAAAAATATATTCATGCAGAAAAAAGAGAAAAGATTAATAATAAATGCAGATGATCTAGGGATTTCGGAAGAAGTGAATGAAACTATCCGAAAGTGTTTCCTACATCAGTCGATTACAGGAACCAGCATTATAGCTTGCGGAAAAAAGTTTGATGAAGCCTGTTCAATGATGCGTGACATCGGCCGGGCCGAGATAGGCGCACATCTCACTGTTACCGGAGAGTTTACACCCTGCATGGATGACTTCGGACATATAGGCACGCTCCTTCAGGGTGAGGGCTCATTCCCTAAAGAGTACGGACAGCTGACGCTGAAATATTTAACGGGCAAGATAAAGATAAACGTTATAATGCGGGAATTTGAAGCGCAGATACTAAAGATCAGGGAAGCGGGCTTTCAAATAACACATCTTGATAGTCACGAGCATATACATATGCTTCCGGGTATATTCAAAATAACCGCGGGACTTGCCAGAAAATACAGGATCCCGTACATAAGGATCCCCAATGAACCGCTATATGTCATAAAGAAAAGTTTCAGAACAATTGATCTAATAAGATACGCGGCATTAAAAACTCTATCGGTCTTCGGTCGAAAACACGCCGGCCTAACCTGTAACACCGCATTCCTAGGCCATTTCCATTCCGGCCGCATAACCGATGACATTCTCAAGTTCCTGATAAGTTCCGTTCCCCCCGGAATCACCGAAATAGCCCTACACCCAGGTTCAGCCGAACCCACGCTAACTCTAAAAAACACCCTAGATTCATCTAAAATAAAACTAGTTACACATAAAGAGTCAGCAGAGGCAGTTTAAAGGTTTAAAAGTCGAAAAGTTAAAAAGTCAAGAATTGACTGGTAAACTGTGAGCAGTGAATAGGGAATGGTTTTTGGTGGGTGGCATAAGTTGTTTCTTCATAAGTATTTACGTCTTTTGGTATCTATGAATAAAAAGAGATAGTGAGGGATAAAAACAGGTACTACAGGGCATTTTTGTGTGAAAGGGGCTTTATTTTGGCTCTATAGTATATTTTATCGGACGCTATTGACAATCGTTGAAAATGCTGGTAATATTGAAGAAGATAATTACGATGAGAGGCTATCCAACAGGTTTCGTCCTTAGGAGATGCCTCTTTTTATTTGCTTTTATACTCTAGTTTCCCTTTTAAATTATTCATAAAAACTATCTGTGGCTTAAGTTTAGCTAGCAAAACAGAATAGCCTTCGCTATTTGGCACCATGAGTCTTAATAATTTATCCTTATTCATCAAGTATTTTATCAAACACGCAAAATCTCCATCTCCTGTAACAATAACTGCTTGATCGTATTTCTTATATTCTATCATCGCATGCAGAACTAGTTCTGCATCAACATTTCCTTTTACTCGTCCACTCTTTAATGTCAGTGTTGGTTTAAAAATAAGAATATAGCCGTCTTTCTGCAGTGCAGTATAGAGTGATTGATATTGTGGAACATATCCAATAAAAAGAAAGGCTTTGCGAACATCGTACTTGTCCCAAAGATATGTTCGAAAACGCTTAAAATCTAACTTCCATCCCTGTTCTTTGATTCCAAGGTTTAAGTTTTGACTATCAATAAAGGCGTAATTCTTCATATCTACAATAATAGCATATTATTGGCACTTTTCATATTTATAAAACCAATTATACGGCGGGCACGATAAAGTGTATTTTAGGAGAACCGGGCGAAGGGAACACGCACCCGAACCAAGTGAGGGTGCGGTTCCCCTTCGCCCGCACAAGATATGAACGAGTGAGACAAGCGGAAAACTTGTTTTCCAAGCTTGACGAATGAGTGAATATCAGCCACGAGCGAAGCGAGCGGCACACTTAATACAAAAAACCGGAAAAGAGTTTATTCTTTTCCGGTTTTGGTATTAAGTGGTGCGGGCGAAGGGACTTGAACCCCCAAGGGGTTTCCCCCATATGGACCTGAACCATACGCGTCTGCCATTCCGCCACGCCCGCATTAGAAATCTCTTGCCAGGTACGGGAAATTATACTATAAATAATGCCTTTCGTCAATTTGACTTACATCGATACGGCGGATAGATAGTAGTTGTTGAAACTCTTTAAGTATCATTATACAATAACATGTGAAGATTATGAAAGAGAAGATAGTAGTAACTAACAGGAAAGCTCGGAGAGATTATTATATAGATCAGGTATTTGAAGGCGGCCTGCAGCTTCAAGGTAGTGAAGTAAAATCTTTACGGGAGGGGAAAGCGGATCTAAAAGGAAGCTATGCAGTATTCCTTAAAGGAGAACTGTTCCTGCAAGGGATGCATATAAACCCTTACAAATATTCAAGGGAAGATTATGACCCATTGAGAAGGCGTAAAGTGTTATTGCATAAAGCAGAACTGCATCAACTGGAACAGAAAACTCTGCAAAAAGGATATGCACTTGTCCCATTAAGAGTATATTTCAGAAGGGGATATGCCAAAGCCGAATTAGGCCTAGGCAGAGGAAAAAAACATTACGATAAACGGCACGCGCTAAAAGAAGAGCAAGCCAAAAAAGAAATAGACCGCGCCATAAAATATAAGAATAGATAAAGTTCTTTGATATAAATGTTCGAGGGGGTGAAAGGTCTCGACATGCTCTAGTGATTGAGGAGCAGCATGCAGAGGATTCAGGTGGCCTCTTTAAAAACCTGAAAAAACAATTAAACGCAGAATATAATCCAGTAACAGAAGCCGAGTCTATCTTGGCCCAGGATGCGTTAGAAGTTCCCACAATGCTGGGAACGAGCTCTTTAGTAAGCGCTCTGGCTTACTAATCTAGCTTAACTAAGCAGAGACTCTTGAAGTGATATCTCCTGACTTCGAGAGTATTAGGAGGTTGCTCTTATCAATATCCCGTTTATCGGATATTTTTAAGAAAAGACTAAAGGTAAACTAAGCATGTAGATACTCTTGAGTCTCAGTTCATGGACCCGGGTTCGAATCCCGGCACCTCCACCATTT
>JAVCDB010000095.1 GCA_030765205.1 Candidatus Aadella gelida | reverse complement strand
TCCATACGGCTTATACCCTTCTGCAGAGCGGCTATTGCGGTTATATCCAGATCGATCGCTTCGGTTTGAGTGACTTCACCGTTGACTATTGTCGATATCGTAAATTCGTCACCGGTTCTCGTTAATGCCCTCATCTGGAAGATTCCCGGTCCGGCACGTTCTACCATATATTCTGTCATCGGTTTGCCATATATGGCTTCTCTTATCATCATTGATACGGCGTCCGCCATAAATTCAGTGGTATCTGTCGCGATATGCGGATGTGTATGCCCACGGAAGATGACATTATCGTCTGTAGACACTGTTTCAGTGGAACTCATGAATTCTATCTCACCGTCTGCATCAAAAACTATCGCGGCTTTTTCTGATATTTCCACCGTTCCGTCTTTCATAACGGTATAGGTTATTTCGTACGGCATCATCCCGCCAAACTCCTGATCCGCGACTTCTTTTACCTTAATAAATTCTTCCTGTGTCATTTCTTTTTCCAACATATCGAGCACAGATTCACCTTCACCGGTAAGAGTATATTCCTTATCACCAAAGTTTACGGTGATTGTCTGTCCTGCACTTACCAGACCCCCACTCGAGGCGACTATACCTTCCATGAGTTTGGCCTTTTCTTCAATCGGCATGTTCTCAGGAAGAAGCACATTAAGTTCTCCGACTTGGGCGGCTTTTTCTTGAATGCTCATTTCTGCTATCTCTTCTTCATCTCTGCCTCTTATGGCTAACCCTCCTGCCAGAGGTATAATAGAAAGCGACGCTCCCAACGCATCAATAAGCGCTGGTATATTTATCTCAAGAATGGCACTGACGACGGCATAGGCGGCTAAAGAAAGGATTGCTGCTTTAATATACGGATTTGCATCTTCCCATGCGGATCTAGTTATTGATGCTAACGAACTTGTTTTACCGATAATTCTTTCCTTCACATTATTCAACCAGTACTTGAATATGCTCATTATTGACGGCGGCACATTAATAGAAATATCTGAAAAGACCTGTTCCGTTATCATCCTTGTCTCAAATTCATCGAGATATTTTTTTGCAGGAATTGTTTTACCATAGAGTTCGGTTTGAACAAAATATTCGCCTTCTTTTGTGATAACTTTTACTTTTGAAATCTCTTCCAAGGCTTCTTTCGCTTTCGCTTCGCGCGGCATGTTCTTATACTTTGCGGCATCCTTCCGGGCTATCTCAATATCTCTCTTCAAGTTGTCAATACCTTCTGTTATTTCGCCTTTAAAGATTTTAACTACAGATGCTTCCGGTTCTTTTACATTTAGACTTATAATGGCACTCGAATCTGCCGGTGCAGATGAAACCTGATCCATTATCTTTTGATCTTCAAGCACAGCGAGTATTGCGTCATTCACATCCTCCTCTGTCGGAGGAATATAGATGAACAGAATTTTGATATTGTCCGCTGAAAGGACAGCTTGTTTGATATCATCTTCTGTTATACCAGAACTATCAGCAGTTCCTGCAAAAACACCTATTTCAACCTCTTGTCCATTTGAAAGTGTTACAGTCTTAATGTCCGGAACTATAGTGCTCTTTTTCAGAACATTTTCCCGAATTGCGTCCTTTTCTTCTTGTGTGACATTTAAAACCGTAGCCGATCCTTGCTGAGCAACAACTGCTTGTCTGTTGAATTCTTTCCCGGCATACGCTGTTTTCACCCCGAATATTCTTTCCCTGACACGTTGACCCAAGTTCTTTTTAGGAGCTTCTACCTGTTTTAAAAACTCTTTATCTCCTAGTCTTTCCTGAACCTTATACCTTTCAGCCACAAGATCGTAAATAACCTCGAGATCCTGGATCAACAGTTCATGTTTGGTTCTGTTCTCTTGATCGTGGGTTACCAGTTCCTGTAAACCTATAATAGCATTATCAACATCCGTTTCCAGAACCTTTTGAACAGTTTCCCTTTGTTCTGGTGTAAATTTTTCGATCACTTTTCTGGCGGCATCTTTTTCCTTCAACGATGCTATCCCAAGTGTTTTCTTAATAGCGGATATATTTCTGTATGTCCCTACAGTATTATCATCCACTATTTTGCTGCTCTCTTGGGCCTTTTTCATTTCTCCAGAGGCAAAAGCACTTACATGGTCTACATCCATGTACACTGATGAGATATGATCCAGGAAGATCTTATAAGCATCGTTGAATGCTTCCTGTAGGTCCTTATCACTTCTCTCCCCTCTACGTATCGCTTCGGCTTCGACAAAAAATGCACGAGACCCATCCTCTATAAGTTCTTCCTGTGCCGCCCGGGTATAATGCCGGGTCAGAAGATCTGTAAGATTCTCAGTTACATCCTCGGGTAAGTTTTCTCGTTCGTCTTTTGTGATCGATAGTTCTTCCTCGGTTAGTGTCAGGCCGGTATTCTGTTTCAATTTCTTGGATAGCTTTTCGATATTTACTTTCCCGTTTTCAGTAGCTTCCCCAACACTCACAGAGACAAGGTCTGATATGGATTTGGGAACCGTGCTGAATACCGGGAGTTTATTATCAAGCCTGTTCCTCTCATCTCTCATCTTAAGCTGAAAGTTAAAGAGAAATTCCCCTTGCTCCATAGAGCTTCTTATTTTCCGGATAGAGGATCTCCCTAAAATGTTCTGAGTTTCTGTTACAGCTTTTACTATGACTTCTTTTTCTTTGCTTATTACTTCCTCTGTTTTTTCTGTCTCCGAAGATCCTTCCCCGGCATTGTCATTAGCTATTGCTAAAGCCTTAAAGATAACCGGATTAGCTGTTTGGAAATGTTCCCACGCATATAAACTGTTCGCTTTTTCAAGTTTTGCCAGGTCAAGAGAACCTTTTTCAATAAGCATCATCTGCACAAATTCTCCGTTCTCCCCATTCCTTCCGGCTCTTCCAGCAAACTGATCCCGCACCCTTACATTGTTATGAAAGCCCATCGAAATAGCCAGTAATCCTTCGTGCTCCTTTCCATAGTGCTCTGATCTATACTTGGCTCTCTCGCTCTCGCTCTTTTTAAAGGCGTCTGGGGTTATATCTGTCCCCCTGCCTGCAACAGCGGTAGCAATAGTTATCATGCCGTCTTTTGCGGCCTCTTTTTTGAAATTCTCCGCTGTTCTTTCCTTTCTTGCGTCATAAACCTGAAAATCTTTTCCTTCAGAGAGAATCGTTTCAGCCCCATTCTTGTCTATCTTCCACTCTGACATCTCCTTAGCAAGCTTATCTGCTTCTCTCATATTCATGACCTGTATGAGAACCGGACGATCGTTGTTAACCGCTTCTTCGATCTTGTTCTTCAGCTGTTCCGATCTCTCTCCCTCGCTGAAATAAATTTCATCGGGCCTATTCTCTCTTTTATCGACCGCGTTTCGTCCTATGTTGTCTATGCTGAGACCGTATATATCTTTAAAAAGAGCAATGTCTTCACGGAAACTTGTAGCTGTACCCGTCATTCCCGAAACATCTCCGAAAAATGTCAGGACATCTCTGGCTGTGAGAGATCTACTGGTTCCTGAACCACCTTTCATTTCTAATCCCTCAACTTTACCGTCCGCCCTCAAGATCTCTTTCGCTTCAAGAAATTGATGAAGGTTATCCTGAAGTCTCTGGCCTTCCTGTGTAAAGCCTGTCGTATCGCTTACCAGAATTATTTCCCCATGACGAAGGGCATAATCTCTGTTCAAAGAATATAAGATATCCGCCTCAGCTGCACGTTTAATGTCAGAAAGGATATCTTTTTTTCTCATACCTTCCTTTGAAAGTTCTTTTGTTGTCTCGCTTGGGAGAATGCCAAGCATAGCTTTCTCGGCAAGAGCATCAAATGCCCCGTCTATTTCTTCTAAAGTAAGGCTACTATTCTGATTCTGAAGAACTCTTTTGATCTTTTGACGAGTTTCGGTTTGCCTAAAAGCCATGGCGTAATTACTAACGATCTCATTTCTTTTAGCTTTATCTTTACTGAGAGATACCATTCCATCTGTCCTATTGTAGCGCATATGAAATCCCTCTTCTGCTTTTCTTGCTGTAACCCCACTATCTTTTTGTGCCTCCTGTCTTTCGGTCCCTTCTAAAGACAACTGTTTCTGGACCTCATAGGCAACCATTGTCTTTATCTTGTCTTCCAAATTAATCGCTCCTTGACCTCCCGACATTATGAAAGAGGTTAAAGCCTGGTCGATCAAAACTGAATCTATTTCGTCAATTGTAACAAAGATGTCTTTGAGATCACTTTCTTTAGTTCTTATATAGCGCCCGCCTTTATTCTTCTCAGAAAGAACAAAAGAATCATGAATGACATCGAAAGCAAGCTGACCAAAGTCAACATATGTTACATCTATTTTGTTCCCTTCGGCATCGGTATTATAGTTTGAACCCCTTTCTTCATTTAGAGTGTTCTTGGTAACCAATCCTACGTTAAGCCCCATTATGTCACCCAATATATGCTTAGCTCCTTTTTTTGCGTCAGTTCCGTACCCTTCTTCCGCAAGATCAGAGCTGGAAGAAGCTGAAATAACACCTTTTCCGGAAAGAGCTCTGACATAATTGACCATCCATCCGACTATTGTCTTACCCTCACCAGTAGCTAGTTCGGCTATCCTGTTACCTTCTATCATAGAAACCGCGGCTAACAGCTGCTCTCTGTACGGGATCTTGCCGTCTTCTATGACTATTCCCATCATTATCGCGGCTAAGGCCTCCTCTGTAGAAAATCTTCCCTCACCTTTCCACTCTGCTGTTTTACTCTTAAGATACCCTGATACTTTTTCCTTTAATTCTTTGAGTTCCTGAACCTTCCCCTCTTTATTAAGGGTTGTCACGTATGATATCATCTTATCCCGCAAGGTATTGCCATTAGCTTCCGAAATCTTCAGATTAAAGGTCTTTTCAATATTTTGGATCTCACCCTCTAGTATTCTTTCTGCGTCTACCGCTGTCTTGTAGATATCCGCACCGATGAGTTTGCGCTGTTTTTCGTGCAACTTCTTTTCTTCGTTTAGATATTCCTCATATTTTGCCTGAGAGATTCCTTTTTCTTGAGATTTTTTATATGCTTCTTCCCTCTTTTTGTTCAGAGTGTCGGAGATCTTTTTGGCTTTCCTCTTGGTGAGCACACTTTCTCCTTTAGAGATAGATTCCGTAATAAATTTTCCCAATAAAGTGCTTTGCTCATAACTAAGATCTTCGCCCTGCCCTTCAAAATCTCCCATCATCTGATCGGGATGAGCTTCTGTCATAAGAAGTTTCACATCCGAAGATATTCCTGTCTCAAGACTAAGATCTAATGCGCGTTTACCTATCAAGCTCTTAAGCGTCTCAACGTCTTTCGACCCGACGCTATTCATAATGGTCAATCTCTGCAGAGATTGTTCCAGCATACCGTTCTGTCCGCTCATTTCTGCAAGAAAAGTCTTCACACCATCTGATAGGTTATTCACATTATTTTCATCAAGCATATACGCAATGAACGCCTGATTCCCCTGCATAACGTCTTCTTTTTCCAGTAGATATGTTTTAACTTGAGCAATCTCTTTATCCGAAACTGCGTAAAGTTCATATATTCCTAGTTCAGTTAAAGCTTTCACAACAGTGTCCGCCTTGTCCTTGCTGAAAAGCTGATGATTATGTATTAGTTCGCTCTTTATAGCATCTGAGATCTCCTGAAATACCCCGTCATTCGCGTCAAAATTATTAGAAGTGGCGTTTATTCTCGCAATAAAATCATTCGCCGCATTAGCCCCCAAAATCGCCGCAAGATTTTCTGCAAAGACTTTCCGGTCTTTTACCCTACCAAAAACGGTTTTAAGAGATCCCTTAATTTCATTCGCACCCACATCTTTGTTGACCAATAGACCATATGCCTTGAGTATAGCAAAAGTCCGAACATCTCCTCCCGCTTTTTCAAAATCTTGGGACAAATCCAGAGTTTTTTGATCCCTCATTATCCCGGTCTCTCTCTTGCTAAAGGAATCCACCAATCCATCAGCATTCGTCACTAACAGAGCCTCTTCCAGCTGTGTAGCAAAATGATGACCTCCTATGGTGCTGTAAACGTAAAAGGATTGAGCAAACATCGACATTGCCATTTTATAACTTTCTCTTCCGGCATTTGTTTTCGTGAGTTCCGTGATCATTCCTTCAAGTCTCTTGGCTCTTTCTTCAGGAAGAACTGCATTTATAAGCTTTTTCTGGACACCAATATCAGTGGCATGCGCTATAGCAAGCCGTTCTATTGCTCTTGCAGTATCGTTATCGTTAACACTGAACGCGTCAATAATAGTCGCATTGTTAAGGGCTATTCCCACCGCTTTGGCTAGCCCGGCATTCTCTCTTCCTGTTAGAAGACCTATTACCCTTTCATTCACACCGAGCTCTTCCATGTGAGCTTTTGCTTCACCGGCTTTATTGTCCGCAAGCATCCTGCCGACAGCTATGCCTTTCACTCTTTTCCCAAGATCTTTAGCCGAAAATGTCCCAGTCTGAGATTTAAGTTCTTGAGCGAGTTCTTTCCTGTCTAGATTGGAAGCTTCTACAGTTTGCAATGATGTCCCTAGATCATTTAGCACTGTTTCTGTAATAGTATCAGAAGCCTCTGTCTGCAGGGTACTGGCAACCGCAAGCAAAGATATCTGCTGAGTTATATCATCACGCTCAAGATTGAAAGATCTCTCCAAAATACTGTTAGCAAAGTCTTTTCTCGTACTGACCCCCATGGCCTTTACAGCATCCTGCATATTATTAGAGACTCCAAGATAGACCAAGCCTGCTCTATTGGCATTGTCAACAAAAGATGCCAATGCTGTATTTGCAATAGTTTGACTAAGATTGATCTTTCCTCTTCCTCCAATATCAAGCATAGACATATTAGAAGTTAGGTTCCGGATCGATGCCGGACCGGCACTTTCAGCAAGAGTAATGGTCTCCATTGCTCTTACGGAGATGTCGGCAGCGTTAAACAATCTACCTTTAATGGACACATCGGAGACGGAAAGAGCTGCACCTACCATGGCCGTTCTTCCTGCCAGTGATTCTATACCCGAAGAAAGATCTACTTTTGCTAACGGATTATTAGACATATACGAGCCTATCGCCCGTACCTCTTCTAGTCCTAGGTCGCTGAATGAAACATCAACGCCCAATGATGTGAGCGTTTCAAGATCATCCGTATACCCCTGCAATGCTTCTCCAACTTCAATATTTGTATTAATCTCGGCCAAAGTCTCTACTATGGCTATATCCGTCGTGGATACCGTAGTAGCAATAACCTCTCTGTTAGAGGTAGCAAATTCTCCTAAGAGTGTTGCTGCCTGTACATTCTCACCAGATTCCAGTAAAGTAATAGCTTGCTCAAATGTTGCAGTATTGTTATACCCTTCACCAGAAAGAGTTTTAGCGACTTCAGTAGCACTTCCACCGGACCTTACAATGTTCATTATGTTATCACTGCGAGTTTCTGTAGTGCCCACCTTCCCTCTAAAATTTGCATTACCGTTAAAATCAAACATTTCCACTAAATATTCCGCTGTTGAGGCTTTTATTCCGACAGCTTGCAACCCCAGTCCGATAAGAGGCTCTTTAATTCCTTCTTCCCAGACCGACCCGAGTCCGCGGCTGACTATACTTCTTTCTGATCCTCCTGAAATGTAGCTGAAAGTATTTTTCATTCCCCGAGCAAGTTTCATAACATTTCGTATAAGAACATTATTAGCCATCATATGAGGACCGCCGACTACCCACATTGCACCGGCATTTATACTCTCTCCTGCGGCTTTCCCTCCGTGTCCCAACATAGCTCCGATGAATGGTCCAAGAAGATGGAAAGTAACGATAAACATCGGACTGAAATTGTTTTTAATAGAAGACACTATGTCCTGCTCCCCGAACTGCCAGACCATCTGCGCAACTGCTCTGCCTATCCAGTTCTTGATATATGAGATATTGTCTTGGTCATATCCCATTGATTTCATAAGAGGTTGAGTGAATTTCCCCATACCTGTAAGCGTTATCGGCATAAGTATACCTATTTGGAATACGGAATTAAGCGCTGCTTCCGCGCTAAAAGTACGAAGCCATATTTTAGTTCCGGCTTTTACCGATCCAAAGATATTTTTCCCGCCAAATACAGCCGGATATTTTAATCCACCCAAAAATTTTGCGGCGACCCTGATAGGTTTACCAAAAACACTGTATCTACGGGCCCCTGAAGCAGCATTGTTCATTATCTTACCCATGACTTTTCCTGACCCTACTCCTGTCAGGGCTATAAAAAAGATCGAGATACCTACAGTGAACATGTCGCCGCTATTGTAAAGTTCCGATACAGAAACATCGCTTATGACAGATAGTCCGGCTGTAAATCCGGTATAAGCGAGCATGGACCATACCGCGGCATTTCTGGCTGATAATATCCTCTCACCACTCAAAACATGTTTAGCTCCCGCACCTGCCATCTGAACGAGACGTGAAGACAATGTTGATGTGGCTGTGCTTATCAAACTTCCTCTCCATCCCTGCATGAAGAGTTTAGAAGAGTCGCCTAGTATACCTCGGACTTTAGCCACCCCTCCGAGTCCCGGCAAAAATGATCGTATGCCCCCCAATAATGTTGAAACAGCGCCTGCAGTAAAGACGAGTGTATGACCCGCTGCTGTTGCTACCCCTTTAGCTGCTCGACCTAATACTCCAAAAGGCGTAGTCGTAAGTATGCCGAATTGAACAGACCCTACCTCGCCTATTTTCTTCATTCTCGCGGTCACATTCAGCCATCCGGCTTTGACATTCCGTATTTGAGTAGAAATGTTGCTTGCCGCTCTAACTTTTACCGCCTTACCGAAATTAACCATTTTGACAACGCGGCTAGCCATAACTTTCCTTGTCCCGGAAACAACTCCCTTAAAGGTCATTGCCGCTATTCCTGTCCTAGTCACTCTATAACCTTTTGCTACGGCTGTTCCCACTCCTCTGATCGAGAATTTGGAAATCGCCTTACCACTACCTCTAATTATGCTTTTTACGAAGGCTCCTAGTCCGGCTGTTAATACAATATCCATGACCAGAAAGCCTGCGAAAACCTTCATCTCTTGGTCTTTGAAAACGCTATTTTTATGTATCTCAAAGGCCCCGCCAGAAGTCGCCGCTCCAAAAGTTATATAATCAACGAAACAAACCATCAAATTGGCCGACTCAAAAACGAAAGAACTAAAACCTCCGTTAACAGCGGCATTATTGGCAAGTTCGTTCATAAGGGTATGAGAGGTTGAAAATTCAAGAGAATCACGTCCTATGCCTTTGAGAATTCCCTCTCCATTGATAGTAGCTTTTTGAAATCCTGTTAGGGCTGGCCCCATGATAAAATAACCGCCTGCCGCACCTATCATAGTACCCGTTAAAACACTTCCTATTACTACAGGGATGGCCGCCCATGTTACCCCAACAGTAAAGAATCCTCCGACAAAAGCAGCAACAACGGCCACTCCACCCGTAATCGCTCCCACAACCGCCATATAGCCCTTATTAGCCTTTTCTGCAGCTTGGCTCATTATGATTTTTGATGCTATTTCTATAGATCCATTGTTCGAAATCTTAATCTGGTCACCCGATGCAAAAGCATTCAGGATCCGCTTATTATCTGTCCATTCAAAAGAAGTGACGAGTTGGGGCCCTGTTTCGCCACCCACAGACCGGGTTACCGCAATATCGTCGCCCTTTACTCCGCCTTGCAATACAGCTCCTGTTTCCTTTTGAACTACGCTTATCCCTATCTGACGTTCTTCTCCTAGCTTAGTCCTCGCGTTATACAGTAACTTAACCATGCCTTCTTTATTCGTTACATCGTCTGCACCGGAGATCAATGGTTTTGTAGCCAAAATATCATACATGATCAGCCCAAAAACATTATTATCCTCCCTGTCTCCTGTGGAGCTTATTAGAACCGCATTTCCTGACGCATCTTTGAAAATTGACGAAACTGACATAGTCTCCGAAGTTAGACTAACGGTATTGCTTCCGATAGTAACACTTATCTGATCATAAAAATTTTGCTTCTTGTCAAACTCAAGGTCTATATCAGACCTATCAAGAGCTTCTGCGATTTTCCTTAAAGCTGCTCCCTTCGAAAGGTCACCCGCAGATTTAACGATCTGTTCCGCTTTTGCCATATTTCCAAATAAAGCGTCAACTGCGGTTCCGCTACCGGTAAACATGGTCTTATCAAGAATATCCCTATTCTGTGAAACTGATAATGTTATCATAGCCGCATTCCCTGAACTGTCCCTAACAGTCATTCCCAAAGAAACTGCTGCTACTGTGCTGGTAAACGTATATAGCGGGACCTCTCCTTCACCGCTCTTAAAAACACTTGCGCTTATCTGATCTTTTCCATATAACACTCCATCCATCATACGATCGTTCAAATGCCCCGCATATTTCTGGAAAGTTCCTCTATCTGACAGATCCGCATATTTGAGCTGATTGGCTGTATAGTTCTGCATCTCCTTCTTTATAGTACTGAACAACCCTCCTACAGGAAAATCATCGTTCTGGATAGTAGAAGCCGTGAGCTGCAGCTTGTTTCCGCTCCCGTCTCCCAAGATTATACTCAATGCAGCTTCATCATATGTCGCAATAAATGAATAGATAATCGAATTCGTAGTTCTGTCAATAACTTGTAGAGAAATATTCTCTCCTGTTCCCAGGCTTGTATTTCTAAGATTTGCCGTCTCGGCCAGGACCTGAAATTGATCTAAATTCCCGACATTTTCCATACCCGCAAGTTCCCCTGCTGAAACAGCAATATTGTCAAACGCATACGCGACAGCATTTTTTGTTTCAGTATTTACGGTTGCTGAAATCATTACGGTCCTATCGTTCCCCACATCGACATATTTAACGATAGTCAGACTCTTTCCGACTATTGAAACTGAATGAAGAATACCGCCCGTATTTTTGTCAGCTATACTGATCATTGTCTGTATTCCGCTGCTCGCCCCTCTTTTTATTGCCGGATCACTGTTAAGCGCTGTTACCATGCGTCGCAGGTTTTCTTCGTTACTGAGATCTCCGGATGAGGCTACAATGCTTTCTGCCTTATTTATCATCTTGGAAGATGTCGATTCAAAGTCCGCGGCATCCGGATTACCGTTTATTTGGAGATTAATACCGTTTCCGGCTGAATCCATAAGAGTGACAACTTTAGTACCAGCGATCTGCTCCGCTCTTTTGACTGAAAAACTAGTACTTAATATAGACATTACCACAGTAAAACTATTAATATTGGTTCCTTCAACGGCTGAAACAATATTGCTCAAAAAGACCTTATCGCCGTTTAAAATCTTCTTTGCATTAGCAAAAAGCGTCGCCCTTGCAGTATCACTCGATCCGGCTAAGGCCATGAAGACCTGGAAGCTACTTACATCCATCTTGTTAGTGGTCAGTTCACTGTTTATCCTAGTGATAGCATCGTTTATTACTTTTACGTCACCACCGGTTATCTCCGATGCGTTCTTAAGCAGTGTCTCTCTTGCAGTATCACTCGATCCGGCTAAGGCCATGAAGACCTGGAAGCTACTTGCATCTATCTGATTAGTCTTGGTTAATTCAGAGTTTATCGTAGTGATAGCATCGTTTATTACTTTTACGTCACCACCGGTTATC
>JAVCDB010000082.1 GCA_030765205.1 Candidatus Aadella gelida | reverse complement strand
CCAGCTTAAACATAAAATCCTCAGGAAATCTTTCATTATTTCGCTTCACTTGCTCATTAAGCCGTTTAGTCGATACATTATAAAGCTCAGCTAAATCTCTATCCATCATCACTCTTTTTCCTCTAACAATTAATATCCGTCTTCCTATTTCTCTTTGCAATCCTACATTTTTTATTTCACCCTTTTTCTTTGCCATATATTCCTCCTTGTTTTTATCAGCAGAGAACCATTTACCACTACTAATATAGACACATTTCTCGGTATTTTTCTCCTATATATTTTTAAAGGTGGCAAAATGGCACCTTAAACTTGAGGTCACAAATTGTGACCTCAAGTTTGTAAGTGCTTGTATTTAAAGGCTATTTGGAGTTATAGGGAGGGCTTATTTCTTTTTTTCTTTGTATGGGTCATAGCTTCGCTAGACCCCCGTTGAGAGGGATCATCTCGTGGGTTTAGCTCGCCTTGTGGGTTTTGGGTTGTTATGATCTAGACGTGAGGAAGGGGCATTCGGGGGTGGCTGTTTGCTTTTATCTCAATCCCTGTGAAATCCTATCCTCTTTCTCTTTTTCTCAGAAGGAGGGGAGATAAGCTGTTTTATGGCGGTGAAAACCACTTTGAATTGAGCGTCGTATTTCTTCTCAATTAATTCTATTTTGCGTTTTAGGCCTTCGGATGTTATAACCATTCTTCGTAAAGAGACGAATGCACGCATTATTGAAATATTTACTTGTATCGCTTTTTCACTATGTAGCACACTAGAAAGCATAGCAACACCTTGCTCTGTGAACGCATATGGGAAGTACCTTCTTCCACCCCATCTTGAGGTCGCAATTTGCGACTTCAAGATGGCAACCTCTTTAGCTACAAGACGAAACATAAAATCACTGGGGAACCTTTTTATATTTCTCCTTACCTGCTCATTAAGTCTTTTGGTTGACACTCCATAAAGCTCTGCAATCTCTTCATCCAGCATCACATTCTTTCCTCTAATCCGGTATATCCTTTCTTTGACATCTTCATCAGAAAGCGTCTTACTCATTTTATCCCTCCTTTTTTTTCTCAGCAAAGAACATTTACCACTACTAATAGAGACACATTTTTCGGTATTTTTCTCCTATTGATTTTCATATTTTTAAAGGTGGCAAAATGGCACCTTAGACTTGATATCTTTTTAGCATAGTATTCTTCTTGTTTTTTCTTTTTTATTTTCATATTTTTAAAGGTGGCAAAATGGCACCTTAGACTTGATATCTTTTTAGCATAGTATTCTTCTTGTTTTTTCTTTGTGCTTGTGAGGGGTTATTGTTATGTGGGTGGGGTGGTGTTTTTCCTTTGTTGGGGCTTCGCTAGACCCCAGTTTGAGAGGGCGCTATATTAAGCCTTTAGCTGGTTTGTTTTGGTCTAGAAGTGGGGGAGGCGCCCGAGACGTAATGTCGAGGGTGTGCCGAAACCTCCGCGTTTCGGCCGCCCTTTGGTAGGGGCTGTTTGGTTTGTAAGTTGGTTTGTAAGTTCTTGTGTTTAAGGGGTCTTTAGGATTATAATATAGTGGTTTTTAAGGTAGGGGGACACTTTCCTGATTGAAATTGCAAATAGTGGGAATATACACATTAAATTTATTTTTAAATTATGACTCTCATAGAACCAATCATACGACCGCCGTCTGAAAGCGATAGTTTCCTCCTGCAGGTAACAACCGGATGTTCTGCGAACCACTGCACGTTTTGCGGAGCATACACGGATAAGCCTTTTGCCGTGAAAGATTCTGAGGAAATTGTATCTGACATAAACAAAGCTGCGGCATTATACCCTGATACTAGACGGGTTTTTCTTCTGGATGGAGATGCGTTGGCGGTAAGTAACGTAAAACTCCTGCCGATTTTAAAGAAACTTGATGAGGTTTTCCCTAAACTTTCACGTATCTCGAGCTACTCTAACGGTTATAATATTACCCAAAGAAGCAACGCTGAACTTGTAGAATTAAATGAAAATAAGATGCGGCTTATATATATCGGCCTTGAAAGCGGTAGCCAAGATGTATTAGACCGCTGCAGGAAACGTTCAACTGCCGATGAAATGATAGAAGCGGTAAAAAAAGCCGGCAGGGCGGGGATAAAATCTTCGGTTATGGTACTCCTAGGCTTAGGCGGCAAAAAACATTCCGAAAAACATGTAAGGGACACAATAAAAGCCCTCAACAAAATGCAGCCCAGATATCTGTCTTTTCTCTCAGTGATGCTTATTCCGGGTACACAATTACATAAAGAATGCAAAGAAAAACGATTTAAAGAACTAAATTCTCATGAATTATTAGACGAGGCTCACAGTATTATCAAAGGTCTTGAACTGGAGAAAACAATATTCCGGTCCAACCACGCATCAAATTACCTGTCGCTTGAAGGTAGATTCCCTCAGGACAAAAACAAGTTATTAAACAGCCTGGAGCTTGCTATCGGAGGTAAAATAAACCTAAGACCCGAATTCTCAAGAGGGCTATAAGGAATATCAGGGGAGAAAAACATGAAAAAATGTCCTAAATGTAATGAGGGGTTACCAGACTATGCTGATACATGCCCAGATTGTTTTGTTGATTTAGATACTGGGGAAAAACTAAAAAAGGATCAGGCTGTTACCAAGGAACAAGATTTCAAGCCAGAGGAAGAAATAAGAATTTCAGAAAAATTAGTGCCAATAAAAATGGTACTTAATGAACATGAAGCATACATTATTGTCGGCCTGCTTGAATCAAATGATATTAGAGCGGTTTTGTCTAAAGATGATTGTGGAGGAATGAGATCTCATCTAACATATCTTACCGGAGGCATCAAAGTTATGGTGGGCGAGAAAGATGCAGAGAGAGCACTGGAGATATTAACTGAATTTCAAAAAGATAATAACCAGCATGAAAAGACATAGGGGGACAGGCAAGCGAGGACGTAATTTTCGAGTTGATGCCGAGTTCGCCGAACGAGGACCCCGAGAACGGATGAGGCGTTAAAAAGATTGTCAGGAGATTTGGAAGGAGATATAATAAACAACAAGGTAGGAGAGTAGTGGATCCTAACGAAATGGAGTAATAATGTACGATTTAGAGAAGATACAGTCTTATATAAACAACTTCAGAAGACATATTGCACCTTATCTTAAGCCAGGTATAGGTTTATCGTGTAAGGTTTACCCAGTTACAAGCGCTGGGGCGATACTAGAATTCACAATTGGTCCTAGCAAAAACAATAATGATAATTTCGAATCGCTTAGTGAAACAGTGAATGACGTTTTGGAAAGGGTGCCACAGCGCATCGTGAGCGGAAATGTTGGGACTGTTAAGTTTGCGGGTACAAATATCAGCATGGAGCCCAATAGAATACTGGTAATAAAAGGGGAAGACAAGGAATTGCTGTGGAATGACCAAGAGGCTCAGAATGATGTACAGAAAATAGTTCGAGCTCAATCGAGAGTGCAGATATGAAGCTTGAAGGAAGCCCTAAAGAAATAAGAGACCATCTCAACAATTCCGGCTTTAATTCAACAGATTATTTTGAGATGCCCTCAACACCTTTAAAAAAGCGGTACTTAATTGTACCAGCCATATTATTTCTTCTATCGCTCCTCTTGTTGGAACTTCTCCCTGATGGCACTCCAACTTGGCAGTCCGTATTATCCCTCAGTCTGATCTTTGGGAATTTAACTTGGCTTTGCGCAAGCACTCAGTTGCGCTTTAAAAATGGAATTGTCACTTTAGTTGTAGCAAGTGGCTCAGTTATTACTTTCTGCGTGGTAACGGGGCTAATGTCCCCAAAGGAAGTAGCGGATTGGCTCCAGAGCTTTCGTACTTCTGGTTAAAGTGCTCAATCTAGATTAAAATAATTTCTCAAAAAACAATATAGATGTCAGGTCCCGCCATTCAACAAGAAAAGGTCAAGGGACAGGCGCCCGAGGACGGAAAAAACGCGAAAACGCACATGATGAATTGGCTTTATGAAGATGCACTTTTATTAAAAAATAACGATCGCAAAAAGGGATGTTTGTGTTTGTTGCTCTGCTTAATAGATGCCCTTGCTAAAAAAAAATAATCCAGAAGAACCAGACAACCGGGTAAGATATACTAGTTATTTGAGAAATAAACTACAAAAACTTGGCATTGATAAAAGTTATCGTATTGAAGAAAAGAGCAAACTAATCCATTTAAGTGAAATCGTGTATGAGTATTTTAGATGTTTTTTTGTCCATGAAGGAGACTCTAGAGATCATGATATTTACGAAGTACAGATTGATTATACCGGTGTATCGTTTAAATTTGGCGGAGGCGTCTTAATGGATCGCGTTAATGAAAAAATCAAAGTAAGGGCAGATTGGTTAATTGACATTCTTTTTAAAATCGCAGAGAATAGCATTCCTGAGACTGACTGACAAGCAAAAACAACAAAATAGGGCAGGGGACAGTCACCGAGGAATTGGTTTGAAATAGTACATGATCAGAGTATAATATTTGTTATGTAAACTCATACAAATGAAGGGGTAACATAGAGCGTCTTGTAATATATATCCAAACACCACAAAATACATAAATAAAGGAAACATATGATAAAATTAAAAAAAGATATTGCCTATCAGGAATTATTAGACAAACTAGCAGGTCTTAATTCTTTAAAAAAGAAAGAAAATGAAGCAACCACAAGACTACGTGCTATTGATACCCTTTTATTTGACATATTGAAATGGGACAAGAGCGAAATAGAAGCTGAAAAGTATTGTAGACAGGAAGGATATGCAGATTACGTTTTTCATATTAACAATAACCTAACTTTGGTTTTAGAGGCAAAGAAGGCAGGAACAAGCTTTATTCTCCCCGATAAGGCTTTTACGGAGAGGCCTTATGTATTCGGATTATTTTCAAAAGAATGTCCCGAAGCATATAAAGCTTTGCAGCAAGTTATTGGATACGCTGCCTCATTGGGAGCACGGTATGTGGCAATATCAAACGGGCATCAATGGATTTTTACCATCCCTTATGTACCAAATCAACCACTAGAAAAAAGATTAGTGTATATTTTTGAGTCATTCGAGGCATTACTAGAAAGGTTCTCACTTTTTTGTGATTGTTTTTCACGGGAAGGGTTACATTTAAACTTAGGGAAGAAATATCTTCTGGATACCCTTCAACAGCCTGCGCCAGCCAAATTATCATCGAAAGTATCTGGATATCCCGTAGCATCAGTAAGAAATGTATATCAGAATGAAATAACTTACATATTACTTGATGATAGCCTTCATGAGATATACTCTGGGCGCAACGACATTAATAGCAGATTGGATCGCACCGAAAAATTCATTTCTTACCTTGATACATGTTCGAAGCATATACAGAACCCCGAACTAGAATCATGTTGGAGTGAAATCAGAAATAAAGCTAATGGAAATATCACGAAAATTAGAGAAGCATTATCCCGCTAAAATTCAGATTAAAACGTATTAATAGTTAATGGATTACTACAAAGATTTAACCCCGCATGCATAACCCAAGGCTCTGGATTTTGCCTCCTCATATTTCGCTTCTAAGAGACGTTCTCATCCAACTTATACACATTCACCCCAACCATGGACAAAGTAATAGGGGGGAGATGTATGCCGTTATGGGTGCCCATATATGACATGTTTTAGGTGGTTTAATGTGTGTTTTATAGGGATTGCTTCGTCGCGGTGTTCATCGCAATGACGCGGTAGAAAAGCGGTAATATGGGTGGTGTGATAATGGACGTGGGTGCTAAATAGATATTGGGTATATACTCATAAATGTTTTTGGTGTTTGTGTAGATACTCATAATCTAGTGGCGTGAGGGGAATGACACACAATTTGTAGGGCGGTTTCAATTTACACATAGATCCCTCAGGGCAATGGTTTTCCCTATGCACAGGTTAACATAACATACATTATCGGCCCATAAAGTGACATGGTTAAAAGGGGTCTTTATGGGCGGTATTTGTTAGCTAGGTTTAAAGGTGTCGGGTTTGTCTAGACCAATATTTATCCCTTTTAAATTGTAGTAGCCGTAGTCTTTCTTTCTTTTTTGCTACTTTTTTCTTTCTTTGTTAATAACTCTAATTCTGTGGATAACTTTTTT
>JAVCDB010000077.1 GCA_030765205.1 Candidatus Aadella gelida | reverse complement strand
CCACATGTAGATCACTTAGGTGAATTATTTTCTTCAAGATTTACATCATCTCCTATTCCCATAAACAAGCGGCATAAACAAATTTTCCAAGCGTCGCACCTGTAGGCAACTTTATTTTAAATGCTATCTTTATTGCGTGAATATTTTTTGTGATTTGCATTTTATTTTTTCTTCCAAATACAGTATATCAACACTAAAAACCCCTGGCAACTTATTTTGTTACAAAGAGCTTACATAAAGCACAAAAGAGCTTTGATTTTTTATTGGCTTGGAAACTGTCGAAATTAAAGGATTGGCAGACAAACAAAAGAATGGTGGAGGTGCCAGAATGAACCTTTTTTCGTGCTCAAATCTCCTATTCCACCACGATTTCACCACGCTTTGCACTCTAAATTCTATACTTTCCCATCGCTTTACTCGGATGAGTTCAAACAACAGGTTTTAAGTTCCAAACCCCAAGATTCCATTGCCTTATTGGCAACAAAATTAGACGCTTCCATAAAAGAAATAACGAATTCTTCACCTGTATCACATATCCCTATGGACCTTGGACATACAGCTAAAACTTCCGGACTTTCTAACTTTTTACCAAAACATAAATTTATATTCTTGGCTTGCCGTATGCGTGACATAATCTTGCCACCTTTAATGCCCTGCGTATGCCTGTAATGATCGAAGACATATAAAAAACGCGCAACCGGATGTTCTAGGATTTGTTTTCTAAAGTATCTTATAATTTCATCAATACCCTCATAAGGGACTTCCCTCTTACTGATTGTTAAACTGAATATAGAATATTTTTCCTTAAATAAACTCTTCTTCACGATCTATTTCTTCCTCCAACTTTATCGGTGTTTTCCCCTGAATCCATTTTGCGTAAAACGCGAGAGCCGGAATTTGTACAGCAAGTCCAACAGCTATCATGATAACCACTCCGCCAATAAAATCATAGTCCTTAAAAGCCCCCAACACAACTCCCAAACTGATTACGTGATACCTTGCAGCCGTTCCGAAGAAAAATGCTTTTCTGCTTTCATGATCAAAAAGCATATGTCCAAGACCATGACTTATCAAGAAAATGACGGCATAAAAAATCAATACTGGCACTAAAGCAATAAAGATAACATTTGCATTAGTAACCATAACTTGAGTGCTCTTAAGCGACATAACCAGAAAACTAACCACCATAACACCTACAGCACTTATGCCACCGTTAACGGGTTTAACCCTTTTAAACCCCTCCACACCTTTATGTTTCAAAATAAGTCTTCTTACAAAGCTACCAAAAATCAAAGGAAGTACAATGATGAAAAAAAGCTTTTCAAGAATAACCATCTTTGACACATTAATATTTTCCGCTCCCATAAGATGTTGTGCGAATACTGGAATGATGATGGGTAACACAACCACCGAAACCAAAATCCCTATACTCACTATACCCATAGCAACATGCATATGCCCTTTTGTAAAGTAAGTCCAGTTAATAGTCATACCGCTTGTTGGAACAAGAGATAGCATTACCAGCCCAAGCCACATAGCAGGATACTCTCTTAGAAACAACCAACCCAGACCAAACGCAATTAAAGGATATAAAACAAAATTCACGATCGTTGCCAAAAGAAGTATGCCTTTAAATTTCGGAAGCTCTTTAATGCCTTTTCCGAACTCAATGTTAATAAATACCGGAAAGATCATAATCAACAACGCCGAAACACAAATTACCCGTGAATACGCCATGGGATGATAATGCCCGTTAATCAACCCTACTATAAGCGCAAATGGTATGAGATAGGCAAGATTTCTTCTAACAAATTCTATTGCATTTAATAACCTTTTACCCATATTACTCCCCTTTTCTTATGACCAATTTAAAGAATTTATCATTTGAACGATTTCTCCTTTAGGGAAAACCCCTACCTTCTTGGCCTTTACTTCACCTTTGTGAAATAAAGCCAATGTAGGAATGCTAACAACTCCATAATTAGAGACGATATCTCTGCCCTCATCAACATTCACTTTACATACCTTCACTTTTCCATGATATTCTTCCGCGAGTTCTTCTACAACCGGCGCGATCATTTTACAAGGTGCGCACCAGGGAGCCCAGAAATCCACAAGAACCGGAATGTCTGAATTCATCACTTCTTTATCAAAGTTATCATTGGTAATATTAAGTCCCATGTCTCCTCCTTTCATCGTATTATTCAAATAATGCGATATGTTGTTTAAAAAAATTATTTATCCAAAATATTGATCATCTTTATTGCCTTTTTATCTACAACCTTATAACAGGTTCTTACTCCCTCTTTCCGGGGCGCTATTATACCCTGTCTTTTCAAGATACTTAAATGTTGAGAAACTGTCGACTGAGGTATATTCAAATTGTCCTGCATCTCATTTACATAGCACTCATTCTCAATAAGCCCGGAAAGAATCTTTAAACGAACCGGATGAGCCATTGCTTTTAACATTTCACTTTTTACTTCATAGCCTTTCAAAACAACCTCCTAAAATATATCTATTTATCCATATATTACAATATTTTGATCAATATGTCAAATTTTTACCCCTTCCAGTAGTGTCAGGTCCATTTATAATACTTGCACAACAATGCCAATCTTAAGCTCTACTTTTTTTCACCACGATTTCGCTTCGCCTTCGACTTCGAGAAACCTTCTTATAGCCTTGCATACTCGCACGGTTTCACCACAATTTGCACCAAAAAGTATACTTTTACCCCTGATGATAACTAACAGTATATGGGGATATCTACCGTTCTATGACCCTTGACTTTACAGGGGTAGAAACAAAAAAGGCGACTTCGTGACTGAAATCACCTTCATGCTTAACACAAATGGTGGAGGTGCCGAGAAACAAAAAAAGGCAGGCGCTAACGCCTACCCTCTCAGATCAAATATTTCTTTCAGAAAATGTCCAATGTCCAAACCTGCGCCTGACCACCTTTCAATTCTTTTGTTCTACAGAATTGAAACACCTGATACAAAAAGTCTTATTGTCATACAACCGGACCCTGGACTCCATAATACCCTCTCTGCAATTCGCACACAAATGAGTTTCCATAGGTTTCGCGGACCGGGGAACAGACCTTTGTACCGTTGTCTTTTTGAAAAGACAGCCCATTTCCACCTGCATGAGATAATTAAACTGCTCTTGAAATAACTTCTTACTTCCCGGATACTCCTGCATCTCTGTCCAGATCTTATCCATCACTGTCGGAACTAATACGATCCGGAATGCCTTATCATTGCTTCGGCTAAAAAATGAAAATGCTATTTTCCCATAATCCACGTGAATCAAGTTACCTTTCCCCAAGGTACAACCTGTCAAATATTGGATGGCATCCACGGCGCACATATCCGCCTCCGCGATGGCAACAACACCTCCATCATCATCATGTCCGATTATCTCCAAGGCTAGTT
>JAVCDB010000046.1 GCA_030765205.1 Candidatus Aadella gelida | reverse complement strand
GGGTACAAAGACGGCTTAAAAGAAGCCTTCGTAAATTCTAAATAAATAGGTATTAGTAAATTCGGATATCAGGGGCACCTCTACCCTGTCGGAAGACACCCTTTTCGTGCAGGTGTGTTGTGTCCCTATTTTTAAATTGATGATTAGAACGTTATAAAGGAGAAGACATGTTCAGAGAAGAGATAAAAGTATTAGATTGCACTATAAGGGATGGCGGACTTATTAATGACCATTATTTTGAAGATGATTTTGTCCGCAATGTATATAAAGCTATTTCTGCTTCGGGTGTAGATTATATGGAAATTGGGTACCGATGTTCTAAAAGCATTATGTCACCCGACAAATTTGGAAAATGGAAGTTTTGTGAGGAAAATGAGGTTAAAAAAGCTATAGAAGGTATAGAGTCTGATACTAAACTGTCCGTAATGGTGGATGTAGGACGTGTGGAAAGAGAAGATATTCTCCAGTGCAAGGATAGCGTATTAGATATGATGAGGATAGCTACGTATGCTAAAGATATCGATAAAGCCATAGAGATGGCTAATGACGCTGCTGACAAGGGATATGAGACAACTGTGAATATTATGGCTATATCCAAAACTTTGGATAGCGAGCTTGACGAAGCATTAATTCAACTGGAGAAAGAATGTAAGGCTACCACAGTTTATATAGTCGATAGTTTCGGGTCGCTATATTCGGAAAATATACAGTTTCTTGCGAGTAAGTATAAAAAATTCCTTAAGACCAAAGAAATAGGTATACATGCTCATAATAATCAGCAGCTCGCGTATGCAAACACTATACAGGGAATAATAGAAGGATGTAATTTTGTCGATGCGACAGTGTATGGTATAGGCCGCGCCGCGGGTAACTGTCCCCTGGAACTATTAATAGGATTTCTTAAGAATCCTAAATTTGATCTTAGGCCCATACTTGATCTTATTGCAAAAGAGTTTATCCCGCTTCAGAAAAAAATGGAATGGGGATATATTCTTCCGTATGCGATAACCGGCATGTTCAACGAGCATCCAAGGGCCGCAATGGCTTTGCGGAAAACCGATCAAAAAGAAAACTATCGCGAGTTCTATGAAAGTCTTTCCGCGATGGAAATTGATTGATAAGAATGGATATAACAAAATTTAAAAAGTTACCCGTAATGGGTATTTTGAGAGGTATAGAAGAAAGAGATATCGAATGGCTCTTTCCGGCGGCAGTAGAGGCGGGGCTGGAGACCATTGAGATCACAATGAATACCCTGGGCGCTCCCGGTTTTATTAAGAAGGCAAAGAAAGCTTTTGGGAAAGACCTGAGTATAGGCGCCGGAACGGTACTGTCTGACGCATCTCTTAAAGAAGCGCTTGGTGCCGGAGCAGAGTTCATCGTATCCCCGGTTTATATAGAAAGCGTAGTTAAAACTTGCCTAAGAGAGGGCATTCCTGTTTTCCCGGGCGCGTTTACTCCGCAGGAAGTTTTCAGGGCCCATGAAGGCGGAGCTACAATGGTTAAGGTGTTTCCTGCCGACGTTTTTGGACCGTCTTACATAAAAAAACTTAAAGGCCCATTAGATAAAATTGACCTCATGGCAGTAGGGGGAGTTACTTTTGATAATATTGAAGAATATTTTTCCTCAGGTGCAACAGCGATAGCGTTCGGAGGAAGTCTTTTTAAGAAAGAATGGATAAAGAATAAAAATTCTGCTGATATAACCGCGTCCATAAAACAGTTCGTAGGTAGGGTTAAGGATCAGGTTCGAAAGTGAAAAAACAACTAAATCTTTATATGAAGCAAAAAAGAACGATCAAATGTGCGAAGCAGTTACTCCTGCTGCAAGCGTTTTAAGTAGAAGAACTTATAACTAGATAATATTTGTGCACAAAAAAGCAATACAACCAGACTTTACAATGATCAGAGACAAAAACGCTTGATGTAACAAAATAAGAACCAGTAGCGATTGCAAACTAAAATAATAGCTAGTTAACTCGCCATATTATGAAAGTCATTTCATGGAACGTCAACGGCATAAGGGCTATAAGCAAAAAGGGGTTCGGTGAATGGATAGAAAAAGAATCACCGGACATTTTATGTATTCAGGAGACTAAAGCTCACCCGGAACAAGTTGATCAGAAACTCAATCCTCCTAAAGGATATTTCGCTTATTGGAATAATCCTAATCGCAAGGGATATGCCGGAGTTTCGGTATTCACTAAAATCAAACCGCATTTGGTAGAAACGGATTTCCCTTCAGGACGACTGGAGACAGAAGGGAGAGCGCTTATACTTCATTTTGAAGAATTTATTCTTATAAACGTTTATTTTCCGAATGGCGCGGCCCGTCCTGAAAGATTAAAATACAAGCTAAAATTCTATGACAAATTTCTTGATTTTTTAGACGGATTTAAAGATAAAAGGATTATCGTGTGCGGGGACGTTAATACTGCGCATAACGAGATCGATCTGGCGCGTCCTAAACAAAATGAGAAGATATCAGGATTTCTTCCGGAAGAACGTAAATGGATAGATAAACTTGTGTCACACGGATTTATCGATACATTCAGGCATTTCAATGAAGAACCCGGGCATTATACTTGGTGGGATTATAAGACACGGTCACGGGAAAGGAACGTGGGGTGGAGGATAGACTATTTTTTTGTAACAAAAAACGCCCTTCCTTCGGTAAAGAAATCATTTATTCTAAAAGACGTCATGGGATCCGATCACTGCCCTATAGGTATAGAGTTCAGAAGATAGAGG
>JAVCDB010000104.1 GCA_030765205.1 Candidatus Aadella gelida | reverse complement strand
TGCTCAGCGGTTCACTCGCGTTCGTCTCCTTGATACCTACCTGACGTATTTATTTACGCCTTTTACCTTAACGCTCACTACAAAGGCTCTTTACCAATGCAGCTTAAGGCGGTTTGAGATCATCACCCGTATGACGACTTCGAGGGGCCTTCCCTCATCTTCTCTGTAGCTTCGTGACACACGCACGTTTTGGGCACTAAAATAATTAAACAGCTAATAGAACTTCTCTTGCATGTTCATATATGAGTCGTAATTCTTCAGAATCTAGTGGAGTTATTGGCAATAACTTGATAAGCTTTCTCAGAGGAATTAGAATATCATTAATTGTAGATCCCGTGGCTAAGGCCACTATATCATGCGGAGTTAATCCCGCAAGTTCTTTTCTGTCTGAAGGATAACAAACTTGCTTGTAAGTTTCCAATACAGCAAGTTGTACCCTACCAAGAAATTCAGAATCATTAGATAGCTCTACATCCGAGGCTAACTCTTTAGCAAATCCCAGAATCCTTAGTCCTAGTAGTGTGCCTCTTACAAGTCCTACTGCATCATTACCCATTCCTATTGGAGATAGAATAGTATCTGTCGGCTTTACATCCAAACCTCCCAGACGCTCCAAAACTGCACAATCATCTATATCTTCTCCCCGCAAAGCAGGAAATAGAGTAATGGTATTTAGTCGTGTTTTTTTGAATCCCTTTGGTAAGATTTTCTTTTTTATGCCATATGTTGCATAAACGCTAGACGGTGTTTCTTCTCCAATACCCGACATATAATAAAACTCAACATATACATTTGGTATTTGAATAAAAGTTCCTAGAAAATCTTTAATATTATGATGTCCAGTACCTTCAATAGCATCTATTGGTACTCGTAAAAGTATGTCTGGCTTATCTTCACCAGACATTTCATTGAGATACGGAAGATTGTAGTTTAAATATTCTTCCATATTTGACAAAATACTAGAAAATCGTGGTTCTTCTTCTCCATAAATCTTCTCATATTTTTTCTTTGTATAGGTTGAGTCTTTCCCTTTTTCGGGGATAAATTCCATTATCTCAACATCGCTTACACTAAGACCCTTGCCTTTTTTCTTAGCGAATATGCTGACATTGGACATGCCTAGTGCTTCTCCTAAAGAATCAATCGGAGGACAAACAACTTTAATTAGTTCATAACCACATTTTTCGAGGATTATCTCCATGCCTTTTAAGCTTGGATGATGAAGATGTTCAACATAAGACCTGTATATCGGTAAGGAGTTAGGAAGAATCGGAATATCTATTGCTAGTATTCCCTCATCTGATAACAACTGATAGGTTCTTTGCAAAAAAGATGGGATATCGTTTAAATGCTCAACAAGATTATATGCAGCTATTACATCAAATTCTTCTCCAGGAATAGCTTCTGTTTCAATATTAGCTTTTCTTACATTTGCTGACATCTTAGGATTTTTCTCGACAAATCCTTCAACGGCACCTTCTGAGATATCTATACCCAGAACTTCCCAACCCTGTTTCGAAGCTTCCTTCAAAACATCTCCAGCAGCAAACCCTATCTCCAAAAACCTTTTTCTCTCAGCTTTAGGAAAAACCAGTTGTCGTGCTTCTTCTATTTCTTTAACCCTAATACTAGAAATCCACTTATCCCTCTCACGTCTTTGAGGTGAGCCATGATCTAAATATCCAAGTAAGGGAAATGGTTCCCCATTCACTTCTATGCATACGCTTTCAGGTGCCTTCCAATATTGAGGAGAAGAATATATCTGGTCTAAAAATGCCTTAGGCAATGTTGGATTTATCCATTTCCAGTTATCATGCTCACACTGATAAATATGGAATTCTCTGCCGTTAATTATAACTTTTTTGCTGGGTGTTCCCTTAGAGTCACATGCCGAACACTTTGTTTCAATAAACTCATCAGATTCTCTAAACTCCGCCCAATCAATATCTATGTTTAGTAAAACTTCTTCACCTGTAGTGTTCTCCAAATAGTTTGTATGGTTTTTATTAAAACTTACCACAGCATCGTCAGACGTAGCCCCCAGAATTATTGTATCTTCATGAAAATGTAAATCTAACCCGAAAATGCTTTTCCAGGATGTCCTCTCTAATTCCCTCATAACCTCTTCTTCCGTGATGCCTTCCGTGTCCATTGAGAAATATCCACTATTCTCCAGGTTCTGGAGTATCTCTTCAAAAAACGCATCACTAAAATCTTCTCCTTCTACATCTAAAGACAGAATCGTTTTTCGCCCTACCTTGCCACTCTTAAGATAAGAATTGCAAACATTCGCAAACAATGTCATTACTTTATATAATTTTTTAGCTCGAGCTAGCCCGTCAAAACCCTTATTTCCTTTCCTTATTACCAAAAATAAAGGAAATATTTTATTGCGAATATTATTAGACCAAATGCTAGTTACCTCTAGTGAGTTATTTTTAAATTTATTTTCAAGGTAGAGAAACTCCTTAGAGTCAAGTTCAAGACCTGCACGAGATATTTGGAATGCTCGCGGCATTCCAGCACATAATAATCGCTGTTTAAAAAACCCTTCGGGCTCAAGTAAGTTAGAAGTTTTAAAGACATCTAGGAGTTCCTGTAGAAATTGCGCAGAGAGAATATTGTCTGGGAGATACGGTTCTTCTCGTGTCATTTTCGCCAAGGTATCAACACAGGTAATTATCAGCTCCTGTGCTCTTAATCCTTTTGACCTAGAAGAAAGTCCCTTCATATCTGACGGCAACCATTGCATTCCGTAATCAGAGGAAAATCCATGAAAATAAACTATATCTTTTATGTTAGATATTATTTGCTTATCATTAACCCCATATTTTTTAAGGATTGGTTCAACTTCTTCAGCGGACAACCTATAATGATCCATAGGTTTAACACCACTTACAAGACGATTATCATGCAAAATAACGGCTATAAGAAGCGCTTCTTTTTCCTTAGTGTTTAATTTACCATATATCATCAACAGTTCATCTAACAACTGAAAATACTGCTCTTTGTCGTATGTCTTTTTAGCTACTATTTGGTTGCTGATATTTTTATATAAGAAATCAAAACCTTCCCGCCCTTTTAGAAACTTTTTGAATGAATCAATAGCAAGCCTTACATGTTTCATTCTATATTTGTCAGCTCCTTGCATAATTTCATCCAGATCTTTTTCTATTGCATCAGCGACCTCTGTCAAGCTTGTGCCTTTCTTATGTTTGACAGCATTGCTTTCATCCGAATCCAGAAAATATTTAGTAAAAGCTTTTAAAAAGATTTCTCTTTTGTCTGGATTGTTCAGTCCTGGTATATTGTCCCCCAAGCTTTCCCCATCTTCACCCGCGATGGAAGGCTTGTCACTTACCTCATAAAAAACACTACATCTTATATCTGGATATTTACTCAAGAGTTTATAAAGGTGCGCCAACTCAAGCTCGATAGCCCCATTTCCATGAGAGTTGACATACTTAAATATTTCCTGACTGCCACTCATGACTGTTGGAATCGTAAATATGGGCATTCCATGAACTTGAATAGCTGGGTCAACAAGTTTATCAAAACCCTCGAGATTAACGACATTATTAACACCTTGAACTTTTTCAAATTTCATGTTGTCATTATACAGATACGCCTCTAAAGGAATTATAATATCATTAACTTTGACCTCATCCGAAATAGCCCCACAGGTTGCGGATAGAGTAATATTTTTTATGCCTAAACCACCACTCTCCTCATCTAAAATAAAATATTCAACAATATCTTTTATATGTCTGCCATTTGTATACCCAGCTTCCTGGATTAATATTTTTTTACCATTTTTTCTTTCAATAATCGCACAATCTAGGAAATCAGTTTTATATCTTTCAATCTTTTTTATCCCAAATTCTACTCCCATCAAACTATCCACTACCTCATCAACGTCATACGCGATAATGGCATCTTCAATCCTTCCTCGATAATTAAATAGAGACACATCTAGTATTTTCCTTAAATTATATTTAAATTCCCGTTTAAAAACTTTATCCCACGGATATTTGAAATATTCCAAAGATTGCACGACCGCCAATTCACGTGATTCTCCTTGAATGCTTGAAATTATGACCTTTTTTTCTCCCTCTTGTTCAATTAAATAATACTTCTGATGCCCTTTATAGCTACCGCTTAGCTCGGACACTCTATACCCAAGATATTTTAAATCTTCAAGATACTGAGTTGTATAGCTCTGAGGTCCACTATGTAATTCTATAATAATATCTTTTTCATCAAGAAACTTAATAAATTCTTGAGGAAAACGACCTCTTATGTAGCTGTCCAGATCAAGCAAAGCCTGCCCCCTTGCTGGAATTTTAGAATTATTAAAATACTGCACTCCCTCAACGCTTTTCACCACTCCAATTGTAGATTTCATTTCACGAAAAACAGCAGAACGCAATGCTCCTTCTATTTTTTTCATCATCCTTTCATTGACAACGTCTTCAGGATGATTGTTGGTATACGCTATTAAAAAAGCTTTTAAAAACAATAGCGACTCGATTGTAAATGAATCTTCATATTGAGCTGGGATTCCACTCTGTTGTTTAACTTTTTCAAGAATCTCAAGTGTCCTCTTGCGAATTATATCTAATTCTGGATCCATAACTTTTGCTATTTTGGGATATGTAAATGTCTTTTTCATGCTCGGAAAATCAATTTGCTCGAATTCAATAATCTCATCCATTTTTGATATTGGGGATCCGAAATGAATGTTAATATCTCTGACGATGTTCAAATAGGCACCTTTATCTACATATTCAACGCACTTATTAAGCGTATCAAGCGCTGATGTTACTGTAGAGTAAGGCGTGAAAAATATAAGACCTATACCGGGTTTCAGTCCAGCGTTTAATGCACCCTCTATTGCCTTCTCATTGTCTTGACCAGTAGTTTCTTTTTTTAACATCTTTAGAACTGTGTCATCAAAAGATTCAATCCCATAGCTTATATCCACGAACCCAGCATCTGAGAGAAGTTCTAATATTTCAGGGGTTACCTCATCCACTCTTGATACCATTTTCTTTGGAACTGTTTGCCATTCACTCTTAATTAATTCGTTGCATAATTCCTTAGCATATTCAAGATCAAAAAGGAAATCATTGCTCTGAAAATGAATTGAATCGTGCCCACTAAAGTTTGACCTCAAAAAATCCATCACCTTGGTTACTGGGGGCGGTTTATTGCCGGTTCTATAAGCTCCACAAAAAATGCACTTACCTTTGCATCTATCCGAAAGAGCCACTCTTAAAGTTTTCCTTCCTATATCATCGCAACGAATAGGCCGTTGCCCTTGGTTATCACTCCCAGAATAATATTTCTTTCCATGGGTAAGATCTCTCTCCTTGTATGGGATATCTTCCATGAATTCAGGATAATGCTGCATCCCTAATTTAGATAAAGATTTAGTAGTATTCGGGCTAGAGACTATTTGGTCTCTTACAATAATAACGTCTGGGAGGCCTTTCAGTCTCGAAAGGTTTTGCTCTCTCGAATTGGAGGAAGAAATCTTGCTTAATATTTCGATAAAAGCCATTCCATCCGCCTTCACTGCCAAATCACACGGGACTGCCTGGAAAAACTCTTCCGACATCTTGCCAACGTCATGTCCACCCAATAATAATAATGTATTCGGATCTACCTCTCTAACCTTACATAACATTTCCAGTGACGCTTTCATGACAGCTTGAATAAAACTAAATCCGATTAAATCAAAGCTCCTATCTTTACTCTCATTTTTAATAAACTCATATAACCCGTCCTTCGATCCCAGATTTGGATTATATACCCGGACATCTACATCATTAATTTCTCTATTTGCCACATATGCCAAGAGCTCTGTTCCCAAGTGTGGTTGTGTTTTCTTTAGAGGGTTTCCAAATGTGTCACCATAGGGCGCCACTAACAGCACTTTCTTAAATTCATAAGTTGCAGATATGCCTCTATTTTTAAATGATTGCTCTACACTTTGCCCATCTTTAAGAATTATATCCAGTAAGGCTTTTTGAACCTGACTTGCACTAGCATCCTTTCTAAAAGCTATTAATATCCCAGTTTTTCCTTCACTTTTTAATCTCTCTGATAATTTGGTGCAAATCACATCAGAAACCGGAACGTACTGTCCACTCTGTCTAAAACACCATTGTTCTAATTGTTTGTTTTTTTCAAATACTATATTAGCATTTTGAAAAGACAACAATTCTGCCGTATCTTTGATTTCCCCTAATAGATTTTTTTTATTAGAATCCACACCAAATGATACGTTTGAATCTGATAAAACTACTTTTTTGTGAATTATTTGACGGTGAAGATTTTGGTTAATAGCCACGGAAACAAGTCTTTTGACATCAGAAAATGGCAATATACCCGAGGCCATTGAAGGATCGTAATATCTTACCGCTACACCCTCTTCTGGAACTTCAATAATTATTTCCCCTGGGGAAATAATTCTAAATCTGATATTTCTAAAAACATCTTCATTTATATTTAGAAGGGCTATAGTATCTGCAATAGTTGAGATATTAGAATTTTTCTCTACTAAGCGACATATCGCCATCGTCTTATATTTTTCTATAAACTCAATAGAGTTAATCTGTATTTGTGGTGACAAGTTACTTCTGAATTGATCACTTTCTGATAAGGCTATCGCATGAGAGAAGGAATTAGGACTTAAAAGTAGTGTTAGAAGCCCTATTACTGCTCTAGTCATGGCTTTATTTCTGCGAATATATGCAAACACTACTCTCCTCCTTTCTGACAATCTTCTTTTAACTATTATACCAACATCATTCAGTTAGTTCAACAAATAGTAGCCCTGCTTTTTTTTATCCTAACATATAGTAGTATTACAGCACGTTAGCAATGAAATAGCTTGAATTATCCAATTGACAGAACGATTATACTGTTCTATCATATATATGTTCCATGTTGTTCTCTTAACCGAGGTCCTAAAATGCAGAGGTGAAAATGATTCGACCGTTAAAAAAAATTATATCACTAACTATACTAGTCATGTACTTCCTCTCTAGTCCGACATTTGCTTTAAGTCCCATCAATATTTCGAACTCTATGGGGCGTACTTTGCCAAAAAGAAAAGAAGTGAGGGCTTTGGGTGATAAAACATTTCTGGCAAAACATGGTCCAGGGAAAATCAATTTCAACTACATGCCCAGCGAATTTGAGGGCAAGTGTCCTGCGGTCCATGACATTAAAGTTGTTACTACCCCTTCAACGGAATGGAAAAAGAACCCACTATTGCAAAAAACTAATATTATTGAGGCTTTGGAATATTTTCGAGACAATGAAGCCGATGTAAATAGTGGAACCCTAAAAGAGAAACTACATATTACATTAGGTTCGGTTCCTTATGACAAAGAAAAAGGCGAACTCCCAATTGCACTCATCGAAAAGTCAGGTGATAATTTTACCCTAGTAATTGATGAAGAGTTCTCAGAAATGTGGCAGAGACTAAGAAGCAACGATATTTTTTTAGAAGCATTACTTCCCGACCCCAACAACCCAGAACGGTCTCAAAAAAGAATTGTTAGCATAGCTTGGGCAATTTTTTACCGTATTGCCAAACATGAAATGGCGGATCTCAGACAATTCGATGGAAGTTTTGATCCGAAGGGCGGTGGACATCTATTCGTTGAGTCCAAGAAGAACAAGATTCTATTACGTCCTGACGAAATGAAGGCAAATGAAATCGGAGGAAGATATGCTCGCATAAATGACGCAATATGGTTGTGGTTTCTCGGCGCATATTCTTTCAACGACGCAACTCGCTACAGCAACACCATATTAGAAAGAAGACTAAACTGGTTTTTTGACGATAAAGAAGCAATTAGGATGCAGCTACCCGAAGAATTCCCCCTACTCAAAGATAATATTAAATTAAGAAAAGAGGCAATCGACATTGCTCTTCTTGTCAATTATCATTCTTACAATTTTAAAAAAGAAATAACAGTTGAAGAAGTCCCTATTGAAGCACCCTATTCTATAGAGAATCGTATAAATAACCTTAAAGAAATCTCTAACATTGTCCGCTATGACATATGCCAGATGCTATTTAATGCCGAAAGTGGGCATCCGGGGGGATCTCTTTCCCTAGCCGAAATTCTTACAACTCTCTATTTTGGAGAAGTTTTAAACTATGACCCAAGAGATCCAGACTGGGCAAATAGAGACAGAGTTGTCCTCTCCAAGGGGCATGGTGTTCCGGCCTTATATGCAGTACTTGCAGAAGCCGGGTTTTTCCCAAAAGACGATTTTGCCAGATTAAGGAGAAGCCCCTCTTCCCCACTGCAGGGGCATCCAGATCAGAGGAGCACTTCCGGTATAGACGTCTCACCGGGAGCCTTAGGACAGGGCTTTTCAAACGCTTGCGGGATGGCCGCGGCAGCAAAATTATTAGGTAAAAAAATGCATTTTTGGAGCATTCTAGGTGGTGGAGAAGAACAGGAAGGTCAAATATCAGAGGCAGCAAGGCACGCGGTCGCACTAGGTCTCTCCAATCAAACGGTTATAATTGACGACAATGGTCTCCAGATAGAAGGGGCACAGCACGATGTGGACAAAGCCAATGTGGCGGGGGTGTGGCGCGAATATGGATGGAACGTAATTGAGGTTGATGGGCACGCGCCAGGAGAACTTCTGGACGCTATGCTCTTAGCTAAACAGGACATTTCATCAAAAAAACCGACATGCATCATCGCAAAAACCATAAAAGGTAAAGGTGTATCACTATATTCCAAAGATACAGAAACCAGCACGAGGTCCCATTCATACGTTCCGAGAGATCTCAAAATACAGGCACAAGCTCTTGAGGAACTACGTAATGTTATTAGCAAGTATTCATCAAAAAAAATTGTAAAGTTTATAAAAAACGCTAGAATTAGCCAAGCAAAAAAAAGGGATATTGACAGAATAAATAACACAGAGGAACTTCCTCTCCCCCTACCCCAGACTACGTACCTTATCCCGAAAATAGGAACTCTGGAATCAACAAAACAATCTTTTGGCAAGGCATTGGAATATCTCGGTAGTCGCTACAGAAACATCGTTGCTATGTCAGCTGACTTGCAGGGATCCTGCAATATGAATGGATTTGAAACTTTGTTTGGGATGATGAGTCTGAACAATCCTAAGGGAAGATACATCCCTCTTGGCATAAGAGAAGCTCATGGTGCAAGCTTTGCTGCGGGGATGACACACTTGGGAATAAAGCCAGTGATAGGCACATATGATATATTCAATCTCCACATGGTCCCACAAATCCGATCAGCCATACTTAATCAAGCCCCTGTAATCTTTATTGGAGCATTCTCCGGATTTGGTATTGGTAAAGACGGGGCGACACATCATTCCACAGAAACTCCCGGGGTAATGGACATATTATCCGGTCCATTGGGAGACAAAATGGACATTTACGAACCTGCTGACGCAGAGGAAACAAAAGTTATAATGGAACTGGCCGCTAGGTCAGAAAAACCTGTATATGTTCGACTAACCATTCAGGACCTCCCCGTTTTTGACAAAAGCTCAATAAAAAATTACGAACAATGTGTGGAGGAAGGATCCTATGTTCTTAGCGATCCCGGTAAGGGAAATAACGATTTAATAATGGTATCAGCAGGTGCTATGACATTTAGAGCCCTTGCTGCAAGCCAACAACTCAAGAAACAGGGCTACAAAGTTAAAGTAGTTAACATAGTTTCAATAAATAAAATAGATAATGAAAACAACCCTTTTCAGGGATATCTTGAAGACAACACACCTATTCTCTCGCTAGTAGACGCAAATAGTAAAGTACTTGAAAATCCAATACTGCGGGCATCAAACAAAGCAAGAAAGAGCCTCGGCATTAACCCCGGGTTAGTTTACTCCAAAGGAATAGCTATAATAGGTTCTGCCAGCCCTGAAGATTTATATCAGCTAAATGAGCTTGATTCAAGCGCTATTAAAACTACTGCAGAAAAAATACTAAAAAATATGAAAAAAACTACTGGCTCTCTCTCTCCAGCAGCTATTCCTGCTGTTGTGTCAAACAATACGGACATTGAGCTTTACAAAATCATTTCACGCTATACTTTGAACATTGGGAAAACCGAGGGTCCGGGAGTATCTCTGAGCGAAGAAGAAAAAACAACTATTTGGCATGTAATAAATCTGCTTAATAAAGAGAAAATAGAAATATTTCTACCACAAGAAATGAACCCAGAAAAACAGATTAACCAGACAATTATATCAATGCAATCAAGGGGCATTTCGATCAAGATTAAACGTTATGCAACCCCTGAGGGAAGATCGGCAGAAAAACTAATTCGTAAGCTCAAAGAAGCCACAGTAGACAAAAATACTAAAAGGATAGTAATAATCTCTCCAACGGTAGGCATGGATATTTCCTCCTATATGACTGATGGTATCTCAATCAATGACGCGGAATATTTCAGAAATGTACGTTTTCTCAATCTTGTTATTCCAAAAAGCTGGGAATCTCCACAACAGGAAACTCTTTTTCACACACAGGTGCTTATGAGAGCCATCTTGGCACGACTTCTTGAAAAAGATCAGAAATATTTCCTCGAAATGAAAGTTCTCTTGGAAGAAATGCTTGAAGGATCTTTTTCTTCAGATAATACAGATGCAAATATATTTATAAGCAACTTACTTAAAGCAGATAAAATCAATAAAAACCCATCGGACATTTTTGACAGGGTTAAATATTTTCTCGATAAGGAAAATGCAATGAGCTTGATCAAAAAACTCACAACAGAGCTAGATATGTTAAAAACCTTCTGGATCTATGCATAGAAACTTGTTTGCCGCATTAAAGTTAGGGACTTGCTCTATAGTATAAATTTCGAGAGAACTAAAGACGGTAGCGAAGTGGACTTTATTCTTCTTAAAAACAGAAACCCTATTCCAATAGAAGTAAAAAGCTCTATAAAAAATGGATTCTGTCTAGACTCTCTTCCTTTTACACCAACAAGTATCCTACAGCATGTCTCTTATGTTCTTTCTAGGCTGACGAATGGGTCGAGTAGACAAAAGGAGTTTCACCTTAAGTCTCTCACAGAACCGTACGTGAACCTCTCGATTCATACGGCTCTTATCATTCAGTCACGTACCGACTTTGTCGTTTGCACAAGTTCCTCCCAT
>JAVCDB010000106.1 GCA_030765205.1 Candidatus Aadella gelida | reverse complement strand
ATGATATCTGAGGGTGATGATGTGGTTATCCTGGCTGCTGGGGAACCGGATTTTGATACCCCTGAAGTAGTCAAAACGGCCGGGATAGAGGCCATAAATCGGGGACAGACTAAATATACTCCGGCCAGCGGTAATCTCTCGCTTAAAAAAGCAATATGCCGCAAGTTATTATCGGATAATGGTTTAGAGTATGACCCTAAAAATATAGTTGTTTCATGCGGTGCTAAGCATTCGATATACAATGTTTTGCAGGTCATTTGCTCTGAAAATGACGAAGTTCTAATTATTCCTCCATATTGGTTAAGTTATCCTGAAATGATAAAACTTGCCGGAGCGAAGCCCGTGGTTCTGCCTATGAGAGAAGGGTACAAGACCACTGCCGAAGATATTAGAGAAGCTATTACCCCTAGGACAAAGGCTGTGATTATAAACAGCCCTTCAAATCCTACCGGAGTTATTTATGGAGAGGATGAGCTAAAAGAGATTGCGAAAGTGTGCTTGGATAAAGATATCCTTATCATCAGTGATGAAATATATGAGAAGATACTTTATGATGGTAAGAAGCATGTTTCTATTGCGGGAATATCAAAGGAAGTTCGTGATGCGACTATAGTTATTAATGGTGTTTCTAAAAGCCATTCTATGACAGGATGGAGAATAGGATATGCCGCGGGAAATGAGAATATAATGAAAATGGTTTCGACTCTGCAGAGCCATTCGACTTCTGGACCCTGTTCTATCAGTCAGGCAGCTTCAGAATGCGCTCTTACCGAAGACCTGGAAGATGAAATGAAAAAAAACTGCGAGATGTTTCAGAAAAGAAGAGATTTTCTTTTGGATGGTTTTGCGGGTGAAGAAAAAATGAAAGCATTCAAACCGTCGGGGGCATTCTACATGTATTGTGATATATCGGGATCGGGTATGGATTCGATGGAGTTTTCTAAAAGGCTTCTTGCCGAAGAAAAAGTCGCGGTAATACCATGTGCTCCATTTGGTGACGATAACGCGATAAGAATAAGTTTTGCTGCCAACATGAAGACTTTGGAAGAAGGAGTAAAGAGGATAAAGAAGTGGTTAAGCAGGGGGTAGACAAATTTTCTCCATTAGGTTACAGAACACTAAGTAAAAAAGAACACAACAGATGCTGGACAATATTTCTTTACTGCAAACGTTTTAAGTAGAAAAATAACTAAATAAATAGCACTTTCTTGCAAAAAGGCATAATAACCAAACTTTACAAGCAAACGAGAAAAAGCGTTTGATGTTGGTAAACAAGAACAACAAACAAGCGCGAACCATAAACAAAAAGGCAGGAGTAAATATGCGGCAAACCATTGCTGAAAAAATATTGTCCAAACATAGCGGCAAAAGGGTCAGAGCGGGCGATATCGTTATCGCTGATGTAGATTTTTGTTTTGGACAGGACGGTACGAGCGGAATGATAATTGACAGCTTTAAGAAGATGGGGACAGAAAAAGTTTTTGATAAGGATATCTTCTGTATGGTATTAGACCATTCTTGCCCTAGTCCAAATATAGGGGTATCCGCTATACATAACAAGATTAGGATGTTCTCCAAGGAACATGGGGTGAAAGTGTTCGATGTAGGGCGGGGAGTGTGTCATCAATTGGTCCCGGAAACTGGATTTGTTACATGCGGGGACTTAGTTCTAGGAGCCGATTCTCATACATGTACATACGGTGCGATAAATGCGTTGTCTACAGGGGTGGGATCTACTGACCTCGCAATAACACTAGCTAGCGGGAAGAACTGGTTCGTTGTTCCTGAAACGATAAAAATGAACGTTAACGGAAGTTTGGGAAAAGGAGTTTATTCGAAGGACGTAATATTGTATCTTATAGGAGACATAGGTGCCGATGGAGCGACCTATAAATCTGTTGAGTTCTATGGTGACATAATAAGCGAGATGAGCGTAGAGGCTAGGTTCACTATATCGAATATGGCCGTTGAGATGGGAGCTAAATGCGGTCTTATGAAAGCAGATAAGAAGACTACGGATTGGGTTAAGAGACATTCTATCAGGGAATGTATTCCTGTTTCTGCCGATGAAGATGCGAAATATGTGGATATAAGAGATTACGATCTATCCGAATTACCTCCACAGGTTGCTAAACCCCATACCGTTGATAGCGTCTGTCCTGTGGAAGAAGTTGAGGGGACACACATAGATGAGGTTAACATAGGAACATGTACCAATGGAAGATTAGAAGATCTTGAGATAGCTGCAAAGATCCTAAAAGGAAGAAAAATAGCTAAAGGAATGAAGCTTATAATAACTCCAGCGTCGCGTAGAATAGCTTTAGAATGTTTGAAAAGGGGTTATGTCGAAACGTTTATTAATGCCGGAGGGATAGTAAATAATCCCGGATGTGGTCCATGCGTAGGGACGCATCAAGGTGTTTTGGCCGATGGAGAGAATGCTTTTTCTACGGCTAATAGAAATTTTAAGGGAAGAATGGGGAACCCCAATTCCAATATATATTTGGGTAGCCCCGCAACAGCCGCAGCTACGGCTCTTGAAGGAAAAATAGCTGATCCGAGAGAACATAAAAGAAGACTATAGACTATTGACCATGGACTATAGACCAAGATTTTTTTCAAAAAATCTTAAAAAGACAATAGTCAATTGTCGATAGTCAATGGTCCACTAGTGGTGGAATATTGATTATGATATACGAACAGGGAGGAAAAGCGTGGCTAATTTTGCTCACAGATTAATAATGCAAGATGATATAAATACGGATTACATTATATCAGGCAGATACAAATTTAAGATTCAAGACATGCAAGAGCTATCCAGATATATATTTAAGGATCTTGAGGAAGATTTTCATAAAAAGATCCAGCCAGGAGATTTTCTTGTAGCCGGGAGCAATTTCGGATGTGGGTCATCCAGAGAACAGGCGCCAGCAGCTCTTAAAGCCAGCGGCCTTAAAGCCGTTATTGCGAAAAGCTTTGCCAGAATATTTCACAGAAATGCGTTCAATGTAGGATTGTGTCTGATAGAATGTGAGACCAATCATATAGATGATATGGATGAGATCGAACTGGATCTTGAAGAAAACATAATACGCAATGTATCCAAAGGGCTTAAGATCGAAATTAAACCTATACCCGATATAATGAAAAAGTTTTTGGATAAAGGCGGAGTAATAGAATATTTCAAGGAATATGGATGTTTTGATGATGCTCTGTGACGGATCACTTCTTAAGAGGGTCGGGAATCAAAACGGATTTGATATTCTGGATATGGGAATAACGAAATACGATGACGCTTTAAAAATTCAGTTGGATATTCTAAATGATCGTATCTGCGGCAAGGCGAGCGATACTATTATCTTTACGGAACACTATCCCTCACTTGTTTTAGGACGCACGTCCGCAGAGAGTAGCATAAGATCTCTGGAATATTTTAAAAATAAAAAGGTTCCCGTAATCAAGACAACAAGGGGCGGTGATATAACTTATCATTCCCCAGGTCAGCTGGTGATATATCCGGTGATAGATCTTAGTGTGAGAGGGAAGAATATATCCTTATACCTGGATCTTCTAGAGAAGGCGGCAGTTAACGTTCTTTCCGGGTTTGGGATACCCGCGGAAAGGACGGAAGGCAAGAGGGGAGTTTGGGTAAAGAAGAAAAAAGTAGCATTCAGCGGGATATCTCTTAAGAAATGGATAACATCTCATGGAATGATAGTGAATATAAACAACGATGTTGTACCATTTTCCTATATAGATCCTTGCGGACAAAAGGACATTACAGTTACTTCTGCAAAAGAATTTTTGGGAAGAGATCTTGATATGAACCGGGTCAAGAAGGCTTTTATCAAAGAGTTAACAAATGTCTTTGCGGTGAGAGATCAGAGGGGCAAGAGTTAGAGAAGGTTGAGCTGATGCGAGAAAAGACTCCTCAGGTTACATAACACCAAGTAAAAAAGAACACAACAGTATCAGTTTAAAAGGTTAAAAAGTTTTAAAGGTTTTAAAGGTTTTAAAAGTCCGGATTGACCAGTGTGCGAATTAAAAAATAGGACAAATTTTCTCCGACAGATTGCATAACACCACGTAAAAAAAGAACACAACAGATGCAGTTAAAAGGTACATTGCTGCAAGCGTTTTAAGTAGACGAACTAGTAACTTGATACCATTTATGAATAAAACGGCAGGACAGCAGGACTTTACACTGATTAGAGACAAAAACGGTTGATGTTGGTAAAACACCATAGCTGAACAATCGCGAACCAGACAAAGTGTAGGTAGAAGGCGCCGGAACAATGGAATTGAAATTACCCGAAATAACCGAAAAGAATGACACAACTATCGTGACATGTTGGCACATTAAAGAAAATGAATGCGTTGTGAAAGATCAGGATATAGTGGAAGTTTCCAGTGATAAGGCTACGTTTGATGTTTCCGCACCATGGGGGGGAACACTAAAAAAAATAATAAAAAATGAGGGTGAAGAAGTTCTTGCCGGGGAGACCCTTGCAGAAATAGAAGAACAGGAGAAATGATGATAGAAGAAGCTGACAGAATGAAACGGTTACCGAGATATCTTTTTACGATCATAGACGATCTTAAAAGAGACGCGATAAGCAAGGGACTGGATATCCTTGATCTTGGTATGGGGAATCCAGATGTTCCTACGCCAGATCATATTGTAGAAGAGCTGTGCAGTAGAGCAAAAGAACCGGAAAACCATAGATATTCCAGAACTATAGACAAATCAGAGCACGAACTTAAAAGGACCATTGCGAACTGGTATCAAAAAAAATTCGGTGTGAAACTAGATTCTGGTACTGAAGTAGTGCCTCTTATCGGCTCGAAAGAAGGGATAGCGCATGTCTCTCTTGCGTTCCTTAACAATGATGATATAGCATTAGTCCCTAATCCGGCATATCCTGTACATTTTAACGGAGTCCTTATAGCAGGAGGGATGCTTCATAATCTTCCTGTAAGTGCCGAAAACGGGTTCATGCCTGATCTGGATAATATCCCGGGAGACATACTTAAAAAATCTAAAATGATATTTTTGAGTTATCCGAATAATCCTACGACCGCAGTTGCGACAAAAGAGTTCTATGAGAAAGCTGTTTCTTTCGCAAAAAAGAACGATATTATGCTCATAAGCGACCTGGCGTATTCCGATATAGCCTTTGATGGATATAGAGCTCCCAGTGTTCTGGAAATACCGGGCGCTAAAGATGTTGCGATCGAATTTCATTCATTGAGTAAATCTTATAACATGGCGGGATGGAGAATAGGGTTTGCTGTAGGTAACGCGAAACTGCTTAGCTCTCTTGCTAAAACAAAAGGGTATATGGATTTTGGTATATTCAAGCCTATCCAATATGCCGCTATCAAGGCACTTTCGGGTTCGCAGGATTGTGTTAATGAGCAGGTAAAGATATATGAGAGCAGAAGAGATGTGATGGTAAAGGCTCTTTCCGACATAGGATGGGAAGTGCCGAAACCCAAAGCTACGTTCTATCTTTGGGCACGTATCCCCGAAAAATACAGTTCTTTGACCTCTATGGAATTTGTATCACTCCTCATAAAAGAAGAAGGGGTGGTCCTTTCTCCCGGAACTGGTTTTGGTGAGGGTGGGGAAGGATTTGTAAGGTTTGCTTTGGTCGAAAAAGAGGAAAGGCTTCTTGAGGCCGCAAAACGTATTAAGAGAGTATTGGACATGAAGATCTAATGTAAACTTTCTTACAGCGCTATCTTTACCATATGAACAAAAAAGTCCTTATATTCTATATTTCAAAGTTATCCGGACATTTTCATGCAGCTAGAGCAATTGAAAAAGGGCTCTTTGAGCTGGATAAGAATATTCAAGTGGAGATGATAAACACGCCCGAATATACAAATCCCATACTGGGAAAGATAATAATCTCAGCCTACCATGAAGTGATTAAGAAGAAACCCGAATTCTGGGGAAACATATACGATAACCCGGAAGTCATGAAGAAGACCGAGAAAGCACGTAAGACCCTTCATAAGTTCAATATGTCCAAGATGAAAAAGTTGCTGGACGGATTTTCCCCGGATATAATATTTTGTACGCAAGCTTTTCCGTGTGGAATGGTAGCTGATTATAAGAGAGTCTCAGGAAAAGAGCTGATGTTGGTCGGAGTTTTGACGGATTATGCTCCTCATTCTTACTGGTTGTACGATGAAGTCGATCTTTACATAACACCGTCAGAAGAAACATCTGAGATGCTTGCAAAAAAAGGTGTTGCTGCCGAAAAAATAAGAACGTATGGTATTCCCGTAGATCCAAAATTCACGAAGAGTCAACCTGCGGATATCCTTAAAAAACAGATGGGTATATCCAAGGATCATCCGGTGGTACTGATAATGGGAGGAAATCAAGGCCTGGGAAGCATCGAAGCTGCCGTAGAATCAATATTAAATGATGATGAACATTTTTACCAGCTTGTAGTGATCACGGGGTCGAATAAAAAGTTATACACAAAACTACAAAAAATCGAGGATAAAAAAACTAGCGGAAGTCTCAAGGTTCTGCCGTTCGTTGACAATATCGACGAAATAATGGATATTGCGGATGTTATTATCACGAAGCCGGGAGGAATGACTGTCGCCGAAGCATTGGTCAAAAACCTTCCTATGATAATAATGAAGCCTATCCCGGGTCACGAACGTATGAACGCGGATTACTTGGTTATGCATGGTGCGGCTGTTGAGGTAGAGGATGAGACCAAACTACACGAAAAGTTGGATGATTTGTTTGACAAAGGAAAAAAGTTAAACCAAATGAGAGAGCAGGCTAAAAAGATAGCCAGACCAGCAAGCACCTTGGATATCGCTCGCCTTGCTTTTATAAAATGACCGCGGAAACACTTAATACCAATTGTATTAATTAGTTTAGGTGTTAGGTGCTAGGTGCTAGGTTTTAGGTTATAGGGAAGGTAATATAACCCTACAACCTAGCACCTAGAACCTAAAACCTGCTATAGCATATGCAAAAAAATGGTTTTATGCGGCAAGGCCACTGTAAAAGGATAAATTAATTAATGAAACTGGTATAATATGTTATATCTAGCTTATAGGATAGGATTTTTCTTAACAGCTCACTTACCTCTAAAAGTATGTTATCTGATAGCAGGATGGACAGCGCGTATTTTTTTTCTATTCTCGGTTCAAGATAAGAAGGAACTAAAAGAGAATCTTAAGATAGTCTTGGGAGAGGGCACAGACAATAAGACCTTGGATAAGCTTGTTTTTAAGGTTTTCAGGAACTTTTCTAAATATCTAGCCGATTTTTTCAGATTTCGCAAGTTCACTAGTGAATATATAGATTCGAACGTCAATATCATAGGTAAAAAGGACTTTGATGAATGTCTTTCTGAGGGAAAGGGTTTAGTACTTGTTTCCCTGCATCTGGGTAATTGGGAACTTGGGGGGGCTGTTATAGGAAGTCTGGGATATCCTATAAGCGGGATAGTTCTCACACATGCCGACAAAAAGGTAAATGATTTTTTTGTAAGGCAAAGAGCCCTCAATGGATTTAAATCAATACCCATAGGCAGTAAGATGAAAGAGTGTTTCAGGGCGCTTTCGAGGAATGAGGTAGTGGGAGTTGTGGGGGATAAAGTCTATACGTCGGTAGGCGTTCCTATAACATTTTTTGGAAAAAAGGCGATAATGCCCAGAGGCCCGGCAGCTTTAGCTTTAAGAACAGGTGCTCAGGTAGTGTTTTGCAGCGGAATAAGAAAAACTGACGATACTTTTGATTTTGTTTTTGAAAGACCCGATAAAAGCATTATTACGGGTGACCCGAAAGTTGACGAAGAGAGTATCATGAAAAATTATATCAAGATATTTGAAAAATATATCAGAAAATATCCTGATCAATGGTACGCTTTTAGGAGAATATGGCCGCAAGAACAGAAAACACAATAGTTATAATGCCTTCGTATAACGAAGCGCGAACGATAGGGACGATCGTCAGAAAAATAGCCGGAATGGGGGTAAGCGTTTTGGTGATAGATGACGGTTCTTCTGATAATACCGAACGTGTGGCGCTTGACGCGGGTGCCATGGTCATGAGGAACCGTAAAAATTTCGGGAAAGGTTTTTCCGTAAGAGAAGGGATAAAATATGTTCTCAAAAAGACAACTTTTGAATGGATGATCATAATGGATGCTGACGGACAGCATCCTACGGAAGATATACCCGTCCTGATAGACGCAACTAAAGGAGACTGGAAAGAACCGGATATAGTTATCGGAAACAGGATGAAAAACGCTAAATCCATGCCGCTCATACGTTATTTGACGAACAGATTTATGTCTTGGGTGGTATCGGGTATATGTAGGCAGCATATCCCCGATACTCAATGCGGATATAGGATAATAAAAATAAGTTCATTGGCGAAACTTGAGCTTACATCAAAAAAATATGATATAGATTCGGAAATGCTTATGGAAGCTTCGGCTAAGGGTATGATGATAAAATCAGTTCCCGTACAGACCATATACGGAGAAGAAACGTCCAAAATAAGACCTTTAAGAGATGCTCTGAAATTTTTATGGCTAATCCTGCGGCATCGCACTGGAAGGGGATGATATGGTGGAAAGGATAGCAGATACATTAATATCTTTTAATAAGGAAGCCGGGGTAATGATTTTGGCCGCACTTCCTATCTCAGAATTGAGAGGAGCAATCCCTTTGGCAATAGCCATGGATTTCACTCCGATAAAAGCCTATTTTTTGGGTGTCTTTGGTAATCTGGTTCCGGTTGTTCCTCTACTTTTAATGCTTAAGCCTGTTTCGGAAAGGTTAAGGCATCTTCCTGTATTTGAAAAGTTCTTTACTTGGCTATTCGAAAGAACAAGAAAAAAAGCCGGTCTGATAGAAAAATTCGAAGCATTAGGCCTTATACTTTTTGTTGCTGTTCCGCTTCCGATCACAGGTGCCTGGACAGGATGCGTGGCAGCCACCCTTTTCAAAATAAGGTTCAGATACGCTCTTCCCGCAATAATCGCAGGAGTACTAATAGCTGGCCTAATAGTTCTAGCATTGAGCCTAGCCGGTAAGGAAATCCTAGCAGGGTAGAGGTCGCAATTAGTATAGAATATGTAGTATAGCGTATAGCACGATCAGTAAAAGTGAATAGTGAAAGGTCATCTGTTGACCCTTGACAATTGACTATTGACTATTGACCTTTCACTGTTCACATCAGTCAATCCCTACCTTTTAGACCGTTTCCTGCATCAGCCCAATCTGAATTTTAAACCTTTAAAACTTTTCAACCTTTTAAACTGTTCTTAAACACTTGTCTCTTCGAAGCTGTACCCTCTTTTTAGTCTTCAAGCAGCGAAGAAGGATCGGTCATTCTCTGTCTATAGTGATGGTCTATAGTCAATAGTCTAATAACATCCCCCAACTACAAACTATTACACTTGACATATTTGCCTTACAGGAATATACTTTACTGGAGAAATAGTTAAGTAAGTTAAGTATTTTGTAGGTTAAGTTTATTTTAAGGATGGATCATGGAAAAGAAAAATACGATAAATATAGGGGAAGAGTTCGCTAAGATACACCCGCTTATCTTACGGGAAATAGTAGTAAAACAGATGAAGGTAATGGGAAGGGATAACTTAAGCCTGACACATATTGCGATATTGGATATGCTGAAAGAGAGAGGTGCATGTCGTATGGGTGATATTGCGGATCTTCTGGGGATAACTTTGAGCGCTGTTACCGGGATTATCGACAAGATGACCGAAATGAAGCTTGTTAAGAGAGAAAGGTCAGGTACGGACCGCAGAGTAGTAATGGTATTAATGCTCCCCAAAGGGAAAAGAATTGTGGAAAAGACCTATCGCATGAAGATAGATGTCGTCAACGATGTTTTTTCCGTGTTTACGTATGATGAAAAAAAAGAATATTTGAGATTATTGACTAAAGTATATACAAAACTGAGAGGGTAAGAATGAGATCTATCAGCTCTAAAAATAGGAAGAAGGGATTAAGAGTTCTGAAGGTATGTTGCGCTCTTACCTTACTTCTATGTGTTTCGGGAATGACGCTCGAAGGTAAAGAGGATGCCATTGAAACTTTTTCTCTAGAAGAATGTGTAACGGTCGCGTTAAAAAATAGTTTTGAAGTGAAGAAGGCAAAGCTTGATCTTTATATAGCGGAAACAGATCGAATGTATTCTGAAGCGGTTTTCGATACTGTTTTGTACGGAGGAGCGTCCTATTTAGACGATAAACGTCAGCAATTATCGGTTTTTGCTTCTGACGACAACCAGACCAATTCGTATTATGCAGGTCTTAAAAAGACCTTTCTCACGGGAACGGAAGTTTCAGCGGAATTGTCGGACCAAAGGTCGTGGAATAATACGGAATTTACGTCAAAAAATCCCGCACATGAGGTCGAAGGCATGGTTACGCTTGTGCAGCCTTTAGCGAAAAACGGATTGGGGTATATTGATAGGGGGAATCTTTCTTTAACTAGAATGTCTATAGAGAATGCTGGACTTGACGAGCAGGACAGGATAGAGGGGGTCATTTCTCAAGTAGAAAAGGCATATATTGGCCTTGTTCACGCTACAGAATCTTTGAATATATACAAGGAGATGCTTAAAAGATCAGAAGAACTGAATGAGACTGATAAGAAGAATCTTGAGATAGGGCTCACAGAAAAAGTGGATCTGATAGCTTCGGAAGCTAATCTTTTAAGGATAAAAGCTGAATATAATATTTCTGAAAACGATCTTGAAAAGGCTAGGGCTAATCTTAAATTGTTGATGAATATAGGATCAGAGAAGGGTCTGGAGGCAATAGAAGGTATTAGGTTGAAAGAGCCTCATGTCGATCTCGAGGGATGCCTTAAAGAAGCCTTTATGAGAAGAAGGGATTATCTTGTTGCAAAAAAAGAGATAGAGATAAAAGGATTGAATCTCAAGATCAAAAAGAATAACACCTTGCCGGAAGTAGATGTTAGTTTAAGTATGGCTGTCAACGGATTGGAAGGCGACTTGACCGAAGCTGTAAGAAAAACAACAGGAGGTGATAATACTTATTATCTCGCAGGGATAGAAGTAGAAATACCTCTCGATAATAGAGATGCACTCAGCCAGAAAATTAAGGCCGAGCATGAGAAAGAAAAAGCCCTAATTACTCTAAAGGAGACAGAACGCGCTATAATTACTGAAATAGGAAACGCTTTCGGTGACATGAAGGCCTTGAAGGAAAGTATCCTGTATTCTGACAAGGCAGTTGAGCTAGAAGAAAAAAAACTTGCCGAAGAAGAAAAACGGTTTAAGTACGGCCGGAGCAACACTAAAAAAATAATTGATTATCAAAGAGACATACTGAATGTTAAATTAGAGAACGCTGTGTTCATTCAAAAATATAATAGTGCGGTGATCGATCTTAACCGGACAATGAACGTTACTCTCGATAAATACAAGGATATGTTATGAGCTTACCTAAATTTAGTGTTAATCAATCTCTTTTTGTGAATCTGATATCCGCTATTATTTTGATAGTGGGGGTAACGGTATTATTTGGAATGAGCAGAGAGATATTCCCGAATGTGGATTTTGATAGAGTGACCGTAACTACAACCTATCCTGGATCTACTCCCGCGGATGTAGAGAAACTTATAACAGTACCTTTGGAAAAAGAGATCAGAGAGGTAGACGGGATAGATGAAATAAGTTCATCTTCGACTGCCGGGATATCCTTGATACAGATAAAGCTTGATCCGGATGAAGATAATAAACAACGTGTCATAAGGGATATCGAAAGTGCTGCGAAGAGGGTCAAAGGGCTTCCGGACGCTATAGACGAGGATCCTATTGTCGAAGAGATGACGTCAAAGCAATATGCCATTATTGAGGTGTCATTGTCGGGGGAGATGGACGAACATACATTGCAGGGGTATGCCGAGGCGCTGGAAGATGAAATAGAGGATATCGACGGGGTGGCTAAAATAACTAAGTCGGGGTACAGGGATAGGGAGATACAAGTACGTGTTATACCCGAAAAACTTGAGGAGTATTATGTTTCCGTTGATGAAATTGAAGAAGCCCTGGCTTCAAGGAATATAAGTATACCTGCGGGAGAAATGAATACCGCAGATACAGAATATAGCGTAAGGACTACAGGGGAATTCGATACAGCCGCTGAGGTCGAGGAAGTGATAATCAGAGCGAATGATTCCGGAAACTGGCTCAAGATAAAGGATGTTGCCGAGGTTAAGGATACCTTTAAAAAAGAGAGTATTATCTACAAAACGCGTGAAACACGATCTATTAATCTCGTTGTTCAGAAAAAGGAGTCAGGGGATGCTATAGATTGTGTCGATAAAATACGTGAAGTATCCGAAGCTTTTGAGAAGAGATGCCCGGATGATCTTGAAATATCGTATGTAAATGATTATTCTTTTTTTACAAGGCGAAGGCTCAATGTTCTCAAGAATAATGGATGGTTCGGATTGGTGCTTGTAATTTTTTCGATGATGCTGTTCCTTGAAAAACGTGTCGCGATGATGGCTATACTGGGTATCCCAATAGCGTTTTTTACGACATTCATAGTGATGAGTGTGATGGGTATAACCATAAATCTTATAAGTATGTTTGGTCTGATCATCGTTCTTGGAATGATCGTTGATGACGGGATAATCGTTGCAGAGAATATTTTTAGGTATCTAGAAAAAGGTATGCCGCCCAGAGAAGCCGCTGTTAAGGGGGCGGAAGAGGTCATGGGAGCGGTCACCACAGCGGTATTTACCACTGTCGCGGCATTCTCACCTCTTCTTTTTATGACAGGGATCATCGGTAAATTCATACGAGATATACCTCTGGTGCTTATTGTTGCGCTTCTGGCATCTCTTGCGGAAGCCTTGATAATATTGCCGAGTCATCTGGCGGATTTTGTGAAAGTAAAAGTTGATGTCAAAGGGAAATCATTGGGAGTAGCAAAAAAGGTTCCCTGGTTCGAGAAACTGGTCAAGGGATATACCTGGGTAGTGGAAGGGGCTATAAAGAGAAGATATAAAGTTCTTTTTACATTCTCTATGATCCTTATCCTATGTGTCTTTCTGGCAGGGAACGTAATGAAGTTCAGGCTTTTTCCGAGTGCCGGAATTAATTACTTTTTTGTCAGAGCCGAAGCGCCTATAGGGACTCCGCTTGAGAAGACCAATGATCTGATCGAGCCGGTTGAAAGGATCGTTGCTCAGCTTCCGGAAGAAGAACTTGATACCTTCGTGACTTCTGTCGGGAGCATATCTGAAGACAGGCATGATCCATTTTCGGGTGTTGCGAGCTATATGGTACAGATAGCGGTATACCTGACTCCCGAACAGGACCGAAAAAGGAAAGCCAGTGACATAATAGAAGAACTGCGCGCGAAAACAAAAGATATACAGGGATTTACTGAATTCCGGTTTGAAGAAGCCGAGTCCGGGCCTCCTGTGGGGAAGGCTGTTGAGGCCAGAATAAGAGGAGAGGATTTCGAAGTTCTTGACACGATATCCGCTGAATATATGGACTTTTTAAAGAGTATTGACGGTACTACTGATGTGACATGGGACCATAAGCCAGGAAAAGAAGAGATCCTGGTAAAAGTGGATCACAATCAGGCCGCTTTAGCGGGGATAACCATACAACAAGTAGCCAAAACGGTCAGAAGTGTATTTGAAGGCAATGTAGCTACCAGGATAAAACCTGTTAAGGCGGAAGAAGAAACAGATGTTACTATCATGTTCCCGGAAGGATTCGGTAAAGATATATCGGTTTTTGAAGATATCTTTATCAGGAACAAATACGGGAATCTGATACCTCTAAAAACCGTGGCTGAAATAGAAAAAGTTCCCGGGAGTACGACTATCAGTCATCTGGACGGGAAACGCGTGGTAACGGTTTCATGTAATGTGGATGCTAGCAAAATAACGCCTGTAGAAATTAATAGAATGCTTTCAGAAAAATTCAAGGATCTTTCCGAACGGTACATGGGATACTCCGTAAAATATGGAGGAGAACAGGAAGAGACAATGGAATCGCTTTTAAGCCTGTTAAAAGCTTTTATGTTCGCGTTTCTTTTTATATATCTCATATTGTCGTCTTTCTTTAGATCTCTTATCCAGCCGCTGATAGTCATGCTGGCTATCCCCTTCGGGCTCATAGGCGTGGTATTTGCTTTTCTTGTGCATGGAATGCCGTTCTCTTTTATGGCCATTTTAGGTATAGTAGGTCTTAATGGGATAGTTGTTAATGATTCTATTGTTCTTGTAAGTTTCATAAATAAACTTCGAAATGATGGGAGCGAGAGATATGAATCCATAGTGAAGGCCGGTCAAATGAGGCTCAGGCCGGTACTTTTAACAACTATAACAACTGTAGGGGGGCTCTCTACCGTAGCATACGGCATCGGGGGAAAGGATCCTTTTCTTGTTCCTATGGCGCTCGCTGTATGCTGGGGGATAGCTTTCGCTACGCTTCTCACTCTCATAGTTATACCTTGCATTTATTCTATAGTGGACGATATTGCTATTAAAATAACGCATCATACCAGTATGATACGAAGTGTAAAGGTAGAATAAATCAGCGGTACGGTATATAATGTCTTTATCATGAAGCGAATATCTACAGCTATTATTTCAAAGAAAAGCATGGGACAATTTTTTGTGTCATGCTTTTTTATGTTAACACTCCTAGGTGTTCCACATACCACGTTTGCCGAGAAACCTTTTCTGGATTATGAGAAGACCGAACTTGATAACGGAGCTAAACTGATATGCGGATATATCCCGGAATCATCCCTTGTAGCTGTCCAAGTTAGAGTATTATCAGGATTATCAAATGAAGGGGAGTATGCCGGCACCGGGATATCTCATTTCCTGGAACATCTTCTTTTCAAAGGTACCGATAAATACAATTCGGAAGATTTACGCAAAAAAATAAAGCATATGGGTGGCGTGGTAAACGGTGCTACGGGGCTTGACTCAGCTTACTACTATATGATGGTTCCCAATGATCAGCTTGAGACAGCTTTGAGATTACTTTTGGATATGGTCACGCAACTTGTCTTTACGGATGAGGAAATGGAAATGGAACGGGAAGTTATCCTTAAAGAGATAAGGCTAAAGGAAGACGATCCCGCAGACAAAAGAATATCGTTGTTGTTCTCGGAAGTATATAAAACTCATGTCTACGGGTATCCCATAATAGGATGGGAAGAGAGGTTAAAGAAATTAACCCGTGAAGATCTCATGTCGTATCATTCCCTTGCTTATGGTGCCGGCGGAATGGTAGTGGGGGTAGTAGGCGGGGTGCCGCTTGAAGAGAGTGTTCCTATGTCTGCGGCAATATTAAGAGAATATACGGGCGGGAGAAAAAATGTAACGGATATCCCGCGTGAACCTTCGCAGAAAGAAGTTAGAGAGGCCGAGTTCGGCGCGGATATTACCCTGGGGTATCTGGCCATGGGGTTTAATACAACCAGTCTCTATTCGGAAGATCTTTACCCTGTGGATGTTTTAAGCGTTCTATTGGGTAACGGTAAGGATTCCCGGTTGTATAAAAGCCTGGTAGAAGATAAAGAACTTTTATATGACGTGTCCAGTTTCAATTATACGCCTAAATATCCCGGAGTGTTCATTATAACAGGTATAGGAGAACCCGAAAAAATAAAAGAAGCAAGGGACGAAATATTTAAGATCATAGATGATCTTAAATATAACGGTGTATTGGAGAACGAATTGCAGCGCGCCAAGAACCTTGTTGTATCAGAATATCTTCATTCTAATGAGAAGATAATAGATATAGATTCTGCTATGACAAATTCTGAGATGCTGATGAATGATCCATTATTTTTCAGAAAATATGTCAACAAGATACAGGAAGTGAAGAAAGACGATGTCGAAAGTATGCTTCCAAAATATTTTTCAGAAAAAAAGTCTACAACGGTTTTTCTTATGCCTAATGAACAGCGAGACATAATCAAGACCGAGTTAAAATTAAAAGGCGATCCTGACGAAAAGAACGAAAAGACGAAGGATAAAAAGAAGAAGGACGAGAGAAGGACCTCAAAGATAGCAAAAGGGATCACGGAAGGGGTAGAACGAATAAAAGAATTTTTCAAATCAGATCCCGGGAAGATTTCGGAAGAACGAACTGTCCGGTTAGAAGGAGCTCCGCCTGCTGAGGAAAAGGCAGTTACACTTAAAAACGGGCTCAAGATAATTTTTAGAAAACAAGCCAGGCTTCCTCTGGTTTCTATTACTTTTGCTGCCAAGGGAGGATTAAGAGCGGAAAATATAGAGAATAACGGGATATCTAATCTTACGGCGGCCCTTTTATTAAAAGGAACCTCTTCAAGGTCGGGAGAAGAAATAGTTTCTGAAATTGAAGAGTACGGAGGAATGATAAATACGTTCAGCGGAATGAACAGTATAGGAGTAACTTTAGACCTTCTTTCAGAACAGGCAGGTATGGGGATAGATATTATAGAAGATATACTGAAGAACAGTATCTTTCCGGAAGAAGAAATTATAAAGCTTAAAAAGAAAATCATTGCCGGAATAGATGAGAGTGATAAAGACATTTTTGAGAATGGTACAAATCATTTGAGAAAACTTCTTTACGGAAATGATCCTTATGGCATGAAAATATCAGGCAGAGTAGATACTGTGGGTAGGGTCTCCAGAGAGGAGATATTGTCCTTCTACAGAGAACGTATCGTCCCGGCAGGGTCTGTTATAACCGTTTGTGGAGATATTGATATAGAAAACGAATTGAAAGATCTTGAAAAAAGATTTTCCGGCTGGAAAGGATCTTCAATGATAATGGAAGGAAAAGATTCTCTGCCTATTGAAAAAAAGAGAATGTTTGAGACAAAGATGTCTAAACAGCAGGCCTTACTTCTTGCAGGGTTTCGGGGTGTGACGATCAGAGATAGCAGGAAATATCCTCTTTCCGTAATAAGCGCCTTATTGTCGGGATCGGACGGATTATTGTTCTTTACGGCTAGAGAAAAACAAGGGATTGCCTACACTTCAGGTGCGGTAAATGTGCCGGCAGTGGATCCCGGGTTTTTTGCCATATACATTGCAACTACAGAAGAGAATCTAAACGAGGCGGGAGAGGCAGTTGATGAAGTCATTGGAATGGTACGCGAGGGAAAAATTGATGAATATGATATAGAATCTTCAAAGAACCGACTAGTGACACAAAATGCTCTTTCGGTAGAGACAAACAGCTCAATATCTCTAAGGATGGCTCTCGATGAACTTTATGGTTTAGGATACGATGATTATCTATCGTATCCCAGTAAGATAAAGAAGGTATCAGGGGAAGACATCGTCAGCGTGGCAAAGGATATGCTGGATCCAGATAAAAGTGCGGTAGTTGTCGTCCATTCTGACGGAACCGAATATTAGGGAACATAAAGATAGGCGTAGAGATAGGGACGTTTCCGAAATTGTTCCCAAACCTGTCCCCAGGGGAAATGCCCAAAGGTTCAAATCAATCTGACTTTCAAAACGTCGAAATCGGGAGATTTCGATCCAAATTCGGATTTATAACTTATGTTCGCTATAGCTCCATAAGTTATATCCTCATTCGTCTCGGACATTAGCAGAGAATCTCTACCCTCTGCACTTCCTCGGGAACGGTGTCCCTCGGTCGCGTTCTCGGCGCCTCCTAAAAAAGAACATATCTACACCTTTATTTCTTTACCTCTGCACTGCGTTGTCATATAATACTCGTAACTATAACCCATTTATTGTTAACAGTATTAAGGGGAGCTGCCTTGTTCGTAGTTATCCACAACAGTAGCCGGGGTTTAAACCCCGGCTACTCGTACGTAGTCATTTACTGATGGTAGGCTGGGTTAGAACCCCGCCTACTGCTTACAATCTTATTGTACGAATATTTCTTTACCTCCGCACCACGTTACCATATAATAATCATATCCATACTAGTGCACTATTAACAGTACGAAGGGGAATGAAATGGTCAGGTATCCTGCGGTTGCGGGACAATTCTATCCAAAAGAAGAGGATGCGTTAAGGATTGAGATTGACGGTATCCTTCCCGAATGTGACGGTAGAACTCGTACTATAGGGGCCATAGTTCCTCATGCTGGTTACATGTATTCAGGATTAGTGGCAGGAGAGACCTATGCAAAAGTAGGTGTAAAGGATACCTACATAATCATAGGTCCGAATCATGTCGGGAATGGACCTGTTTTCGCTTCGTCAAATGAAGCCTGGGAAACGCCTTTAGGCACACTTGACATAGATATGGATCTTCTGGATTTTATCAAAAAAGGCGATGGAAAGATAGAAGATGACAGGGCTGCTCATATTGACGAACATTCCATAGAAGTACAATTGCCTTTTATTAAAAGTATCGCTTCTTCTGCTAAAATAGTTCCCATATCGGTCAAATACGCGTCAAAGAAAGAGATGTATGAAGTCACCGAAGCTATTTGTTCCGCGATAAAGGAATCCGGGAAAGAGTTTGCTATCATAGCGTCCAGCGATATGACGCATTATGAAGCTCGCGGTAAGGCACGGATGAAAGATGATATTGCAATACAAAAAATTATTTCTCTTGATCCTGAAGGGCTAATTGATGTTGTAGAAGAGAATAATATTTCAATGTGCGGGTATATACCCGCAGCTATAATGCTAATGTGTGTGAATAAACTGTGTGCTAAAAAAGCAGAACTGGTCAAATATACGGACTCCGGGTATACTACTGGGGAGACAGATAATGTAGTGGGGTATGCCGGGATAATTATCTCATACTGATAAAGAAAGGCAGGGCGAGCATGTGGTTTTCAAAAAAAAAGAAAAAGGTAATATTGGCCCTAGGAGGGGGAGGAGCTAGGGGGTTATCCAATATAGGGGTACTTAAAGCGCTGGAGGACCATTTCGGGGCTGATAATATGCCTTTTGACATGATCGTAGGAACGAGTATAGGAAGCCTCATAGGCGCAGCGTATTGTATGGGCATTTCTCCAGAAGATATAGAAAAAAAAGCATCTGAGTTCACTTGGCCTAATATAGTCGATCTGGGGTTATTTTCAACAGGGCTTATCAGGGGCAACAAATTCGAGGACATAATATCCGGCATAATAGGAGATAAGGGATTTGACGATTTAAAGATACCATTTGCGTTGACCACGACAGACCTTGAGGCGGGAGAAGAAAAAGCGCATGATTCAGGCGATATGGTGAAGCTTATACGTGCAAGCTGTTCTTGGCCGGGTATATTTTCAGCGGTCGAGATCGACGGCAGACTTTTGGTAGACGGAGGGGTTCGCAACAGTATTCCGACTAAAGCGGCGAGGAAATTCGGAGCAACGTTCATTGTAGCAGTAGATCCGGGTTTTTGTGTGAAAACCCAGAAAATTAATAACGTGATAACGGCTCTGATCCAGTCTGTTCAGATAATGGGAGAGGAACTTAATTCTTATCAGTCTAAAATAGCCGATTTGAGCATAAAACCAGTTCTTAGAAATGTTGATCAGTTTGATTTTGATAAATCGAAAGAGATTATCTTGGAAGGATACAAAGCATCAGAACAGCAGATGAGTAGGCTTGAACGAAAACTCGGAAAGAGAGGCAGATAGTGAAAAAAAATATTTCAACCTTGATACGCATTCTTGTTAGTTTTAGTCTTTTGGGTCTTTTAGTGTGGGTGATGAAGGATGATCTGGGAAAGATAGGGGGAACATTAAAAAGTGTTAACAGACAAATTATATCTCTGGCGATGTTTCTGCTGCTTATAAATGTAAGTATGCAGGCATACCGCATGAAAATAATATTCAGGGGTGAGGATCTGGACCTGACACTTAAGAACTCCGTGCGGCTTACATTCATGGGATATTTTTTCAACAATTTTATGCCCACGGCGGTTGGTGGAGATATTATTAAAGCGCATTATGCTTCAAAAATAAATGGTGAAAAATTAAAGTCTTATGCTAGCGTGTTTATGGACCGTTTTATAGGGTTGTACACATTTCTCGCGATAGCCGCTATATCTTTGATGTTCTATCGAGGGGATGTAGATCTTCCGGGAACAAAGCCTATTGTTATGGGTTTGAGCATATTGGGGATATTGGGGTATTTTGTGGTAACCCATAAGAATGTAGAGGTTTTTCTTGAGAATGTATTTTCTAAGATAAAGATGTTCGGGTTAGGTAAGAAACTTAACGAAGTTTACAAAATAGTGCATGACTATAAGAACAGGAAAGAGGTTGTAGTAAAATCGTTAGTTACGTCAGCGCTAGCGCAGTGCCTTTATTTTTATGTAGTATCCTTGTTCTTTTTGTCATTAGGAAAAGTAGTACCTCTTGGGGATATAGTCCTTATCATGCCGATCGTGGTATTGATAAGCATGGTACCGTCTCTGGGCGGTCTGGGAGTAAGGGAAGGGGCTATCCTGGCTTTTTTTACCCCGATAGTCGGAAAAGAGATCGCATTTGCCGCAAGCCTTCTTATGTTGGCAGGTTTGATCTTTGCAAGCTTAATAGGAGGAATAATGTATTTTTGGTGCAATATTAAAGGTGAATTTAAATAGGAGGATCCTAATATGAAAGTTCTTGTGATCCATGGTCCTAATCTGGACCTTCTTGGAAAAAGAGAGACGGATATTTACGGGGAAGAGACTATAGAGGCGATTAATTCCGCAATGGCCGAGGCGGCTAAAGAAGAAAACCTTGAAATTGACTGTTATCAGTCTAATCATGAAGGCGATATTGTGGATAAAATAAACGGGACCAAAGCAGACGGAATACTGATAAATCCAGCGGCATATACTCATACAAGCGTAGCAATACATGATGCTCTTAAAGCTAAGCCTGTTCCTTCTGTTGAGGTGCACCTTTCAAATATACATGCCAGAGAAGAGTTCAGACATAAGTCTCTCATAGCGCCTGTTGTTACCGGCCAGATAAGCGGATTCGGGAAGAAAAGTTATATCCTAGGAATCAAAGCTTTATCAGGAATAATGAAAACTGCGGGCCGAGAATAGCATGTATGCCGAAAAACATTTCAGAGTAATAAAAGCTAAAATAAGCAGGATCGGAGCGGATGCTTTGTATCTTGCGGATGAGCGGAGCCTGCGTTACCTCATAGGGTTTTATTTTTCAGGTATGGTACTTTTAGTGCCACGCAAAGGGAAACCGATCTGTCTTATAGATACGATGAACCACGCCCTGGCAGAAGATCTAATGAGGGAGATAAAATCCGACATTTTATTGGTTCCGGGAACAGTAAGGAATGGTCTGAAAAAATATGTTAAAGAATCAGGAATAAAGATCATAGCGTATTCAGATGAATATGTTTCAGTTTCGGCCTACAATAGTCTTAAAAGGATAATACCCGGGATAAAATTCGTATCATCTCAAGGGGGTGTCCCGGTTCCAGGTATTCTTGCTGACATGAGAAAGATCAAGAGTGAGCAGGAAATAGATATTATACGCAAGGCTGCAAAGATAACGACGGGTATCTGGAGAAAGGTACGAAGAGAGATCCGGACAGGGATGACCGAGAAGCAGATAGCCGTTGTGGTAGACGTACTAATAAGGCAGGCAGGATGCGTAAATTCTTTTCCGACCATAGCCGCAATAGCTGAAAATACGGCATATCCTCATGCTATACCTACTTCTCGTAGGCTGAAGGAAAACGAACATGTGCTTGTAGACTTCGGGGTTAGATACAAGGGATACTGTTCAGACTTGACAAGAGTATACCTCAACGGTAGAATAGACCGACAAATTCGCGGGCTTATTGATCATGTCCACAAAGCACATGATGAAGCCATAGGAATGGTCAAGAATGGAACGTGTATCGGGATGCTTGGAAGTATGGTAAATAAGAGGTTTCTCGATGCGGATCTAGGCGGCAATATTCTTCACGGGCTCGGTCACGGGATAGGTATAGAGGTTCATGAGAGGCCTTTCCTGCGGGTTGGGTCGCGGGAAAAACTAAAAAAGGGGATGGTCATTACGATCGAACCCGGACTATACGTAGAAGGATTAGGCGGTATTAGGGAAGAGGATATGATTCTGGTAACGGATAAAGGATGTGAGGTGTTAACGGTATGATAAAAGCGGGACAGGTGAGACAGGGAGCCGTTATTCTGTTTAACGGTCAGTTGCATGAGGTTGTTGAGGCTAGACACAATAAACCGGGCAAAGGTGGAGCGTTTATCAAAGCAAAACTCAGGAATTTGACTACCGGGGCCATAATGTCTGAAACGATGAGACCGGAAGATACCTTGGAACAGGCCTTTATAGAAAATAAACAGATGCAGTATCTCTATAAGGATGATATGGGATTCTGTTTGATGGATGAGGCTAATTACGAACAAATACATCTGTCTGAAGAGAAAATAGGTGAAAAAGCCGAATATCTTAAAGAAGGTATGTCCGTAACGGCCAAGATATATGATGGTAAGGTACTGTCGGTGGATCCTCCGATACATGTTATTTTAGAAGTGGTGCATACGGAACCGGGAATGAAAGGTGATACGGTTTCAGGTGCCACTAAACCGGCTACATTGGAAACGGGTAAGATCGTAAAAGTTCCTTTATTTGTGGAACAGCATCAGAAAATAAAGGTTGATACCCGTACTGGGGAGTATATAGAGAGAGCGTAATAATAGGGTTCAGGGTATAGGTTATAGAGATCAGAAGGAAGAAAGACGGGGGATGTTATTAGACTATTGACAATAGACAAAGAATGACCGATATGGGGACAGTTTAAAAGGTTAAAAAGTTTTAAAGGTTTAAAAGTCAGATCGGACTGATGCGGAGAACGGGTTAAAAAGGTCAATTGTCAATAGACAATAGTCAACAGGTCACTGTTCACTGTTTACTGTTCACGAATTACGAATCACGACTACAGGAGAAAAAATATGAACATTAAAAAGATTAAAGAATTGATCGATCTCATGAAAGAAAATGGTCTCACGGAAGTTGAGGTCGAAGAAGAGGGTAAAAAGATAAAGCTTTCAAAGAAGGCAAGTGGGATGGTCGAACAGATCGTTACCGCGCCTGCCGCTGCTACTCCGCAGGGTTCTTCTCCGGGTCAAGAGCAAGCTGCCGGTAACGGAAAAGAAGTGAAGTCTCCTATGGTTGGAACGTTCTATGGGGCGTCTTCGCCGGAAGCGGCTCCTTTTGTGGGTGTCGGGGATGTAGTGAAAAAAGGTGATGTGCTCTGTATAATTGAAGCTATGAAATTGATGAACGAGATCAAAGCTGAATTCGGCGGCAAGATATCCGAAATACTTATAGAAAATGCCGAAGCGGTAGAATTTGGGCAAACATTGTTCCTCGTAGAACCGGCATAAAGAAACCCGTTAATTATGTTTTCCAGAATATTAATAGCAAATAGAGGCGAAATAGCGCTTAGAATAATACGTGCTTGTAGGGAGCTCGGAGTGAAGACTGTAGCCGTTTATTCCGAAGCGGATGCGAAGTCTCTTCATGTCAGATTGGCTGATGAAGCCATATGCATCGGGAAAGCGATGCCTGCGGATAGTTACCTTAACGTTCCAGCGATAATTAGTGCCTCTGAAATAACCGATGTCGAAGCCATACATCCCGGATATGGATTTTTAGCGGAAAATGCGCATTTTGCTGAAATATGTGAATCTTGCCAGATAAAATTTATCGGTCCGTCTCCCGAAAACATGAGGCTGATGGGGAATAAAATTGCCGCTAAAGATACTATGAGAAAGATAGGAGTTCCCGTAACTCCCGGATCGGATGGTCTGATAAAGGATCAGGAACATGCTCTCAAGGAAGCGAAACGGATAGGTTATCCCGTTATCATAAAAGCATCGGCCGGTGGTGGAGGAAAAGGCATGAGGGTGTGTCATAATGATGTCAGACTTATCGGAGCGATGCTTACAGCACAGAGCGAAGCCGAAGCGGCTTTTGGGAATTCCGATGTCTATATGGAAAAATATATTGAATCTCCTCGGCATGTCGAAGTTCAAGTACTTGCAGATGAACACGGGAATGTCGTACATCTAGGAGAAAGGGATTGCACTATTCAGAGAAGGCATCAGAAACTTATAGAAGAGTCTCCTTCGGTTTTTCTGAATGAGGATCGTCGAAAGCTGATGGGTGAAATAGCCGTTAAGGCCACAAAAGCTGTAAAATATAAGGGCGCAGGGACGATAGAATTTTTGCTTGATGGGGATAATTTTTATTTCATGGAAATGAATACTCGTATACAGGTTGAGCATCCTGTAACGGAAATGATAACTGGTGTAGATCTAATAAAGGAACAGATTAGGATAGCCGCTGGTGAAAAACTTTCGTTCGAGCAGAAAGATATAAAGTTTGCGGGACATGCCATAGAATGCCGTATAAACGCTGAAGACCCCGAGAATAATTTCAGACCGTCACCCGGCACCATAGAGGCTCTCAGTATTCCGGGTGGTCCCGGGATACGTGTGGATACGCACATATACGCAGGTTATGAAATACCTCCGTTTTATGATTCCATGATGGCAAAAATCATCGCCTACGGCAAGGACAGGGATGAAGCTATTACGATCATGCGCAGGGCTTTAGAAGAATTCCTTATATCCCCGATTAAAACTACTGTTGATTTCCACAAAGAGGTGCTTCTGAATCCGGATTTCCGTAAAGGAGACTATTCAACTCATTTCATAGAAAAATATTTTCCAGTAAAAGAGTGATTTGTATGACCCTAAGGAGGGAACATGAATTTTTTTAGAAGATTAGTAGTATTTCTTTATATGTTACTGATGGTTTCTTTGGGAGGGTTTCTTGTATTGGCGTCATTGAACCTGTTGTCTCCGGAGAAATGTGCTGAGATTATGAACATGATCGTGGCAGATACGGGCTATCAGATAGCGGGAGCGGTTGCCGGAATAGTGATAATCCTTATCGGGATCATCGCGCCGTACCGTTTAGCCAAGAGACTAAAAAGATCGAGGTTCATTTCTTTTCAGAATCCTGATGGCGAAGTAACCATATCTCTTTCCGCAGTGGAAGATTATATACAAAAGATAGCGAAAAGTATCGGGGGTATAAAAGACGTTAAGTCTAGTGTTCGTTCCGGGAAAAAGGGTATAAATGTTACAACAGATGTTACTATTTCAGCATCTGCCAGCATTCCTGAAGTTACCGAACAGATACAGATGGAAGTTAAGAATAAGGTTCAAAGTATGCTGGGGATAGAAGAAGGCGTTAATATCAGTATGAACATAAAAAAGATCATTAAAGGCGCGCAGGTTGAAGGTATCCCGGTTGATGGAGAGGAAAAGCCTACTGCTTCGGATACCGTGCCGTATAGGCGGTAGACGCATCGCACGCTAATTTATCAGGAGTGAATGATTATGGATATAGATATGATGATCAAGAAGTTTGCAGAAGAAAGCGTTAAGATCAAAGAAAAATTCTTTGCTGATAATGATAACATAGAAGCCATTAAGAAAGCGGCTTCGGCAATAATAGAAAGTTATGGTAAGGGCGGGAAAGTCCTTGTTTTCGGTAACGGTGGCAGTGCGGCCGATAGTCAGCATTTTGCGGCAGAACTGATGGTCAGATTTGAAAAGGAAAGGCGTGCATTACCCGCTGTGGCGCTTACTACGGATACATCTATCATAACAGCATCTGGTAATGATTATGAGTTTAAAAAGATCTTCAGCCGTCAGGTGGAGGCTCTTGCAGCCGAAAATGATATTGTCGTGGCTATATCGACAAGTGGTAATTCAGAGAATGTGATCGAAGGTGTTCTTGCTGCTAAAAAGAAAGGGGTCCCGGTCGTTGCTTTGACAGGTCACGAGGGTGGCACTTTAGCTACAGAAGCCGATGTGACAATAAATGTCAAAGCTGAAAATACGGCTCGCATACAAGAGGTCCATATTGCTGTTATACACATTTTGTGTAAAATTATAGAGGATTCTTTAGCATGACGAAAAATGATAAGATAAAGAACCGTTCGGAACTTCTGGGAGTGGCCCGAGACGCAAAGGAAAAAGGTAATAAGGTTGGGTTCACTAACGGATGTTTTGATATTATTCATGCGGGTCATGTGAGATATTTGAGATCAGCCAAAGATGAATGCGATATTCTAATCGTGGGGATGAATAGTGACAGCTCAGTTAGGAGCATAAAAGGTGATTCCCGGCCGGTCAATTTAGAGCATGATAGGATGGAAGTTCTTGCCGCACTGGAATGTGTGGATCTTATAACTCTTTTTGAAGAGGATACTCCTCAAAAACTTATTGAAGAACTGGGGCCGGATATCTTGTTCAAGGGCGGAGATTGGAAAGAGGATGAAATCGCGGGAGCTGCGTATGTTAAGAAAAACGGTGGCAGGGTCAAGATAATCGGGTATGAAGAAGGATATTCAACGACAAATACAATAAAAAGAATGAAAGGATAGGAGGGTATAAACTCAAATGGATACAGGTGTATACAGGATAATAGATGCGAATCTTAATCGTGTTATGGAAGGGATCAGGGTATCTGAAGATATTTTAAGGTTTGCTTCAGATAATGAGGAAATGACAGCTAAACTGAAGGTTCTGCGGCATGACATATTCAATGCCATCAAGGAACTCAGAAAAGAACATATAGATGAGTTGGTATCGGCCAGGGATATTAATGATGTTGGAGTGAAGACTACTGAATCTGAAAAGAATAAAGAGAACCTTGTGGACCTTTTCCTGGCAAATACGCAAAGAGGAAAAGAGTCGTTAAGAGTGCTGGAAGAAGTTTTGAAGTTATTCGATAAAGATCTTTCTCAACAGTTTAAAAATTTCAGATTTAAATTGTATGGTATTGAAAAATCCGCGGTCAAAGTTTTGAGCCGCATTAAATAATGTGATCAGGAAGGGAAAAAATGATAGAGGTAAATGAGGCGCTTCTAGAAAGTGTCCTAAAACAAGAAGATGCTGCGGCAGACGTGATCCGTGAGACGGTGAAAAAGGGTCATGCAGTTTTACTTAAAAACAAAAACCATAATATCTCCAAACCCTGTGCGGTAGGTAAGGGGCTGACCACTAAAGTTAATGCTAACATAGGTTTATCAGTGGAAAGTTCTACTATTCAGAGGGAAATAAAAAAGATGGAAACTGCCGTAGCTTACGGAGCGGACGCGGTTATGGATCTTTCAACCGGTCCGGACCTGAACACGCTGCGTAAAAAAGTTATCGAGGAATGCCAGGTTCCCTTAGGTACGGTTCCCGTATATGAGCTTGCCTGTATGAAAGAAAAGAAATTTCTTTCCATGAAAGAGAATGATTTTGTTGACGTAGTACAGAAACAGGCCGAAGAAGGAGTGGATTTTTTTACTATACATTCCGGGATAACTTTGGACGCTATGAAAATAGTCGAACGTGACGAACGTATAATGAATATTGTCAGCCGCGGCGGAGCATTACTCGGATCATGGATGATAGAAAACGGAAAAGAGAACCCGTTTTTATCGCGTTTTGATGATATTTTGGATATTTGCAAAGAATATGAAGTGACTTTGAGTTTGGGGGACAGTTTAAGACCTGGAGCCATATCCGATGCTACTGATAGGCTGCAGATAACAGAACTTCTTATTCTCGGCGATCTTCAGAAACGTGCTCTGGATAAGGGAGTACAGGTTATCATAGAGGGGCCGGGTCATGTTCCTTTAGATCAGATAGAGACTAATGTTAAATTGCAGAAGTCGTTGTGTAATGGTGCTCCATTCTACGTTCTTGGGCCGCTGGTAACAGATATTGCGCCGGGATATGATCATATAACGGGAGCTATTGGAGGAGCTATCGCCGCATGGCATGGAGCGGATTTTCTGTGTTATGTTACTCCGGCAGAACACCTTCGCCTTCCCGATGATGATGATGTAAGGCTTGGCGTCATGGCGTCTAAAATAGCCGCACACGCCGCGGATATAGTTAAAGGTATCCCTTCAGCGATCAAACGTAATGATGATATTTCAAAGGCTAGGGCCAAACGCGATTGGAAAAAACAGTTTGAGTTATCTTTAGATCCTACTACCGCTGAAAAGATGCGTAAGGAAGAAGAGCCTAAAATAGAGGATGTGTGTACTATGTGTTCGGAATATTGCTCTATCAAGGTCACGGAAGAGTCTATAAAAAAAATGGCGAAGAAGGCTTAAGTATGGGGTTGAACATTATCGGTTCTGTGGCATTGGATAACATTGAGACGCCTTTCGGGAAAAATGAAGATATACTTGGTGGATCGGCGACCTATGCGTCGGTTAGTGCTTCGTTTTTTTCTCCTGTCGAGCTTATCAGTGTGGTAGGAACTGATTTTCCTAAAAAACATATAGTCATGATGAAGAGAAGGAAAATAGGTGTCTCCGGGCTAGAGATAAAGGAAGGCGAGACTTTTAGGTGGAAAGCGCGGTATCGTGATATAAGTCATGCGGAGACCCTAAGCACGCATCTAAACGTTTTTGAAGGGTTCCTGCCTAATATTCCCGATACAATCAATCGGAAAAGCAATTTACTGTTGGCGAATATCGATCCGGAGCTGCAGGGATGGATATTTAAGAAGATGAATCCTAAAGGGATCGTAGCATGTGATACGATGAATTTGTGGATCACACACAAGAAGAAAGAGCTTGAAAAGTTACTTAAAAAAGTCGATATTTTTCTGCTGAATGATGCTGAAGCTTGTCAGTTATCCGGAGAAAAGAACCTGTTCGAAGCTGCGAGATATATTGCCGATAAAGGCGCGAAAATGATAGTTATAAAAAAGGGCGAGCATGGCGCGCTATTCTTTTCGCCGAAGTTACAGTTTGTCGTGCCGGCATATCTTTTGGAGAAGATCAAGGATCCTACGGGTGCCGGAGATACTTTTGCCGGCGGGATGATGGGATACCTTTCGAGACATAAAAAGATCAGTGATAAGATATTGAGGAGATCTTTAGTGTACGGTACTATATTGGCCTCGTTCGCGGTTGAGAAGTTTAGTGCGGAGAACTTGGCTAAAGTTAAAAGAGAAGATTTTGATAAAAGGTATCGGCATTTTGAGAGGCTTACTAAGTTTTATAGATAACTGCCGATAAAGAGAGTAGTGGGCGAGTGTAGTACAATGGTAGTACATCAGCTTCCCAAGCTGGCTACGGGGGTTCGATTCCCCTCACTCGCTCCAACTTTTCAGGGAAAAGTTGGTAAAACCCAAGTGGTTTGCACTTGGGTTTTTTAATGTTTGGTCGTCAAAATTTTAGAAAAGCAAGCTTTTCTAAAATTTCTCCTCGCAAACATTATCAGCGAGTTCGTGGGAACCTCAGCCTGTGGCTTCGGTTTCCCCTCACTCGTTCCATAATTTTTCTTCGAAAAATTATGGCAAAAAGGCAACTGTTTACAGTTGCCTTTTTTTGATGTTTGGTCGTCAAACTTTCTGAAAACCGAGCTTTCCAGAAAGTTTTCCTCGCAAACATCGGAGCGAGCTCGTGGGAACCTGTAAGTGTAGCAGGGAAGAGTAACACGGTATCCCCTCACCGTACACGTGAACTATCTTAAAACCTTGGGCTTCGCCCTCGGTTTCCCCTTGCTGTACACGGAACTACCCTGAAACCTTGGCTTTGCCTCGGTTTCCGATAATAATAACGACAATAAACTCTGACAAAGGTTCAATTACTCAGCATATGTCCCTATTTTGTACCGTTTGCGAATTTGTGAGGGCAACTGTCCCCTTTTTTGTGTTTAAAGGTGGCCCCAGACGTTCTTGAAACCTTGGCTTTGCCTCGGTTTCCGATAATGGTAGTGACAATAAATTCGGACGAAGGGGCTATTATTTTGTCAAGGGAAATTGGGCTTGAAAGTGTGGCATTTATTTTAATATATATATTGACTTGGGTGGGGGGATAATATAAGATGTGTTCTTGGTTTTTAATAACTAACCCGTTTATTTATTGCGGTATTTTATTCGTTATTATTCATAATTATTTGAGATTTCCTTCTTATGTTTATTGAACCAGTTTTCGGTAAAAAGTTGTTCGGCCGGGAAGAAGTGGTCGGAACTTTACAGAAGAGAGTTACAGACCTTAAAGGCGGGTATAGACAAAATCTCGCTCTTACGGGTCCTATGCTTGCCGGTAAATCCTCCATATTAAGACATTTTCTTAAAAGTATCAAAGACCCCGATGTTATTCCGTTGTATATTGAAATGGACGGGGTGGATTTTCGTTTTTTCTGTACTCAATTCATGGCAGCTTTGATGTATCGTTACCTGCGGTCTGAAGGGGAAAAGGCGGAAAACGATTTTGAATCACTCAGAATGAAAGCCAAAGGGATGATACCCAAAACCGTTAGTGCTATGGATAAGGTCTCAACCTGTCTTGACGGGAAGAAGAATGAGGAAGCTTACGGGACTCTTTTGGAAATAACTTCTGTTTTCAAACAGGAGACCGGTAAGAATTGTGTGGTCATTCTTGACGAGTTTCATAATCTGTCAAATTTCAAGCTTAGAAGACCTTTTCAGGTTTTTGGAAAATTTATCATGGTACAGAAAAATACCATGTATATAGTTTCTAGTTCTCAGAAATCCTTACTAAAAGATATATTGACTAAAAAACTGTCGCTTCTTTTTGGGAATTTTGAGGTTCTTGAGATCGACGGTTTTGATAATCAGACAGCTCGTTCTTTTGTGTCCGAGAAAATCAAGGATGTAGATATTGCCGAAGATATAAAGAGCTATCTTATCCAAATAACTCAAGGCAATCCTTTCTATCTAGAGAACCTGGCTTCGAAAGTGTCGGAGATAAAAAGAAAAGAAAGTACGAGAGAGAAGAACGACGAGGAATATCTTTTAGATTCTTTAGCCTACATTTTATATGAATCCAACGGAGTACTTAATCAGTATTTCATGAATAACGTTAACTTTTTTCTTGAGAAAAAAAACCGGAAGAAGTTCCTCCCTATTCTTGTGGCGCTCTCACATGGGAAACAGACAATTAAGGACATTCAGGCCCATATCGGGAAAACTGATAAGGATACCGGGCTTAATCTTCAAAAATTGCAGGATATGGATCTTGTCCTTAATAGCGGGACATTTTATTACGTTGCCGATAAACTTTTTGAGTATTGGTTGAAACATGTTTATGATCTGAAGAGTCGATCTGTGATAGATGATATGGGGATCAAGTATCTGGAGTTTAAGAAGGAAGTATCAGATGACTACCGAAGATATTGTGTTTTTAGTCAGAAAAAAGCAGCTGATATAATCTATGATCTGTTCAAAAGTTTTAGCGGCGAAAAAATGCAGATCAATATGAATATGAAAAAAATGCCTAAATTTGACAGTGTTGAGAAAAAGAAATTGTCTGATACGGTGTTTCAGATCATAGGAAAAAAAGGCAAGAGAGCTTGGGTTTGTAATGTAAAGCAGAACGATATTTCTGATGATAAGGATATTCACGATATTTGGAGCATGAAGTTCCCCGACAAGGATATCAAGATCATGAGGAAGATATTTGTTCCTCTTAAGGGAATAGAACAGAACGCATATCTTTTAGCAAAAGAACAAAATGTCTGGGTTTGGGACCAAAAGCAACTCAATGTGGTCCTGCGTCTTTTCGGTAAATTTGAAATAGTAAAATGAAAATAGGCGTAATCTCCGATACACATATACCAATAAATACTTTTGATCTGCCGGCTAAGGTTTACGATCGGTTTAAGGATTGTGATCTGATAGTCCATGCCGGAGATATAGTTGAGGAGTCCGTAATAGAGAAATTAAATCTTATGGCAGAGACCAAGGTCGTTCAGGGTAACATGGATAGTTCCGAGATAAAGAATCGTTACTCTAAAAAATTGACATTTAAGGCAGCTGGTAAAAAGATAGGGGTTATACACGGATCGGGACATCCTCTGAAAGTGTTAGATAATGTTGCTACGGAATTTTCGCCTAAGCCGGATATAATCATATTCGGTCATTCACACGAGCCTGTCAACAAAGTCATAGATGGTGTTCTTTTTTTTAATCCCGGAAGCGCAACCGACAGGGTATGTACGAAGGGATGTTCGTTCGGTATGATCGAAATAGACGGTGACGATATTCATGCGGAAATAATCAGTTGCGCCGATTAATCTGTTTGTGATAGTAGATAGGGAAGATCGTCGCGATTTATAGGTTTTTTGATCTGTTCTGGAACATGTATAACATTATTGATACAACCAACCCGGGAATCAAGTTTTACATAGATTATGATCTGGATTGAATTTCTTTTATGCGCTTCGCTTCTGACTTATTTTGCCTACCATTTATGCAAGGAAGGAGCGATTGTCTCCGAGAAGACCAAGATCTCAGAAGGGCTTATCGGGATGTTTTTTCTTGCTGTTGCCACTTCTTTTCCCGAGATAATCACATCTACGACTGCTGTTTGTTCTTTCGGGAGGATAGGTCTCGGATACGGGGATATCATGGGGTCCGTTATTGTTAATCTCATGATATTGTTTGCTCTGGATGTATGCTATAAGAAGGGGCGTTTACTAAAAGAGGTATCATACCTTACCGGTCTTACCGGTATTTTTGCGCTTATAGTCAGTTTTGTGATTTTGGTAGGCGCGGGAATGCATTTGTCGAATATCGGATTTTCTGTCTTCGGGAAGATCGGGATCGAAAGTGTTATTATAATCCTCATATACTTTGCTTATCTTGAAAAAGTGCGTAGAGCTCATCCGCCGGGTCATGTGGGCGAAGGAAGAGTAACGAGTGATCCGTTATGGAAAGTATGGGCAAAGTTCACTTTGTTTCTTGGGATGGTTATCCTTTTGGGTGTATGGATGGCTAAGATCGGGGACGGCATAGTTTCCAGTACAAATTTATCTCAGACCTTTACAGGGACATTGATACTTGGAGTTGCCACTTCATTGCCGGAGATAATAGTTTCTTTTGCGGCTTTTCGTGCAGGATCCGTGGATATGGCTGTGGGGAATGTGTTAGGTAGCAATTTGTTCGATGTTTGTATTATTCCTTTACTGGATTTCCTGACAGATAGTCCCATATTATGTCTTTTGACAACGGGACAGGTGATAGCTACTATTCTTGTGCTTGTTCTTTCAGCTATTGCTGTTGTAGGACTATTGAGTAAAAAGGCTAAAAACAGGAGAATTAACTGGGATACAGGTTTAATTTTTGCTATTGGTTTCATAGGGTTTGTGATATTATACTTTGTAAAATAATAATAGGGAAAGGAACTGATATTTTTTTATAAGATGATTTATAGAAATGAGATAGAAAAAAAAGAAAATTTAATCCTCGCGTCCTATGCTATGAAGAGTAGCAATACAAGAGGACGGCAATATGACGAAGAGGAGCATCCTTATCGTTCTGCATATCAGAGGGATAAGGATAGGATAGTATATTCTACAGCTTTCCGTAGGTTGGAGTATAAGACGCAGGTATTTGTTAATCACGAAGGTGACTATTACCGCACGAGACTCACTCATACTTTAGAGGTCGCGCAGATCGCGCGTACTATTGCACGCACATTAAAATTGAATGAAGACCTTGTAGAGGCTATCGCTTTAGCGCATGATCTGGGGCATACACCTTTCGGGCATTCCGGGGAAGATACGCTTGCAAAGCTCATGAAAGATCATGGGGGATTCGATCATAATACACATGGATTACGTGTAGTTGATAAACTGGAAAAGAGGTATCCAAAATTTTGCGGACTTAACCTTTCAGAAGAAGTTCGGAGGGGGATCATACGTCATTCCACACCGTTCGATCAAAAACGTATGGGAGATCAGAACGTTCCGGGTCCTAATCTTTTAGAGATACAGGTAGTAAATATTGCTGATGAAATAGCATATGATAATCATGATCTGGATGACGGACTCAAAAGCGGATTATTGTCAGGGAAAGATCTTGCAGGAACGGCTATGTGGGATGAAGCCGTTCTTTTTAACGAAAAGAACTCACCTCCGGATATTGATAAAAGTACCGGAAGGGCCCAAATAGTGCGGTATCTTATCAATAAGCAGGTATCCGACATTATTGACACATCATTTAAAAGAATTGAAGAGTTTGGCATCAGAGAAGTTGAGGATATAGATAAAATTGAGGAGAATGTAATAGCGTTCAGCGGAGAGCTTAATACAAAACGTATAGAATTTAAGAAGAATCTCGAAGAAAAATTGTATAAACATTACAGGGTCATAAAAATGTCGAAAAAAGCTTCTCGGTTTTTAACAAGCCTATTCGGGGAGTACCTTAATAATCCCGAACAGTTACCGCCTCAATATTTGGAGAGAGTCAAGGGTGAGGATAAGTTTAGGGTAATATGTGATTATATGGCTGGTATGACCGACAGATATGCTCTGGATCAATATAAGATGTTTTTTGAACCGTACGAGAGGGTGTAAAGAAAAGAGATAGGATATTGTATGGAATATAACGAATTATTTGATGTAATTAAAAATCGGTGGTGTTCTCGAGAAGAAATAAAAGCTTTAGGCGCTTATCTCGGGGGACCCGATTGGATCCTAATGTCTGCTGCATCTATTGTGACTTATAAGGGAGTTAAAGAGACAGGTATATCCAAATGCTTGGAAAGAGCAGGAACGGATAAAAAGAATATACGCAAAGAGATTTTCGGTCTTATCAAAACAATAAGAGATACAAGAGATTCAAGAAGTCTGAAATATTTTAAATGTGGCAGGCGTTCTTACGGTGCATGTTATCCTCTTATAGCGGATAAAAGTATATTCGGATTCGTGTTTATGTGTGGATTAGAAAAAAAATTAACTAAAGACTTGGGGAAAATATTCACTACTATTACGGATGCATTTGTCCGAGACAGCAGAAGAAACTTTGATTTGGAAGAAGCTAACGAGAATATCCGCCCAAGAGCCGTGGCGCTTTCTACGGTACATACTCTGCACAGACTGATGACATCCGCACTCGATCTCAACGAACTTCTGCCGCGTATAGCTCGCCTATCTTTACAAGTAATAAAGGCTAACAGATGTTCTATAAAACTCGTGGATAAAAAGAGAAAAGCACTGATTCCTAAAACAACTATTGATCTCAGAAAAGAAAAGACCAAATTGAAGAAGGTCCAGATAGGGAAGTACGCTCCGGGAAGGGCCGTTAAAAAAGGAGGGCCCGTCCGGTCAAAGAATTATCTTGCTGTTCCTATGATAGATGAAGATGTTGTCGGGGTCATAACTTTATATGATAAGTTTGAAGACAAGGAATTCACATTGCCGGATCAGGAGATAATGAAGACGTTAGCGGAACAAGCTGCAGTCGCTATAAAGAACGCACAACTGTATAAAGAGCAAGCGGATCTTACTACAAGTAGTATAAAATGTATCGCAAGATTATTGCAGAACCGGCCCCATGGAACGCAGAGAGCCGAAGCTTCGTTCGGAAAACTGATAAGTATTATCGGACCTAAGTTCAAGATGAACGAAAGGGAGATACTGATGTTGCAGTATGCGGCTATGTTACATGATGCCGGCCAGATAGGGATCCCGGAACGGGTTTTGATGAAGAAAGGGGAACTTACAGGGAATGAATACGATATTATAAAGAAGCATCCTATGACAGGAGCGGCAATACTCTCGAAATTTAAACCACTCAAACCTATTGTGCCTATAATTCTATATCATCATGAAAGATTTGACGGTAAGGGGTACCCTAAAGGTCTAAAGGGGAAAGATATTCCGTTGGCTGCGCGTATGCTTGCGGTTATAAGCGTGTTTGAGGTGCTTATAACTGAAAAACCTTATAGAAAGGCACGTCCTCTCAATAATGCTATAAAAGAAATAAGAAACAGCGCAGGAAAACAATTCGATCCTGCAATAGTACAAGCCCTGTGTGAGGCTATAAACAGGAAAGATGTTCGAAAATTGCTGGATAAAGAGCTTGGCGTCAGATGAAAAAAATAGTTATAATCGCTGCTATTTTCATTATTTTATTGTCTATTGTATGTTGCGGTGTGATCTTCCTTGGGGATATAATAGAATTCTCTGTTAATCGTTTTACTGATTATCAGGTATCTTATTCCGGGTTTGATATTGAATCCGTCGGCAAAGGACGTTTTAATAACATTGAAGTTACTCTCCCGGTAAAAGATCTAACTGTGAGTGCGGATAGTGTCGAGTACGGAGTCTCAACAAAAAGTATCATAAAGAATGAAAAGGTAGAGGGTTATTGCAGGATGAGAGGAGTTTCGTTCTTATTCGGGAAGGAAGAAGCTTCGCAGGAAAAGTCTCTGGAAAACTTGTTCTTCATGCCGTTTGATTGCAACAGGAAGTACAAAGAAATATTCTTCTCTTTCTACTTGAGTAAGAACAAGATCAAGATTTATGATTTCAAGGCGGATTCCGACGATGTTCGTATTGGAGGGAAATATGAGTATTATGACACCAGGGATGAAATAGAAGTAGATATTACGATATCGTTCTCTCCTGAAATAACCGATCAGTTAGAGGAAGGCGTCAGAGACAATGTTCTTTCCGAGGACGAGGACGGATGGTATTCAACTGTAATCGATTATAAGGGAAACCCGGCTTTCTTATTTGCTATATATAAACTCACATCGAAATAATTCTTATATTTGCAATTTGTGTGTGGCAAACTAAAATATAAACTCATGAGTGAAGACAAAATTAAAATAGATCTATTTGATCAGGATTTCGAGAAAGAAAAGAGTAAGATGCTGAGAAGGTTTAAACAGTATCCTCGGCAAAGATTTCTTCCGGTTATACGAATTCCTTTGGAATATACGGTAATAATCTCGATCGGTGTACTTTTGTTTGTGGTAGTAGCATATGCTGTTGGGGTGGAAACAGGCAAAAGGGTCAGGGTAAAAGATGCGGGAGTTGGGAGAGATATTCCCATACAACTTTGGGATGAGGTTCAAGGCAGCGGCGGGGAAAGTGTGGGTTTTAAAAAGGATGAAATGAATTCCGAACAGACTCCTCTGCAGGAAGAGAAAGATGTAAATCTTGCAAATGAGGAGAAAAGCCCGCTTGAGGTAGAACCTTCTCTTGGCGAGGTAAGTGATGTATCTGAAACAGTTTACACGCTGCAGCTAGCGTCTTTTAAGAATGAAGGGACTGCAAAAGATGAGGCCAAAGATCTAAAAGAGAGAGGTCTAGTTGCTAATATGGCTAAACGTGGAGGATGGTATCAGGTCTATACGGAAGGCTACCGTACAATAGATGAAGCAAAAGAGGCGCAGAAAACTCTTACTGAAGAGTATAAGGATTGTTATATAAAAAAGACCAATCGATAAAATCGTGCTTGACCAAGCAGGGTTTTTCAATTACAATCTAACACTACCCATAGTGGGGCTTGCGAGGGAAAAGACAAAGCACGAAGAAAAGAGAGAGAGAGATAAAAAAGACAGTAACCGACGTCAGGAACATTCAGGATGTTTTTAGAAGCGGTATCTGTACGTTCAATAAGGAGAAAAAATGAGTCAACATCCTAGTTTAAAGGGAAGCAGTTTGAGTGGGAAATTTCGATCTGTACTTAAGCGATTTGAAAAGATCAAGGAGCTTACAGAAAAAGAAAAATGGGATTTTGAGAAGGATTCCGTGTATAAGATTCCCAAAGTAAAACGTATCAAGTTTAAGGTCAAAAAGGCTAAAGATCCCGCAGAGGGAGAAGAAGGAGCAGAGACTCCAGAAGCTGAAGCAGGTGCTCCTGCAAAGGATACAGCTGCTGCACCAGCTGCCGAAAAGAAGGGAGCCGGTAAAAAGGCTTAATAATGATAAGTTTTAAGGATTTTAAAGATATTGACTTGAGAATTGCCGAGATCAAAGAAGTTAAAGAACATCCTGATGCGGACAAGTTGTATGTTCTTCGTATTGACGTGGGGGATGAGGAAAAACAAATAGTAGCTGGCATTCGCGGTACGTATTCTGAAAGTGATCTTATTGGTAAGAAAATAATCATTGTGAACAATCTGGAGCCAGCGGTCATAAGAGGAGAAAGTTCGAATGGTATGCTTCTGGCGGTTAGCGGAGAAAACGGTCCAGTTCTTCTTTCTCCGGGACCTGATGTAGTGGCAGGAGCTCCAGTTAAATAGACAGATCTAAAATGTTTCAAAGCGTATAATGTTGACCAGGTCCGGAATTACGGAGCTGGTCAATTTCTTTTATCCTAGTATCAGGAGCATGATGAAACCGGTTTCTGCGGAAATAATGTCTGAGATAGACAGGCGGGCCCAAGAAGAGTTTGGGATAGAACAAGCCTTTCTCATGGAAAATGCGGGCCGTGCGGTTGCTGAAGCCGTTATAACCGACATTGAGTCACTAGAGAATGAAAGAATAGCTGTTTTTTGCGGTAAGGGAAATAACGGTGGAGACGGTTTTGTGGCGGCAAGACATCTTGCTAACCATGGGGTCGGTGACTTGGTGGTATACACGATATATCAGGGAAGCATTAGGGCGGGATCAGCAGAAGATAATCTTATTCTTGCAAAAAACATGGGAATAAAGATCAAGCCTATAGAAAATTTTACCTCAAGAGCGGATAAAGAAGCGAATTTTACCATAGCTATCGATTCTGTCTTTGGGACAGGGTTCAGGGGAGAGCTGCCTGAGGAATACAGGACTGTCTTTTCTAGGATAAATAGTTCAAATTCAAGGCTTTATGCGGTAGACATTCCTTCAGGGTTGGATGCGACTACTGGATATGCAGCTCCAGGATGTATAGAGGCCCATAAAACCATAACTTTTGGTTTACCTAAAATAGGGTTCTTTTGTGGCGATGGGCCGGAAGTGTCGGGAGAGATAAGCATTAAAGACATTGGGTTTCCCGCAGCCTTGATCCAATCTTACCAGTAACATCATGTCAATGGTGATTTTTTTGCCTTTTTACCGGTTATATGCTATATTTCACTTACTATGAAGAAGATAATACTCAAATTAAAAAAGAGATCGTATGATATTATCATAGGATCCAATTCGTTTGCTCACTTGCCTGAAGTCATTAAAGAAATGAATTTCAAGGGTCCTATAGCTATAGTGGCTGATAGGACGGTTTGGAAAAAGGCTAAACATAAGATATGTCCCGTATTGAATAAACTGCCAAATGATCAGTTTAGCATAACTGTTCCCGGAGAGGAGAAATCAAAATCTATTGATGTCTTCCGTGATGTTATTCAAAAGATAGGAAAAAGGACCAAGAGACACCGTCCCCTGGTGGTTGCCATAGGCGGAGGAGTTATCGGCGATTTGGCCGGTTTTGTTGCTTCTACATATAGGCGGGGAGTGCCTTTAGTACAGATTCCTACCACTTTATTGGCGCAGGTTGATTCTTCAGTAGGAGGAAAGGTTGGAGTGGATCTCCCTGAAGCGAAAAATCTCGTAGGAGCATTTTATCAGCCTAAAATAGTTATTGCTGATACAGATTTTCTGAAAACCCTGCCAAAACGGCAGATATGCAATGGGATGGGAGAAGTTGTAAAATATGGAATGATATCAAGTAAAGAATTTTTTACTTTTCTCGAAGGTAATACAGAAAAAATATTGAAGCTCAATAAACAAGCTATTGAGAAGATCATTTATGATTGTGTGAAAATGAAGGCCCGGATAGTTGAAAAAGACGAGAGGGATGAGAAAGACGTCAGGATAATGTTGAATTTCGGACACACTTTAGGTCATGCGATTGAGGCCGCTGCGGGTTATTCGAAAAAATATAATCATGGAGAAGCTGTGGCTCTGGGCATGATCCTTGCCGGGGAGATAGCGTTAAGGTTCGATATGCTAAAAGAAAAAGAGTTCATACGAATGAAGGCTCTTCTTAAAAAGATAGGTCTGCCGGAACGTATTCAAAAGGTGGGGGTAGAAGAGGTTATGAAGGCCTATTCCTATGACAAAAAATTCGTTTCCGGAACAACCAGGTTGATTCTTCCTCGCCGCATTGGAAAAGTGGAAGTCGTCGAGGACATTCCCGAGCTTCCGGTAAGATCTGCCCTTAGTGAATATGTCGAATAAAAATCTTTTCATTATTGATGTAATATCCTCCGATAAGATACAATTTATTGATATAACCGAAAAAGTAACATCCTTGGTTACCTCATCTAATGCGGGAGAGGGGGTCTGTCATGTTTTTACCCCTCATACGACCGCCGCTCTTACCATAAATGAAAATGCTGATCCCGATGTCAAAACTGATATGATAAAAGGGCTCGAAGATGTAGTATCAGAAAAACTAGGATATAAGCATGCCGAAGGGAATTCCCCAGCGCATATCAAGGCATCCATTATAGGCGCCTCGTCACACATTATAGTAGAAGAGGGAAAACTTCTTTTAGGAACATGGCAGGGTATATACTTTTGTGAGTTTGACGGGCCCAGAAAAAGAAAAGTTTATGTAAAGATCATAGCAAGCTGAAAGTAGGCTAGCTATGTTAGACTATAGACAATAGACCATTGACTATAGACAGAGAATGACCGATGTTGGGATTGAAGAGTAGAAAAAAGAGAGAAATGCCAGTAGACTATGGACAATATTTTTCGTTGAGAGATCTTTAAAAGTCAATTGTCAATAGTCAATTGTCTGTGGTCAACAGATAACCGTTCACTGTTTACTGATCGCAGATTACTAGTTACGCTATACGACAAAAGGATGATCATGAGGGAGCACACTATAGAGCATAGAGTAAACTACAAAGAAACCGATCAGATGGGATTTGTATATTATGCGAATTATCTTGTCTGGTTCGAGATAGCAAGAACGGAGATGTTCAGAGCAAACGGCATGTGTTATAAAGGTCTAGAAGAGGAAGGTCTTTTTCTTCCTGTAACGGAGGCTCAATGCCGTTACCGTTCTCCTGTCAGATATGATGATATTGTAAAAGTGAAAGCCATAATGACAGACATAAGAAAGTCACGTATAACTTTTGAATATGAAGTCACCAAAGAGGGAAAGACTACCTCAATGGGATATACTAAACATGCTTTCATAGATAAAGCCGGAAAGGTCGTTCCCGTTCCTTCCAAAGTAAGAGATATGTAGGATGATAGTTAGTAGTGGGTAGTTCATAGTTTGTAGTTTTAGAATATAGAGTGTAGTATAAAGTGAACAGTAAATAGTGAATAGTTATCTGTTGACCATTGACCATTGACCATTGACTATTGACCTTTAAAGATCTCTTAACAAAAAATATTACTCCATAGTCTACCGTCATTTCTCTCTTTTTTCTATTATTCAATTATAACATCGGTCATTCCCTGTCTATAGTCAATGGTCTATTGTCAATGGTCTAATAACGCCCCAATCACCGGTGACCTGGTGACTTTTTCTCCCCTGAACCCTAGCCCCTAACAACTCATCGGTCAATGTTAACCCCTAAAACCTAGCACCTAAAACCTAAAACCTTATATCCCTTTACTGCCTTATTCTTTAATAGTATAATATTGCCGAGGAGAAACGGAATATATGTATCTTGATTTCTATGGTTTAAGGGAAAACCCTTTCAATGTAACTAGTGATCCGAACTTTTTGTATCTCAGTCATACCCATCGTGAGGCTCTTGCGCATCTTTCGTATGGTATAGAACAGAGAAAAGGGTTTGTAGAGATAACTGGAGAGGTTGGAGCCGGGAAGACTACACTCTGCCGGGCTCTCCTTAATCAGTTCGATTCCAGGACAAAAACTTCTCTAATCTTTAATCCTAGCCTTCCTGAAACACAGCTACTTGAGGCTGTATTGAACGATTTTGGGATAGAGGTCAAGAGGAAAAGCAAAGGAGCCTTTATACGGCAGCTTAATGAATTTCTTCTTCAGCAATTATCTTTAGGGAACAATGCGGTTTTAATAATCGACGAGGCTCAAAATCTTCGTAAAGCAACTCTGGAAACAATACGGATGTTGTCTAATTTGGAAACCGAGAAAGAGAAACTTCTGCAAATCGTCCTGGTAGGACAACCGGAACTTAAGGATAAACTTAATGCTCCGGGTTTATTGCAGCTTCGTCAGCGTATAGGAGTTAGGTTTCATGTTAGAGCACTTGATGAGACCGAACTTCGAGGATATGTCGAGCACAGGCTATCCGTTGCTGGTTCAGAAAACGGTCCCGATTTTTCGGATAAGGCTATTTTAGATCTTTATGAATATTCCAGGGGTATCCCCAGAGTAGTGAACATAATATGCGACAAGGCATTGCTGTTGGGGTTTGTTCAAGAAGCGCATGTTATAGATGAAGATGTAGTGAGGAAAAGTATAGAGGAGACCGAGGGACAGTTTAATTACACAGAGATGGGTCAGACGGCAGATGTATAGGAGAATAGAAGGTAGAAAGAAAAAGGACCTTATTAGACTATTGACAATAGACCATTGACTATAGACAGAGAATGACAGATGTGAGGACAGTTTAAAAGGTTAAAAAGTTTTAAAGGTTTAAAGGTCAGTTTGGACTGATGCGGAGAACAGTCTAAAGGGTAGGGATCGACTGCTGTGAAAATTGAAAGGTCAATAGTCAATAGTCAATGGTCAACAGATAACGGTTCATTCTTCTTATCGTATAAAAATTCATATGAGTATAATAGCGAAAGCATTAAAAAAAGCACAAGAGGACAGGTCTAAAAAACAGACAAAAGATGATACTGTTTTTACTTATACCTCATCCGTTCCGGCTAATCCTAGTCCCAGTATATTCAGCAGGATAAAGATACCCAAGAGCGTTATAGTCGGTGCGTTAACTGTTATTTGTGTTGTAGTTGCCGTAGGTGTTATATCTAAGAGTTTAGTTTCGAAGGATGAGACGATAAAGAGTTCCCGGGTTATATCTGTTCCCGGGGCAGGAAATTCTGCAGATGAGAGCAGTTCTAGAAAGCAAACTGTTATGGAAGAATTTGTTTCTATAAAGAGACCCAAGGGAACAGGGATATTGGAAAACTTGCCTGAGCTGAATGGGATAATGTATTCGGCCCAGGATCCTCAAGCTATTATTAACGATGCAGTAGTTTCTAGGGGAGAGATAGTCGATGGGTTTACCGTGCTTGAGGTATTCCAGGATAAAGTGCTTATGATGTCCCCAAAGGGGAATGAGTTTGAATTAAAGCTCAGATAGTCTTGTTTTTACATTTTTACTCGTGTATAGTATATTATTATGATATGGGACGGAATGAACGGCAGAAAGTTTCCGAGAGTTAGTTATAAATGTCGTATATTAGTGTGTAGGGACGATAAAGAAAGCTTGATCGATACCTGCATTGAGAATATAGGGCAGGGCGGTATTTGTGTTTCCCTGACCGAGGAGATAAAGATCTTTGATAAGGTTAATCTGGAAGTTTTCATAGGGGAAGGGCAGCAACCAGTAAGGTGTAGAGGTAAAGTGGTATGGGTGGTAAAAGGGGGCTCAGATAAGGATCTGAGTGCCGTTTTGTACGATACAGGGATTGAATTTATAGATCTCCAGAAAGAAGACAAGGGAAGAATAAGGAAATTGGTTAATGATATAATAAGGTCAGATACTTGACATGGTAAAAATCGCATGATATACTTCATTAGAATTTTGAGAATGTATATAAGAGGAGGAGGTGAAACAGAATTATGAAGAAGACATTTAAGGTGTTATTCGTATGTTGTGTTATCATAGGAATGGTAGGTATGACCACACAGTGTTATGCTCAGGATCCTGCAAAGAAACTAGGCAGAGGTATTGCTAATGTTTTAACAGGATGGGTTGAACTTCCTAAAAATATTTACGAAACAAGCGTTGAAGAAAATGTACTTTCTGGTCTGACAATGGGGCTAGCAAAAGGTATAGGTATGACGATAGTAAGAACAGGTGCAGGCGTTTATGAAACCGTAACGTTCCCGTTCCCAATACCTGAAGATTATCAGCCAGTTATAGAGCCGGAATATGTATTTAGCGACTAATTTATATAATTGATGTGAAGTTTAAATAGAAAGGGAACGATTTCGCGTCGTTCCCTTTCTATTTTATCGGGTCAGCAGTTTATGTTTTAGTGTCGCTTTATATGGCTTTACATTTTGTGAGATAGATTTGAGTTGTTGTTTATGGGAGGATGAATGAGCGAGAAAAGAAGGTTTATACGTTTTGATATTTTATTAGATGCGATATGCCGGAGAAAAGGATCTTTAAAGAAACTTAAGGTGAATAATTTCTGCAGAGATGGTGTGGGCGTGTTAAGCGATGAGGCTTTGGACCAGGGTGAGGATCTGGAACTTGAGATGATGATCCCGGGAGATAATATTCCAATAATATTCGAAGGGCAGATAGCTTGGGTCGGAGGAACCCTTCCTGGGGAGGCAGATCATCAGGGTGGTATCAAATTTAAAAAGATCAAAAGCGAGGATAGAGGAAGAATACTCGAATACATATATAAGAAGTGGATAACTGCAAAAGAAAAATAATAAAACATGGAAGAACGGAGGAGATATGGGTAAGGAAGAAGAAAAGAAAGAAGAAAAAGTAGAGCCCGCTGAAGAAGCAGCAAAGGAAGAACCGGCGAAGGAAGAACCGGCGAAGGAAGAACCGGCAAAAGAAGAACCGGCGAAGGAAGAACCGGCGAAGGAAGAACCGGCAAAAGAAGAACCGGCAAAAGAGGAACCGGCAAAAAAAGAACCGGCGAAAGAGGAAGCGGTAAAAGAGCCCGAGGCTCCTAAGGAAGAGGTCAAAGAAGAAGTAAAGAAGGGGCCTGCCCGGCAACCTAAAGCTACAAAGCCTCAGAAGCCGGAGGAATGTGCGGCATGTGCAAAAGCCCTGCTGAAGAAGCTGTGGTACTATCGTAATGGCTCGTTCTATTGCACAAAAAAATGTTACAAAAGAAAGATTCAGGAAGAGCAGAAAAAGGCGCAAGAAGAAAAAGCAGCATAAGATTGTAATTTACAATAAAAAAAAGGGGATGCGAATTATTTCGCATCCCCTTTTTTATTGTCGTGACTTGTGATTCGTGAACAGTAAGCAGTAAACAGTAAACGGTGAATAGTTATCTGTTGACCATAGACTATTGACAATTGACTATTGACCTTTCAATCTTCACAGCAGTCGATCCCTACCTTTTAGACTGTTCCCCGCATCAGTCCAACCTAACCTTTAAACCTTTAAAACTTTTTAAACTCATCCTACATAGGTCATTCTCTGTCTATGGTCAATGGTTATAGTCTAATAACGCCCCTTTGCAGAGTCTCGGCGGTAAACTTTTTTAACTATTTTTATCCACAAGATATAAGCCATTCAATACCACATACCACTATATATTGCGTAAAATTTCGTAAAATTTAAAAATCCCGAAAGTTACATATTTGACAAGATCCCTGTTTGTGTGTATACTTGCATATGTTGGTGGATTAAAGTGGAGGTAAGTGGAGTGTTTTACGGTGAGTACGCACATAGTCTAGACAAGAAGAGCAGGCTGATAATTCCGGCCCGTTTCCGTAAGCCTATTAAGGATTCCGGCGAGGAAAAGTTGTACCTTACACGTGGGTTGGATGAATGCCTTTTTGTTTTTACGGAGAGCGAATGGCTTGTGCAGGAAAGCAAGTTCAAGAGCTTGTCTTTTACAAAGAGAGAGGTCAGAAAATTTAAGAGACTTTTCTTTTCAGGAGCATTTGAAGCTATGCCGGATAAACAATGGAGGATCTTGGTCCCGGATTATCTTAAGGATTATGCGAAGCTATCAAAGAGCATAATGATAATAGGGGTATCAAACCGTATAGAGATATGGGACAAAAAGAAATGGGACGAATTTTATAAAAGCTCAAAGCAGAATTATGAAGAAATTGCCGAGGGCTTGATCGAACTATAAACAATATTTTAGTAAAAAGGGAGGGCAACATGTATAGAAGATACGCGATAAAATTTCACAAAAAGCAGATGGAGTTCATAAATTGTGTGAACATGGTAGAAAGGATCAAAAAGGCGAGAGCTCTGCCTGCAGGGATAGAACATCTCGGAGTAAAAAGGTATGTTGTTTCATCTTCCGGTCTGGGTAAAAGATCATATTTAACAATAAAGGATTGTGAATAATACGATGAAAAAGTATATACAGGCCTGCGAAATAGGCGAATCCATATATGGAAAGAACCGCACAACTTCAAAAAAGAATGCGCCCCCTAAAGGCGTGTCCAAATCCGGAAATAATCTTATAAGTGAATATAGCCGTTTCTACAAAAATCAAACTAATGTAATGGAAAAAGTTTTTAAGAGCGGGAAGTAGGTGTTAGGTTATAGGTTTTAGGGGATAGAGGGCAGTTGGTAGAAGCTAGAAGGTAGAGGGTAGTCTAGAGTGACTGATGTGATGATGAGTTTAAAAGGGTAAAAAGTTTTAAAGGTTTAAATGTTAGGTTGGACTGATGCGGGGAACAGTCTAAAAGGTAGAGATCGACTGCTGTGAAAATTGAAAGGTCAATAGTCAATTGTCAATAGTCTATGGTCAACAGATAACTATTCACCGTTTACTGTTCACGAGTCACGACTTACGAATCACGAATCAAAAGGAGAACATTACATTGCATTGTCCAGTCTTGTTGGAGGAAGTTATCGGGTACTTGTCTCCTAAACAAGGCGATACAGTGATAGATGCGACATTAGGAGGAGGGGGACACTCTTCTGAAATATTAAAACGTATACTTCCGGACGGGAAGATCATAGCTGTAGACAGGGATAAAGAAGCTATCGAGAGGAATGCTATAAAGTTTAGAGAGTACAAGGAAAATATAATTTTGGTGAACGAAGATTTTCGAGATATCGACAGAATAATGGAGATATCCGGAGAAAAGATGGTTAACGGAGTAATTTTCGATCTAGGGATGTCATCTTTTCAGGTAGATGATGAGGAAAGAGGGTTTAGCTTTATGAAAGATGGTCCTCTTGATATGAGATACAATCCGGATAAAGGACTATCAGCCGCGGATGTAGTGAACGATTTCGGGAAAGAAGAAATTGAGGATATTATACGGAAGTACGGTGAAGAGAGACATGCTAAACATTTAGCTAATGTTATTTGTTCGGAAAGAAGAAAAAACCGTATTAGGACTACAAAAGATCTTTCGGATATTATTTTTAAGGCTGTCGGAAGAAAATATAAAAGACAGAGAATTAACCCGGCTTGCCGTACGTTCCAGGGTCTCAGGATATTCGTTAACGATGAATTAGGCGCAGAAGAAGAAGCCCTGAAAGGGGCTAGCCGTTATTTGGCTCCCGGAGGACGTATGTGTGTGATCTCGTTTCATTCTTTAGAGGATCGCATTGCCAAAAATGTTTTTAAAGATATGGCGGGACGTGCAGAGGTAAGTATAATCACAAAAAAACCGGTAACTCCTTCCCGTAAGGAGACATTAGAAAATCCGCGAGCAAGAAGCGCAAAACTTAGAGTAGTGGAAAAAATAATATGAGAATACGTAAAACCATAATAATAAGCCTTATGATTACATCTCTTGCGTCATGCTATGTCCATCAAAGAGTTGAGACACTGAAGTCCGCATACATGCTGCAGGAAAACATAAAACATATATCCCACCTGATTGACCGCAACTCCAAGTTAATGTATAATCTATCCAAATTCGAATCTCCACGATACTTGCTTACTTCCCTTAATGGGGAAGAAATAGTGTTTGCTAAGCATAGGAGTATTCAGACGGATAATTATAAGCTTGCACTAGCCGATATGAATGGTCACGCTTCGAGTGAGAATGTCTTCGATAAGGTTTTTGATGTTTTCACGTCAGATGCCGTAGCTGAAACCCGCTAGTATCGCTAACCCTAATAAGGTATTTTTGGTATGTATAAAACCCGCCGATATTTTATTGTCCTTGGGGCAATGTCCCTGCTCTTTTTTCTTTTTATAAGATTATTTTACCTTCAAATACTCGTGAGTGAACGCTTCATTAAGATGGCGGAAGAACAGCATTCTTCCGCTCAAAAGATCGAACCCAGAAGAGGGTCCATATTTGACAGTCATATGGACCCTCTGGCTATAAATCTTGATGTCCCCAGTATCTATTCTAATCCCAGAGAGATTAAGGATGTTGAAGGAGTGACTGAGAAGCTATTCAATATCCTTGATATAGATAAAGACCTTCTTAAAGACCGGCTCTCCCGGGACAAGGCGTTTGTGTGGATAAAACGCAAGATAGATGAGAAACAGGCGGATGAGGTTAGGGATGCCCGGCTCAAGGGAATATATATTGTTGAGGAAAGCAAACGAAACTATCCCAACGGCAAACTTGCTTCACATATAATTGGGTTTGCGGGGATAGACAATAACGGCCTTGAAGGACTCGAGCTTCAGCTGGATCCCTATCTTAAAGGCGAAGCCGGGCGAAGAAGTTTTGTTAGGGATGCTAAGCAAAGAACGGTTTTTCTGGATGAAAGAGGGTATGTACCTCCAAAGAATGGTTCAAACATCATTTTAACTATTGATAGTGTTATTCAGTACATAGTTGAAGAAGAACTTCTCGCGATGGTGAAGAAATACAACCCTGATAAGGCCTCTGCGATTGTAATGGATCCCTCATCGGGCAAGATATTGGCGATAGCTAACTATCCCGATTATGACTTGAAAGTTTTTAATGAGGCCCGGAAGGAAGATATTAAGAATATCTCTATTTCTGAGATGTATGAACCCGGAAGTGTGTTTAAGATAGTTTCAGCGAGTGCTGTTATAAACGAGAATGCAGTTGCATTAGATGATAAAATATATTGTGAGAAAGGTAAATATAAGATAGCAGGTAGAGTATTACATGATTCACACGGTTATGGTACTCTGGAATTTCGTGATGTTATAGCAAAGTCAAGCAATATAGGGACAGTTAAAGCGGTTCAGAAAATTGGCAAGAAAAAGTTTTATGATTATATCCGCAGGTTCGGGTTCGGAGAAAAAACTGGGATAGGTCTTCCGGGTGAGAGCGCGGGTATAAGCAGGGTGCCTTCAAAATGGGCGAGGAGTGACATGACCACTATCCCGATAGGTCAAGGGATAGCTGTAACACCTATACAGCTTGTTTCCGCTGTGAGTGTTATAGCGAACGGGGGATATCTTATGACACCGTATGTTGTTGATAGGATCATTACGTGGGAAGGAGACGTTGATAAAGAATTTAGACCAAATGTTAAACGTAAGGTTCTAAAAAAAGAAACTTGTGATAAAATGAAAGATGTCTTAAGGAGGGTGGTTACGCACGGTTCGGGTAAACGGGCGCGATCTAAGAATTGCGAAATATGCGGTAAGACAGGAACAGCTCAAATGGTAAATCCTGAAGGCGGATATTTTGATCGTAAATTCAATGCGACTTTTATTGGATTTGCTCCGGCAGAAAAGCCTGCTATAAGTGTAGTTGTAACTGCCAGTAATCCTCATCCGGCTTATTACGGAGGCACTGTTGCAGCTCCAGCATTCAAGAACATAGTCGAAAGGACTTTGCAGTATTTAGACTCTAATAATTAATATGAACCTAAACACAATAATTCAAAAAGTTACAAAGAGCCCCGAAAAAATAAAGACAGATTCTCGGTCTGTTCTACCCGGAGACATTTTTGTCGCAATAAAAGGGTACAATGAGGATGGTCATATATATACGGGAGAGGCATTGAGAAGAGGGGCTGAATTCGTTGTGTGCGAAGATGCTTCATATAACGCCACAGACGAAGAAAAGAAAAAGATAATTTGTGTCAAGGACAGCCGCCTGTCATTGGCAGAGATGACCAAGACCGCGTTCTGCGATCCTTCCAAAAAACTTTTAACCTGCGGAGTTACCGGTACTAACGGGAAGACAACAACTGTATATCTAATTGACAGCATGTTCAGCGCGGCCGGTATCAGTTCAGGGTTTATCAGCACAGTTGCTCTTAAAGGCATAAACGGGGACCTTGAAGATGCCGTAATGACCACTCCTGATGTAGTTTCGATTAACAGACTTTTAGCCAAGATGGTGGAGTTAAAGGGAAAGGCGGCAGTTATTGAGATCTCGTCTCATGCCTTGAGCCAGAACAGGATGGCGGGAATAGGACTTGATCAGGCTGTTTTTACCAATATTACACCCGAACATCTGGATTATCATAAGGATATGGGATCTTATCTGAATGATAAGATGAAAATATTTAATGCACTGAAAGATGACGGGATAGGCGTGCTTAATACTGACGATCCCGCATCGGAGATCATATTAAGTAAAAAAAACGGTTTAAAGTTTAAAACTTTCGGATTGAAAGGCACTCCTGATATAAAGGCAGAAAAGATAGGTTATGTGAATGACCGTATGAGATTCATCCTTTCTTCAAAAAAATGTGGCAGTACCGAGATTTTTTCAAGAGTAATGGGGGTACATAATGTTTATAACATTATGGCAGCGGCAAGTTGTATGATATGTGCCGGATTGGATCTAGAGATCGCAAAAAAAGGAGCGGAAGAGTTTAGGGGCGTTCCAGGAAGACTCCAAGAAGTGTTAAGTGACGCTCCTTTCAGGGTTTTTGTGGATTATGCTCACACGCCTGTTGCTATTGTGGGTCTATTGGAATGTTTGAGAGGACTATCCGAAAAGAGGCTGATATGCGTATTCGGATGCGGAGGGGATAGAGATAAAAGTAAACGGCCGATAATGGGGAAGATAGTCTCGACCTTGGCAGACAAGACAGTTGTAACGTCGGACAATTCCAGAACTGAAAGTTCTTCAGATATAATAAAGCAGATAAGGGAAGGCATGAAAGGCGGGAAAGATGAAATAGCGATCGAGGACCGCGGAGAGGCTATAAGGGAAGCTTTTAAAAGCGCAACGGACGGTGATATAGTCGTTATTGCAGGTAAGGGACATGAGGATTATCAGATAATAGGGAATGAACGTTATTATTTTGATGATACAGTGATATCAAAAGAAATTTTAAAGGAAATGGGATATTATCCGGGTATATCCGGATAATATGTATCAGACAATATGATTGAACTTGGAATCAAGGAAATAACCGACATTATAAAAGGAAAACTTGTGACGGATATCCCCGATGGGATGATCTGCGGTTTTTCAACGGATTCTCGGACGATCAATAAAGGGGAATTCTTTTTAGCTATACAAGGTAAAAATCACGACGGACATAAGTTTATAGATGAAGCTGCAAAGAAGGGGGCTGGAGGGTTTATCGTATCGGACGAAAAGTCCGTTACAGCTTTAAATGGTGATAAGCATGTTATTCTTGTTGAAGATGTTATAAGAACCCTCGCAGATATATCCCGGGAGATAAGGAAAAGAATAAAAGCTACCGTGATAGCAATAACCGGTTCCAACGGTAAAACCACGGTAAAGGACCTTTTGGCACATGTTTTGTCGTCCAAATATAAGCTTGTCTCCAGCCGCAGATCCTTCAACAATGTTATTGGTGTGGGGTTGACCCTATTTGATGTACGGAATGATCATGAAATTGTTATTCTTGAACTTGGAACAAATCATCCCGGAGAGATGTCCATTTTAGGTGATATAGTTAGACCGGATGTGGTTATTATAACGAACATAGGGCAGTCTCATATTGAGTTTTTTGGCAATAAAGAAGGGGTATTCAAAGAGAAGATAGAACTACTTAAGTTTCTAAAAAGAGGCGGAGGCATTTTTCTTAACGGAGATGATCCTTTTTTGCAGGGGATCCAGTCTGATAGAGGGGATGTTAATTATTACGGATCATCCAAGAATTGTGATTTTATCATAAAAGATATAGAGGGTGTGAATGAAGGTTATGTTTTTTATGTGAACGAGAACGAATATATTTTTCCACAAAAAGGGATACATAACGTGTATAATGTGACTGTAGCGATAGCTGTGGCTCAATCTCTGGGTGTTGGTGATGAGAAGATAAGGGAACGGGTCAAAAATGTTTCCATGCCGCCTATGCGCCTTGAACGGATCAAAACTTGTGAAAGATATTTTATAAATGATGCCTATAACTCGAATCCCGAATCTTTTGAGTGTGCCTTGAATGTTTTAGAGAATTCCGAATGCTCGGGAGAACGCGTAGTCATTGCAGGGGACATGTTGGAATTGGGGGCAGAAAGCGAGAGCTTGCATCGCGCAATAGGGAAAAGTGTAGCTAGAAGAAAGATCAATAAATTAATAGTTTTGGGTTCCTGGGCTAACTCAACTATAGAAGGGGCCTTGGAAGAAGGCATGTCTTCGGATAATGTTATACGGGCCGACGGGTGCGAACATGCCTCAGAGATTATCCGGAAGAGGACGGTCAAAGAGTCCCTGATATTACTAAAAGCGTCACGTGCCGCAAAATTGGAGGAGATCATCAAATGCTTTACCACATACTCTACCCCTTGAGGGATATATGGTTTGGTTTTAATGTTTTTAAGTATATTACGTTCCGTGCCAGCATGGCCGCTGTTACATCGTTTCTTGTCTGTATAATTTTCGGACCTGTTCTGATTAACATCTTAAAAAGGTTCAATGCCGGACAATATGTTCGAAAGGAACATGTAGAGGGATTATATGACCTTCATAAGCATAAAGAGGGAACCCCCACCATGGGTGGGGTGTTAATATTGGTAGCCGTTGTTTTGTCGACGCTTTTTTGGTCTAAGCTGAATAATGATTATGTGCTTCTCTGTTTGGCGGGGACAGTCTGGCTGGGTGGGATAGGATTTATGGACGATGTATTAAAATTGAAGAACAAAAGCGCAAAAGGTATTAGAGCTTTGAGTAAACTTTTGGGGCAGATGTGTCTGGCTGTCATAGTTGGGCTTTTTGTTCTGAAGAACGGGAATATAGGAGGGGATCTTTATCTCCCTTTTGTAAAGAATGCAGTATGTAATCTGGGTGTATTCTACATATTATTTTCTTTTATCGTTATAGCAGGCGCATCTAACGCTGTAAACCTAACAGACGGACTTGACGGCTTGGCTACAGGATGCATGGTATTCGTTACTCTTACCTATGCCGCTATAAGTTATCTTACCGGACATGTTGAGATGAGTCGGTATCTCCAGATATTCTATCTTCCGGGAGCGGGTGAACTTGCAGTGTTTTGTGCGGCACTTGCAGGCGCTAGTTTAGGATTCCTATGGTTCAACAGTCATCCTGCCAGTGTGTTTATGGGGGATACGGGATCACTTGCCATGGGAGGAGCCATAGCCATAGTAAGCATGCTTATAAAGAAGGAAATGCTTCTTATCATAACTGGGGGAGTTTTGGTTGCGGAAGCGCTTTCGGTCATATTACAGGTATTTTACTTTAAGACATTCAAGAAAAGACTTTTTTTGATGTCACCTATACATCATCATTTTCAGATTAAGGGATTACATGAGTCCAAAATAACCGTGAGATTTTGGATAATAGCGGCTATTTTAGCTCTGGTTAGTATAGCGACACTTAAAGTACGTTAGTAATCAAATAAACCATGACAGAACTCAAGGATAAGACAGTACTGATATTAGGGATGGGAGTAAGCGGTCTTGCGGCCGCTTCTTTTCTTTTAAAAAGAGGAATAAAGGTAAAGGTATCGGATAGCGGGGATGGTACTCTCAAAAAAAGTGATGTAGATAAATTTAAACAATCAGGTGAGTGCGATTTTGAATGGGGAGGGCACACTGAAGAGTTCTGTTCGGGAGCTGACATAGTAGTTGTCAGCCCGGGTATTGATATCAAGAAGAGCCATTCATCGGGTGTATTACCTAAAGATGTTCCAGTGATCGGGACCCTAGAGCTGGGGGCACGGTATTGCGAGGCGCCTATTATAGCTATCACGGGAACTAACGGTAAAAGTACAGTTACTGATCTTATTGGTCATATTCTTTCTGAGGCAGGGATGGACGTGAAGGTCTGCGGGAATATAGGGAATCCTTTGATAGGAGAAGTGGATGGTCTATCAAAAAATAGTATAGCTGTTGTCGAAGTAAGCTCTTTTCAGTTAGAGACAATTCAAAGATTCAAACCTTATATCGCTGTTCTTCTTAATATAGCAGAAGATCATTATGATAGACATGGGTCCTATGACGGATACAAATCGGAAAAATATCGAATATTTGAAAATCAGACCGAAACAGACTGGGCAGTGATAAATGAATGTTTGAGAGATTCTCCTGAAATTAAAGACGTCAGAAGCCGTGTTGTTTTTTTTGATAAAGAGATGGATGAACACGTTACTGCCAAAAAAAATGAGGATACAAATTCGAAGCTCGAAAGAAAGCTGCCGGTTTTCAGACATGACGAGATCCTTCCCGTTTCAGGGGATCACAATTTTGAGAATATTGCCTGTAGCATCATAGTGGCCGGCATACTTGGGATAAATACGGATAAAGTTAAAGAAGCCGTTAAAATATTTGTTCCTTTGCGGCATCGTACCGAGCGGATAGGCATCATCAACGGTATAGTTTTTATAGATGATTCTAAAGCTACTAATATTGACGCTACCAGAGTTGCTCTGAAAACCGTCGATAAAAAGGCGGTTCTAATAGCCGGCGGAAGAGATAAAGGCGGGGATTACGGTTCTCTAGTACCTCTAGTGAAACAGAAAGTGAAAACAATAATAGTTATTGGAGAGGCCAAGACTAGGATCGTCGAAGCGTTTGAAGGGGAGACAAAGGTTGTAGATGCTGAAGATATGGGGGACGCCGTGGAAAAAGCGATCAAATACGCCGAACCCGGTGATATTGTGATGCTGTCGCCTATGTGTTCAAGTTTTGATATGTTTTCGGGGTACAAGGAAAGAGGAGAGGTTTTTCAGAGCGAGGTAATGAAAAGGGCCCCTAAATCGTGAAGAAAGGGGTATAGTAAATTCAAATATGACTAGAGATTCGAAAATAATACTTTTATCCACATCACTTCTTTTAATGCTGGGAGTGGTGATGATATATTCTTCAAGTGCCATTTATGCGCACGGATCATATGAAGACAGCCTTTTTTTTGTCAAAAGGCATCTTTTGTTCCTTTTTGTCGGATTGATCGTTGCTCTCGCATGTATGTCGGTTAAGATCGAACGGATCAGGGAAGTTATAAGGCCCGTTATGATCGGTATGATCATATTACTTATCCTCGTTCTGGTGCCCGGGATAGGGGCGGTTGCTGGCGGTGCACGTAGATGGATCAAGATCTTTGGGTTTGGATTTCAGCCTTCGGAAGCGGCCAAGATCATTCTTATTCTTTATATGTCTGATCTTATAGTACGTAAAGGGAAGATGATAAAGGATCTTAAACGCGGGTTTATACCGTCATTTTTTGTTATAGGATTAATGGGAGGATTGGTACTTTTGGAACCTGATATGGGTACCTTTGTTGCTATCCTTTTTATAGGAACGGTGATGCTTTTTTCGTCAGGGGTTAAATTAAAACATTTATTTTCGGTGGGGCTCTGCATGATACCGGCACTCGTCCTGGCTGTTAAAAGTAAACCATATAGGGTCAAGAGAATATTTACGGTCATAAATCCCTGGGCGGATGCTCAAGGTGCCGGGTTTCAGTTAATACAATCATTTATCGCTCTTGGGTCGGGAGGAATTCTAGGAGTGGGTCTCGGAGAATCACGCCAAAAGCTTTTTTATCTCCCGGAGTCCCACACAGATTTCATTTTTTCTATAATTGGTGAAGAACTCGGATTCTTGGGAGCTGCATCGACATTAATACTATTTAGCGCGCTTATATGGTACTCTTTTAGAATTTCTTTAAAAATAAAGGAAAGATTCTCATCCTTGGCAGTTTTTGGTGTAGCTACTATGTTAGCTTTTGAGGTCATAGTCAATGTCGGGGTTTCAACCGGAGTCTTGCCGACAAAAGGACTCCCTTTGCCGTTCATAAGTTATGGAGGCAGTTCCCTTGTTTGTCATCTTGCGGCGATAGGATTGGTCCTGAATGCTGCAAGAAGAGCGGAGTATAAATAAAGGCATAGTACATTATGAAAGTTATTATTGCAGCAGGAGGTTCGGGAGGGCACATCTTTCCGTCAGTCGCTTTAGCGCACGAATTGAAGCGAAAAGGTATTAAGGATATATACTTTGTGTCCAGCAGAAGGCGGTTAGATAGGAATATGCTGGAAGGTTGCGGATTCCCAGGATATTTTTTGTCAATAAATCCCATGCCACTTCGGTTCCGTCCTATAAAGATGGTGGTCTTTGTCTTTAAGTTCCTGATGGATATTATAACTTCCGTTTATATTCTGGTAAGGACAAGACCTGCAATAATTGTCGGATTCGGAGGATACTCTTCTGGGGCAATATCTTTTATCGGAAAGATGTTCAGAGTTCCCGTTCTAATCCATGAACAGAATTTTTTTCCGGGAAGAGCTAATAGGATCTTGTCTAGAATAGCCGATGTCGTGGCTGTGACGTTCAAAGAGACCGGAACGTATTTTAAACGTTCTGAAAAATGTATAATACATTCAGGAAATCCATTGCGCCTGAATATATTGTCGGATGATAAGGAAAAATCTTTGAAAAACCTGGGTATGGATGCCGGAAGAACTACCGTACTTGTAATGGGGGGTAGTCAGGGTTCCTCTTTTTTGAATACTAAAGCTTCGGAGGCTGCCTTGGCTCTAAAAAGATCCCTGGGGGACAAAATACAGTTCCTGCACATAACCGGAAAAAAGGATCACAATAAGATTAAGGATTTTTATGCAGACAACGAGATAAAGGCTGCAGTTTTTTCTTTTATGGAAAGGATAGATCAGGCTTATGCGGCAAGCGATCTTATAGTATCAAGGTCCGGAGCAGCCGCAATCTTTGAGATAGCATATTACAAGAAGCCGATGATATTGATCCCATATCCCAATATTAAGAACAACCAAAGATCGAATGCCATATATTTTTCGGATAAAGGAGCAGCGATATATCGGGAGGAGAAAGATCTTTGTGGAGACGATCTATATAGGGAGATCAACGATCTGCTAAAAGATAAGAACAAGCTATCGGAAATGAGTCAGGCCGCAGGGAGACTTGCCATGCCTGAGGCCGGAAGTAAGCTGGCGGATGCAGTTATCTTGTTGGGAGAGAGGTAGAATTTATCAGAAGAACGGAGAGTGAATGAAAAATATACATTTTATAGGGATTGCCGGGATCGGAATGAGTGCACTCGCCCATATATGTCTTTCTAAGGGTGATGCCGTATCGGGATCAGATATTAGATCGAATAATCTAACAGAAGGATTGTTGTCAAAAGGTGCGGTTATTAATTTGGTACATGATGTAAAAAATATTAGACCAGGAATAGATATGGTCATAGCCTCATCTTCAATAAGAAACGATAATCCTGAAATCATTAAAGCACGGGAGAATTCTATTCCTATCATACCAAGAAGTGAATTCCTTGGTATGAAAATGTCCGAAACTGAATGCAGCATCGCTGTTACAGGAACTCATGGAAAGACCACTACGACAGCTATTATAGCTCACATAGCTGAAATAGCAGGGCAGGATCCTACGATAGCTTTAGGGGGAGAGATAGATTTAATAGGTGGAAACGCAAAAGCCGGATCAGGAAAAATGTTTGTCGCAGAAGTAGATGAAAGTGACGGATTCTTTCGCAGCATTGTGTCACGTCATGCTGTTATAACTAATGTCGAACGTGAACATATGGAAAACTATAAGGGATGGAATGATCTTGTCAAAACATATGAAAGTTTTATTGCTAAGATATCCTCTGAGGGTACTCTTGTGTATAACGGGGAAGATAGAGGAACGAAAGAGATATTAAATGCATTCGAAGGTTCTAGGAAAATTTCTTTCGGCATGACCGAGAATTGTGATGTTACATGTACGAATGAGGTTTTTGACAAAGGCATTGAATTTAATATTCTGATCAAAGGTAAGGATCGCGGCAGGATAGTTTGTCCTCTTTTGGGCAAATATAACACTATGAACCTCCTGGCAGCTATAGCTCTTAGCATCGAGATAGGGATCGACATGAAGTATATTATTGAAGGTGCCAGGTCCTTTAAGGGCGTCAAGAGAAGGTTCGAGGAGATAGCAAACATTAAGGGTATTAGGGTAGTGGAAGATTACGCTCATCACCCCACTGAGATAAAGGCCGTGATAGGTGCAGCAAAAAGGTTCACGGAGGGTAAAGTGATAGCTATATTTCAGCCCCATAGATATTCGAGAACGCGGGATCTTGCAGAAGAATTTTCAACAAGTTTTAACGAAGCGGATTCACTTATACTTACGGATATTTATTCGGCAGACGAAGATAATTCAGATAAAATGTCTGTGCAGGATATTGTAAAAAAGATCGATAGTAACAAATTCGACAAGATAACAGTTGCTGAAAAATGTGACATACCCGGGATTCTTCCGTCCATGGTCAAAGAGAATGACATTGTACTTATATTGGGAGCAGGTGATATAAGGGAAATAGGACCCGATATAGTCAATCGCCTTAAGGATAAGTAGCATGAAAGACAATATCAAGAAAACATTGAAAGAGATAAGTGATAAGTTTGGCGGAAAAGTAGAGTTTGAATACCAGCTTTCAAGATGTAATACTATGAAGACAGGAGGATCTGTCTTTGCAGTATATATGCCGCAAAATTTTGAGGAAATGATCGAGGCTAAGAGGTTCCTTGATAGTGCTGGCATGAAGACAGGAGTTATCGGCCGGGGAAGCAATGTTCTGATGCCGGATGGATATCTGGATAAGGTTATTTTTATCCTGAACAGGGGTGATTTTCGGGAGATAGCGTTCGACGGGACAAAGGTATTTGCCGGAGGCGGGGTATGGCTGGAAGAACTTATTGCAAGATCTTCAAAACAGGGTCTTTCGGGGCTTGAGGGACTCGTAGGTATTCCAGCTACTGTGGGAGGGGCGGTTATAACGAATGCCGGATACAAGGATATTATCAGCGGCAATTTGATAAAAATAAATGTTATTGATGAATTTTATAAAAAAGTTGAAATTGATAAGAAAGATATTATTTTTGGATATCATTGTTCTTCTCTGGGTAAAGATAGGATAATAATTAGTGCGGAATTTCAGCTAACAAGGTGCAATGAGATAGATGCTAAAAAAAAGATTGAAACATGTTTTTCGGAAAAAATAAAAAAACAGCCTCTAAACGAAAAAACATTAGGATGTATTTTTAAGAATCCTGAAGCACATAAATTTTCGGCAGGAGAGCTGATAGAGCTTGCTGGGATGAAAAACAAGAAATGCGGAGATGCGATTATATCGAATAAACATGCAAATTTTATAGTAAATGCTGGGTCCGCAAGATCTTCTGATATTGTTTCTCTTATTGAAGATGTGAAAGGAAGAGTGAAAAAAGAATTTGCGGTAGAACTGGAACCCGAGATAGAGATATGGTGATTCGGAGGCAAGAATAATGTCCAAAGGGATAGAGGCATTAAAAAAACTCAAAATTGGTATTTTGGCCGGAGGGGCATCAAGTGAAAGAGAGATAAGCCTCCGAAGCGGGAAAGAAGTCTTCAATGCTTTCAAACAAGCCGGGCTTGACGCAATCCTTTGTGATGTGAACGAAGTAAATCTTGCCTCATCGATCGAGCAGACCAAAATAGATGTAGCTTTTATTGCCCTGCACGGATCTTTTGGTGAGGATGGGACGGTGCAGCATATGTTATCTCAAATGAAGATTCCATATACGGGATCCGGGCCAGAAGCTTCAAGAGCTGCATTTGACAAGCTTGAATCAAAAAGAATATTTTTCCGGGAAGGAATACCTTCGCCGGAATACAAGGTTGCAAGATCTTTTGAAGAGGTATTATCCCTTGGCATGGAAATACCATTTGTAGTGAAACCTAGGTTAGAAGGATCAAGCATGGGTTTGTCGGTAGTGTTTGAGGAAACTGAGATCGAACAGGCTATAGAGGAAGCCCTGAAATATGGTATGGATATGATAGTCGAAAGGTTTGTCCCCGGGCGAGAAATAACGGTGGGGATACTAAAGGGAAGAGCCCTACCTATCGTTGAGATCGTTCCGTCAGGCGGGACTTATGATTTTGATTCTAAATATTTGTCAGATAAAACAAGATATCTTGTTCCGGCAGAATTTAAAAAAGACATTTATGAAAAGGCTCAGAAATACGGGGTAAAGGCGCATGATGCGTTAGGTTGTAAGGGGTTTTCAAGAGTGGATATGATAGTCGAAGACGATAAGAACATACATGTTCTGGAAGTTAATACCATACCCGGTCTCACCCATAGGAGCCTTTTGCCGATGGCAGCCAGGCAAGAGGGTCTGGATTTTTACGAACTATGTGTTAAAATGCTTCTTGCGGCATTTGATGACACCGCAGAAGGATGATTACTAAAAAGATCAAGAGTTAAATGTAAATAGGGGGAAAAGTGGCCAAGAAACGCAACAAAAAGAAAAAAAGAGGATCGTTTTCATTTGTTACCATTTTCGAGAACAGGAACGTGATTCTGATGATAACGGGTATAGCGTTAATTGTTATGATGGGATTTCTAGTAAGGTACTTTGTGTATAACAGTAGAGGCTTTGATATTCGAAAAGTGGTTATTAACAATGTTAAGGGGTATATTGTAGATTCTGATAACAGAAAAATACAAAAACGATATGCGGGGCGAAATATTTTCACCGTGAACTTGAAACAAGCAGAGGATCTTATTAATAATGATTTCCGTACTTTCAGGAACGTCGAGGTGCGACGGATCTTGCCGGATGTTCTTGAGATAGATATAACTGCGCGTGAGCCTGTAGCTGTTATTGATGCTATGGGAGGGATTGTTGTAGATATAGAAGGGTTTGTTATCGACGTAGGGGAAACTCCCGAAAATCTTACAAAAATAAAAGGAATAACTTTTTTCTTCAGATCCCCTGCAAAAGAAACTTTTGTCAAAAACAAGAATCTGGAAAAAGCTCTTCTCTTAATGAGAGGAATAGACAAGATATTGCCTGAAGTAAAAGGGAATATTGATTATATCGACGTATCCGATAACCGGAATACAATATTGTCGGTAAAAGGAGTCGAGATAAAAATGGGCTCTGATGGATATCTTAGTAAGATGAAGAACCTTAGAGAGATCATGCCTGACCCGGAAATGGACATTAGGGATATGAATTATATCGACCTCAGGTTTGAAGACGCAGTAATTTCACCAAAGTGAGTGAGACCACCCCCGCTGCTCCGCTTTGCGGAGCAAAGCGACGGGGGTATGGTCGAACTCATCCTGAGAGAATCGAAGGATCTCAAGGGTGCAATTAAGGGGAGAAAGGAGATATGAATAGAGAGTTTGCTGCTATCAATATTGGAGATGCGTATTTAACGGCTGTTGCTGTAAGGTGGAATAAGAATGGAGACTATACCATTGACGGGTTTTCTCGTGTGCCTTCCGATGGGTTTTCTATGGGAACTGTTTCAGATATGACAGAAGCTATTCGTACTGTGGGTAAAGCCATTAAAAAACTTGGCAATAGTGGGATACGCGAGATATATGCAGGGATCAGCTCGGTTTCTCTTGAGGCGATGGCAGGATCAGGATCTCTCTTAATATCGAAGCATGGGCATGAGATATTAGATAGGGACATAAGGAAGTGTGTTGAAATAGCGTCGACAATACGTATACCTCTTGACAGGGAGCCTCTTCACAGGATTATACAGGATTTTATCGTGGACGGTGAAGTGGGGATCAAGAACCCACTTAATCTTGAAGCTGTAAAACTGGAATCACAAATAAATATCCTCACAATAAAATCCTCTGCCGTTCGCAATGTACATAACTGCATTTCAGACGCGGGATTTGTTCCAGCTGGGTTCATTTTTTCCGGTTTGGCGGCATCGTACAGGATACTTTCCGAGGAAGATATGCAAAAGGGTTCGATGCTTCTGAATATCAGAAAGGATATCAGCGAGGTAATGGTTTTTAATGGTGGAGTACTGTCAGGATGCCGCGTTTTTCCGGTAGGAGGGAAAGATATTATTGTCAATGAGAATGAAATAGATCAGGGGGCTTTGCAAAAACTTTATGACAAAGTAAGAGATGTTCCGGGATCTGATAATGTCAGAAGGATTTTTGTTACCGCTGAAAGCGATGTTCCTGACAAAACGATCGAAGCTATTGAAGATGTTTTTGGATTACCCGCAAAAAACGGAATATGCGCGGTACGCCCTTTTGAAAAATTGCCGCAAGAAAGAATAGGTTATATTGGAACACTTGGCATTATCGATCATTTGTATAATGAAAGAAAAAAGTATAATAGGTCCGATAGTATCATGAAAAGAGCCGGCCACGTCGTTACTACTTTCCTAGACAGATATTTTTGAGTGGCCCCTAGTTACCAGTGTAGACTATAGACCATTGACTATAGACACATATTGACCGATATGCGATTGATATGTAGATAAATGTTGAACCCCGAATGCTATGCTATCTTTTCTTGGAAGGTCCGCCTTTGCGGACTGAATCCCCCAGGCTTCCTATTTTGCTCTCTCATATTTCTGTATTTTCGAATCATTATATCAAAAATTTTGTGGCTGTCCCGTCCCGGTGCACTAGCTTTGTAACCCCAAGGGGTGAGTATTCGCAGCGAGTTCCGCAGTCCGAAGGACGAGGCGCTGAGGACGTAATGTCCGAGGTGTGTCGAAATCTCCGTGTTTCGACTTTTCGACAAAAAAGATGGAATACTCACCCCTTGGGGTTACAGTTATAAAGATCATAGGGACAGTTATTTGGATGTTCCTCTATATATATTAATCTTATTTGACATAATGGATAGATTATGATAATTTTAACCATTGCTTCTCGTGGGCAAAGGTGCGTATAGGGCAAGAAAACACAAAAAAGGTACGGAAGCATTGTAGATATAATGACTTGAGTTATGAAAATAGTCAAACAAGGCAGGGTAAAATGAAACTGGGTGTCATAGGTTGCGGGAACATGGGCAGAGCTATCGTACAGGGGATAATAAAGAATAATATCCTTTTGCCGGACTCTGTGTTCTTGAACGATGCAGCTGCAGAAAAGATGGACAAGCTTGCAGGGGAGATCGGGGCTTTTTCGGCGGGACTAGATGAGATCCTTGGTAATTGCGATGTTATTCTTATTGCTATAAAACCCCAGGATTCACAAGATTTTATGGAAAAATTAAGAGGGAAACTTGACGGACAGGTATTAGTGTCTGTTATGGCAGGGGTAAATATTTCCGGGATATTAGGGTATGTAGACAGAAAAGTCCCCGTTGTTAGAGCTATGCCCAATATGGCGGCTTTTATTGGGAGAAGTGTTACGGGCATTTCTTTTTCTGATTCCATCACTGACGAGCATAAAGAGGCTATTATCGGGATATTCAAAAGCATAGGAACTGTAGTTGAGATAGAAGAGACTCAAATGGATGCGGTTACGGCTTTGTCGGGTTCGGGACCGGCATATCTTTTTTATCTTGCTCAAGCGATGATAGAGGCCGGTGTAGAGATGGGAATCTCTGCTGAAAAGGCCAAACAACTTGTTTTTGGAACTATTGAAGGATCAGGGAATTTTCTAATGTCTTCAGGGTCAAATCCCAGTGAGCTTATAGATAAAGTCGCTTCGAAAGGCGGTACTACCGAATCTGCGCTTAATGTTCTTAATGACAAGAAGGTCGGGGTTGCTATTAAAGAAGCTATATTGATGGCAAAGGATCGGTCCAAAGAGATATCAGGAGGGTAAACATGTTCATTCTTGGAGAAATAATCAGAAGTTTGGCACTTTTGATCTCTCTAGTTTTAAATATAGTATATTTTCTGCTAGTTGCGAGGATAATCCTCTCTTGGGTAGGGGCAGATACGTATAATGAGATAGTGAGAATTATATACAAAGTAACGGACCCCATACTGGCACCGTTCAGAAGACTTCCTTTACAGGCGGGAGGGATAGATTTTTCACCTATTGTAGCCTTTATAGCTCTTAATGTTGTGAAAAGTTTTGTCGTAAATATTTTGTACCAAATAGCCAATAGGCTTGGATGATGAAACTCGAAATAAAGGTTTTTCCTAAATCGAAAACAGAGAAGGTTGTACGGTCGGAAGAGATCGTGAAAGTCTATATAAATGCCGCCCCGGATAAAGGCAAAGCCAACAAGGCCGTTATAGATCTCTTGGCAAAAGAATATGGTGTTAAAAAAAGGGATGTAACTATTATCAAGGGAACGACATCAAGGAATAAGGTAATAGCAATAAATAAATAGGCAAGCATATGAATAAAATAGGAATTATCGGTGGAAGTGCGCTTTATAATCTTGAAGGTCTTGAAGTTACCGAACGAAAAAAAGTCAAGACACCATTCGGGGAACCATCCGATGAATTTGTTGTCGGAAAGATGGGAAATCAGGAAGTTGTATTTCTTCCAAGGCATGGACGCGGACACCGGGTTATGCCTAGTGAAATAAATTTTAGAGCAAACATTTACGCGTTTAAAGTTTTGGGTGTGGATAAATTGATCTCAGTTTCGGCTGTGGGAAGCCTAAAAGAAGAGATACGTCCGTTGGACGTTTTGCTTGTGGATCAATTTGTTGATAGAACAAACCAGGCTCGCGCGACTACTTTTTTTGGAGATGGAATAGTGGCACATGTTCCTTTTGCGGATCCGGTTTGTCTTTCTCTTAAAGATCTGATTATGAGGAGCAATAAAGACCTTGAAGTGAAAATACATGACGGAGGGACATATTTGAATATGGAGGGTCCGGCATTTTCTACAAGAGCGGAATCAGAACTTTATCGAAAGTGGGGTATGGATATTATTGGCATGACAAATATGCCCGAGGCACGTTTAGCAAGAGAAGCAGGTATATGTTACTCTACGATGGCGATGGTAACAGATTATGATTGCTGGAGGACAGAAGACGGATCGGAAAGCGTAACCATAGAGATGATCATAGAAACATTGAACAAGAACGTTGAGACAGCCAAGAAGATGTTGATCAATACTATCAGTAATATGTCAGAATGTTCTGCCTGTGGATGTTCGAAGGCTTTAGAGAACACAATAATCACACCTAAAGATCAGGTGCCTCAAGAGACATTAGATAAACTAAAACCCATAATAGAAGGGTTTATTTAAGAACAGACCTAGCATTAAGGCTAGCAAGCGGAGCGAGAAAATAAAAAATGGATGTAAAAAGTAAAAAGTCTGAGAAACCTAACTATAAAGATACGCTGAATCTTCCGAAAACCGGATTTTCAATGAAGGCTAATCTTCCGCAAAGGGAGCCTGAGACTTTGAAAAAATGGACTGATGAGAATCTTTACGAGTCTATCCTGGAGAAGAGGAAAGATTCAGAAAAGACCTTTATACTTCACGATGGACCTCCGTATGCTAATGGGCATATACATGTGGGACATGCTCTCAATAAAACACTTAAAGATATGTGTATCAAATATTTCACTATGTTAGGATATAAGGCTCCTTACGTTCCCGGATGGGATTGTCATGGGTTACCGGTCGAGCATCAGCTTTTTAAAGAACTTAACATTACAAAGCATGATATCGATAAAGTTATTTTTCGTAAGAAAGCTTACAAATATGCTTCTAAATTTGTAAAGATACAGGCTGAAGAATTTAAGCGTTTAGGAATACTTGGGGAATGGGATAATCCGTATCTTACGCTTACAAAAGATTATGAGGCGGATATCCTGGATTCTCTAGCTGAACTTTATGAAAAAGGATATATATACAAAGGACTTAAACCGGTTAATTGGTGCAGCAGCTGTGAGACAGCCTTGGCGGAAGCTGAAGTTGAATATGAAGACAAAGAGTCTCCGTCTATATATGTAAAATTTGAGACTAAAGAGAAGCTTAACGGGAAATCGACATTTTTTGCTGTATGGACAACCACGCCATGGACTTTAATTGCAAACGTTGCAGTAGCAGTTCATCCAGATTTTAGATATGCTGCGGTTGAGACTGATAGTGAAGTCTTGATATTTGCTGAAGATTTAGTAAAGCCCCTTATGGAAAAGACGGGTACCGAATCCCATGCGGTACTAGAAACTTTACTGGGTAAAGATATTCCCGGAAGATTTAAGGATCTTAAACATCCTTTTATTGATAGACAATCACAGCTTGTTCTTGCAGACTATGTAACGAAAGAAGATGGGACAGGATGTGTGCATATAGCTCCGGGGCATGGACAGGAAGACTACATTGTAGGCAAGAAATATTTCCTGCCCGTAATAATGCCAGTTGATGATAAAGGCAAGTTTAGTGACGAGGCAGGAGATTTTGAGGGGAAAGGTGTTATAGAATCCAACCCTTTGATCATAGATACAATGAAAAAGCTTGGCACATTAATATTTTCAGAGACCGTTATGCATTCATACCCGCATTGCTGGAGATGTAAGGAACCGATAATTTTCAGAGCAACAGAACAGTGGTTTATGAATGTGGATCATAATGATCTCAGAAGTAAAATAAAGGATGCCATCAAGGACGATGTAAAATGGACCCCTGAAAGAGGAGAAGAGAGAATTGCTTCTATGGTAGAAGGAAGGCCCGACTGGTGTCTTTCCCGTCAAAGATTTTGGGGAGTACCTATACCTTCTTTTAAATGTGCGTCCTGCGGAGAGACATTCACGAATGCAGAGGTAATCAAACGAGCAGCAGATTTTACTCGAGAAGAAGGTTCTAATGTTTGGTTTGAGAAAGAAGTTTCCGATCTCCTGCCACAGGGTTCGGTTTGTGGTGGTTGCGGGAAGAAAGAGTTTGAAAAAGAAGAGGATATTCTGGATGTATGGTTTGATTCAGGAGTTAGTCATAGAGCCGTTCTTAAAGCTAGAAAGAATTTAAAATTTCCGGCCGATCTTTACCTTGAAGGATCCGATCAGCATAGAGGATGGTTTCAGTCGGCCTTGATAACCTCTATGGCGAATGAAGGCAAACCCCCGTATAAGGAAGTGCTTACACATGGTTTTGTTGTTGATGGTGAAGGTAAAAAAATGTCAAAGTCGCTTGGAAATGTTATAAAACCGCAGGAAGTTATCAAAAAATATGGCGCTGATATATTGAGGTTATGGGTAGCATCAAGCGATTATGACGGTGACATAAAACTTTCTGATGAAATATTGGATCGCCTTGCTGACGGATATAGAAAAATGAGGAATACTTTTAGGTTTTTGTTAAGTAATCTATATGATTTTGATGCTAATACGGATATGCTAGAAACGGCCAGCTTAACAGAAATGGATAAATGGATGTTGTCACAGCTTTCAGGGCTAGTTACACGTGTTACAGGGTATTATGACAAATGGGAATTTCACCGCGTATACCGTGAAGTCTATGACTTTTGTGTTTATGAAGTTTCTTCATTCTATTTAGATGTCTTGAAAGATACCTTGTATATACTTAAGCCTGATTCAGAGGAGAGAAGATCGCATCAAACGACTATTTTTAACATATTAAGTGTTTTAGACCGTCTCATGGCGCCTATAATGCCATTTACGGCGGATGAAGTCTGGAGTTATATCGAGTTTCCCGGAAAAGCTGAAAGTGTTCATATGGCTGATTGGCCGGGTATCTCGGGTGAGACTGATGCATGGACCAATAAAGAACTTGATGGGAAATGGAAAAAGATACTTGTTCTTAGGGACAAAATTATGAAGGCACTTGAACTAGAAAGAGAAAATGGGATCATTGGAAGTTCTATGGAAGCTCTTGTAGTTATGCACTCAGATGATAAAAATATGAAAGAATTTATTATGGAGAACAAGGGTATCTTGCCTGGAATATTTAAAGTATCAAAAGTCTCAGTAATTGAGTCAAAAGAAGACGGGATGTCCTTGATCGAGGATATTAAAATGAGTGTGAAAATAAAAAAAGCTGAAGGTGAAAAGTGCGCAAGATGTTGGAACTACGCGGGGAGTGTAGGGACTAATAAAGATTTTCAGGATTTGTGCGAACGATGCTATAATATCCTGGCAGAAAGGAGATAAGCCAATGGTTAATAAGAAAAGCTCTAATGGAAAGACTTTAAAAAAACAGGATCTTGAAAAAATAAGAAAAGGTCTGGTTAAAGAAAAAGCCGAGATATTGCAGGAACTCATAAATCTTAAGGGAGATACGCTAAATAAATCTTCCAAAGATGCCTCGGGGGATCTTTCGGGATACTCATTTCACATGGCGGACATGGCTACAGATCTTTATGATAGAGAATTTTCTCTCGAACTTGCCGAGGGAGAGAGAAAGATACTTTATTCATTGGACGACGCGATCAAACGTGTAGACGAAGGAATTTACGGTACATGTAATTTATGCGGACAGGCGATCTCCAAGCAACGTATAAAAGCTATGCCGCAGGCGGAGCATTGTATAGAATGTCAGGAAAAGGAAGAAAAATCTTCAGGCAAATAGCAGCATGTTATATAACATCGTTGTTTATTTGTTTCCTGGATCAGTTTTTAAAATTTCATGCCGAAAAACTTTTACGTTCGGGAGACAGCCGTCCCGTGATCGAGAATTTTCTGCATCTTACGCTTGTTCATAATACCGGGGCCGCTTTCGGGTCATTCGGGGATCGGCCGGGTCTTTTTGTTATTATCTCCGTTATCTCCGTTATTTTCATTACAGTTTTTTTAGCATACAGAGCGGATAAACTCGGGTTTTTGGAGAAAATTGCTCTATGTTTTATTCTGGGCGGAGCCGCGGGTAATCTTATAGACAGGGTTCATCTGGGGTACGTGATAGACTTTATCGATCTTCGGGTATGGCCGGTTTTTAATCTAGCCGACAGTTTTATAACCATTGGCGCGGTAATGCTAATATTTTCTATGATGCCGAAAAGAACTGCAGGCGTCAATAAGTGATATTTAACAAGAGGATGATATGCATAGGATATTGTTCGAGATCGGACCTATAACGATATATTCATACGGATTTTTTCTTGCTGTAGCTTTCATCGTATCTTCTTTGCTTATACTCAAAGACACCAGACAGCAGAGTTTGGATACGGGTAAGATGATGGATTGTGTTGGCATAATACTTTTAAGCGGGATCTTGGGAGGAAGGCTCCTTTTCGTCGGGATAAATTGGAAGGAGTATGTAGCAGAACCCTTAAGAATATTTATGTTCCATGAAGGAGGGTTAGCTTTCCAGGGAGCTCTTGTGGGTGCGATATTGGGAGGTATTGTAGCTGCAAAGGTAAAAAAAATGCCGTTTTGGAAGAGTGCGGATATTATTGCGCCCTACATAGCTTTAGGCCAGGCCATCGGTAGGATAGGATGTTTTTTCAATGGTTGCTGTTATGGGAAGGTAGCGGATACTGGGATACGAATAGTTTTTCCGCACCAGGCGGTCGCGAGAATGCCGGCACAGCTTTATTCAAGTTTTATGCTTTTCCTTGTATTTGTCGCACTACTTTTAGTAAAAAAACGAAAAAGATTTGATGGGTATGTTTTTTCGGCATATCTCGTGCTTTATGGATCAATGAGATTTATAGTAGATTTTTTTAGAGCTGATAATCCTGAAATATTTTTTTCATTAAAACTTTCCCAGATATTAAGTCT
>JAVCDB010000016.1 GCA_030765205.1 Candidatus Aadella gelida | reverse complement strand
CAATCAAGTGTGTTTTTTGTAAAGGTACCGGTGTTTACCCGCACAACGGACGGATAACCTGTACGGTGTGTAGCGGTAAAGGGATGGTGACCGTTAATAAAGGGGCGACAGAAGAGTGTTTTGAATGCAAAGGTACCGGTCGAGCGGTAGAGAGCGGACTTCCCTGCATAAGGTGTCGTGGTAAAGGCGTTATTCTTAAAAAAACGGGCGCTGCAAAAAAAGGAAAAAAATAATCAAGCTAAATTTTTCTGGAAACGAAATTATTAGGAAGAAAAAAGCATCATCTAGATCAAATTCTCTCCAAGATGATTTTAAAGAAAGAAAAGAGAGGGTAAAAAAAGACTTGGGAAAAGCGGCAGGGATCTGGAGGGAAACAGCTAAAAAATTCAAGTGGTGGGGATCGTTGCCGTGAGACACACGTGAGACACAAAAAGAAAGGGGTGTGATGAAAATGATTGATGAAATGACCACAGTATTGGAACCAAGTCCGCTATCGGACTTTGTCGAAACAAACTATATCAAAAGCATTACTGCGAGAGCTGTCACCTATATCAAAGCAGGTTTTCCTGTTCATTTCAGGGGTGTTTCCGGTACCGGTAAGACTACCCTTGCCATGCATATCGCGAGCAAAATCGGAAGGCCAGTAGTAATGATCCACGGAGACGAAGAGTTTACGACCTCTGATCTGGTTGGTGGTGAGCACGGTTATAGGTTTAAAAAGGTTGTCGATCGTTTTGTCTCCCGGGTTTTAAAGGTAGAAGAGGATATGGTAAAGAGGTGGGTGGATAATCGCCTAACCGTTGCCTGCAAATATGGATTTACTTTGCTATATGACGAATTCACTCGTTCAAGGCCGGAAGCTAATAACATTCTTCTTTCTATTTTACAGGAGAAGATGATGGACTTGCCGGTGGGAAGAGGAGGAGAGGATCCATATCTAAAGGTCGATCCGGATTTTACGGCTATCTTTACTTCTAACCCGGAAGAATACGCTGGTGTTCACAGGAGCCAGGACGCATTGAGGGACAGGATGATAACCATGGATCTTGACCATTTTGATCATGAAACAGAAGTCGCCATAACTCAGGCGAAATCCAAACTTTCCAAGCAGGATGCCGAGATAATAACCAATATCGTAAGAGGCCTGAGGGAATCCGGAAAATGCGAGTTCTCCCCGACTGTTCGCGGTTGTATCATGATCGCTAAAACGCTTAAGATCCAGAAATCGTCCCCTACAAAGTCAAATGCGTTTACACAAATGTGCCAGGATATCCTGGCCTCGGAAACAAGCCGTGTGGGTTCTAAAACGAACCAGAACAGGGTAAAAGAAATAGTCAAAGAACTCATCGAGAAAGAAATCGGTACACGTGTGGCTGTTAACGCAGAAAAAGTGGCGAAGAAAGAGACTGTTGCTGTTGGTGCAGATGACGAACAGTAAGGCTTAAGGGCAGAGAAATCTTAAGAGTTAACAACTGACAATTGTTAGCTGATAGCTGATAAGGGAGGTGGGACACGATGACACTCATGAGGGTATTCTCGAGAATAGATAAAGAAGGGAAAGTAAAGTTTCCCGGTAGCATCCGGCGGGCAGCGGGGCTTAAAGAAGGTCAGCTGGTCGAGTTGAAGATCACGGGAGCAAGCAAAAAGAAAAACATTCTGGTTTCAGCAAAAAATAATTCAGCATAATACTATAAATTTTTCAAAAAAAAGGAGATTAACAATGAGAGATGTTAATACCCTGAAAGGGCTTCACGGATTAAGGACTCTGCATAGCTCGAAAAAAAGTTCTATACCGAAAGTTCAAAGTTCTTCCTATCTGGACCTGTATGTGATGGGTAAAGAAAAAGAGCGGCTTCTAAAGGAAGCCGAAAAACTCGGCCAGAAGGATACCATAATCAAAAAACGTCTTAAAGAAATCGAACATGAAATGAATAAATTACAGGAAGACGAGAATTTTACCAAGAGCAGCAAAAGCACAGGTTCTTTTAAAAACGTTCCCGACAAGAAAAAGTTGGGTGAAAAAGAATGGAAAACAATGCCACTGGATTATTAATCACGGAAGGGAAAAATGGATACTTGGAGAACATTTGACTTTAAAGGCGGCAAGACAAGGTTGGGTCGAAAAATAGGCGAAGTTCTGAAACCCGGTAATTTTAAATGCTCTTTATGCGGCGGTACAGGGATTTTACTGCGAACTAAAGGCACAAAATGTTCGGCATGCAAAGGGTCAGGTACCTTTTACTCAACGGGACCGGTTGTAGTATGCGCTTACTGTAGAGGTAGAGGCGATCATCCGCCAAGGACAAACCTTACTTGTACCGTTTGCGGAGGTAAAGGCCTGGTCGATGTCACGAAACCTGTTGAGGTGTGCGGTTATTGCGGGGGCACCGGCAGGGAACCGGGCAATAATCTTCCCTGCCTGAAATGCAAGGGCAAGGGTGTTATTACAAAATGAAAAAGATAAAATGATCGAAATAGTAACTTATTAGGTATAAAGCGAGTATAACGGCCACAGAATTGGAAATATTGAAGATCATAAAAGGCAAAAACAGGCTGATCTCTATGAAAGAATTAAGTACCAGAGCAGGATTTGAGATCGGCTATACATATATGTTATGCAGATCGCTCGAGAAAGAAGAGTGTATCGGGTTTTTTACTCGATCTTCCTGCAGAATAACCGCAAAGGGGAAAAGCTTGGCAAAATAACAGATTGTATACTTGTTTTATCAAATCATGGGAGTGACAAGAATGAAAGGCACGTCAGAAATCAATGATCTGCGAAAACCAAGAAGCATATATTCAAATAACAAAAGCTCTGCCCCGTCGGCACAGGGTTCCGATCATCTTGATCTTTATATGCTGAAGGAAGAAAGAGAACGGTTGGAAAAAGAGATCAAGGTTCTGGACAAGAGAAGAAAAGATCTTCAAAAACATGAGCAATCCCGGGATAAGGGATGGAAGACAGCGTTTTTCGGATACCAATAAGGGGGAAGAAATGGAGGAAAAGAAGAAAAAAGATGAAAGCGTGAATATCGATTTTGGAATAGGAAAATTAAGCCTGGGCGGGTTATTTGAAGGCATCGAAAAGCTGGTTGATCTTGCAGCAGATGTAAAGGAAGCCGGCGGTGAAATAAAAGAAGAAGGAGAGATCGACCTGAGCCACCTTAAAAAAGGTATGAAAGGAGTTTTCGGTTTTTCCGTAAAAACGGCTACAGGTGGAAAACCCGTGGTCGAACCATTCGGTAATATCAAAAAAACTCCCGCGGGGCCTATCGTGGACGAAGAGAGAGAGCCTATCACAGATATTTTCGACGAAAAAGAAGAGATCAAGATTTACGCTGAAATGCCGGGAGTCAACGCGGAAGACATAAAATTAGACCTAAAAGATGATATCCTCGATATCTCAGCGTTGGCAGGAGATAGAAAATATCATAAAGAGCTATTACTTCCGGCAAAAGCTAAATCCGAGACTCTCATTTCGAGTTATAAAAACGGTGTATTGGAAATAAAAATAACGAAATGAGCTATTAAATGGCCTTGAAAGGACTTAAAAAAGATGCGTTAAAGGTAATTTTATTCGGAGGGAAGGGTGGAGTTGGAAAAACAACCTGTGCTTCAAGCGCAGGTTGTTTTTTAGCGGAAGATTTCAAAACATTACTTTTTTCTATAGATCCGGCACACTCTCTGTCTGACAGTTTAGGGCAAAAAATTGGTGATGAAATAAAAGAAATAAAAGGTGTAAGAAACTTAAGCGCTTTTGAAATAAACGCGAATAAAGCTCTTTCAAAATTCAAGTTAGAACATGAAGAGGAAATAAAGAAGATCCTGGATACTTCTACTTATCTTGACAGTGAGGACATTGATTCTGTTTTTACTTTGCCTATTCCAGGCATAGATGAGGTAATGGGTTTTAATACTATTGTTGACCTTATTGAGGAGGCGGATTTCAACAAATATGTTGTAGATACAGCGCCTACCGGCCATGCCTTAAGGCTATTGGCCTTGCCGGGTCTCTTGGATGACTGGATCAAGATAATGGCGAAAATGCGATGGAAGTATCGGTATATGGTAACAACTTTTAGCGGTAACTATGATCCCGACGAAGGAGATGATTTTCTTTTTAAGATGAAAAAAACAGTAAAAAAAATAGGGGATCTTCTTAAGGATAAAGAAAGATGTGAATTTATCGCGGTTACTATTCCGGAAGACATGGCAATTTTAGAAACTGAGAGGTTAATCAATGGTTTAAATCAATATGGCATAGAAGTAACTCAGCTTGTTATAAATAATGTGTTAAAGTCGGGAGATTGTGAATTTTGTAAACAAAAGAAAAAAGAGCAAAAAAAACATATTAATCATATAAAGAAAAAATTTGGTGGGTTAAAAACAACAATTATGCCTTTACAGTCCCGAGATGTTAAAGGTTTAGACGCTTTGCATATTTTTAAGGAATTATTATGCCAATAAAAACAAAAAAAAATAGTGTCACATTAAAGGTAAAAGAAGCTTTGCCAAAAGATGCAGGCAGGGCGATTATTCGAATAGATCCAACAGTTATAAATACTTTGGGATTAGAAATAGGCGAAATTGCAATTATTGAAGGTAAGCGGGAAACGGCCGCTAAGGTTATGCCCTGCTATGCCGAAGATAGGGGCAAAAACATTGTTCAGATGGATGGAATTTTGAGAGAAAATTCCAAAACAGGATTAGATGAAAAAATAAAGATCAAAAAAACAGAAAGTAAACCCGCCGCCAAAATAACCCTTTCTCCGTTAACTATCTCAAATATCCTTCAGAGGGGGAAAGACACCAAATACATTAGTACGCTCATAGAGGGGCTTCCTGTAAGTACCGGTGATAGGATACGGGCTACTCTTTTTGGATCACGTTCATGTGATTTTAAAGTTGAAGATACTATTCCTGAAGGAATAGTATTGATAAATTCCTCTACCTTGATAAGGATAAAAGAAAAAGAAGTTAGTGTGGAAAAAGCAAAAGTCGCGTATGAAGATATTGGGGGACTTAGCAGTCAAATTCAAAAAATTCGAGAAATAATTGAACTTCCTTTAAGATATCCCCAAGTATTTGAAAGATTGGGAATTGACCCACCGAAAGGTGTTTTTCTCTACGGCCCTCCCGGAACAGGGAAAACTTTAATTGCCCGCGCGGTTGCCAATGAAACTGATGCTTATTTTAACCATATTTCCGGACCGGAAATCATGGGTAAGTTTTATGGTGAAAGTGAAGGACGCCTGCGAAGCGTGTTTGAAGATGCTAAAAAGCATGCGCCGGCCATCATATTTATCGATGAAATAGACGCTATTGCTCCTAAAAGAGAAGATATGGGCGGAGAAAAACAGGTTGAACGCAGAGTAGTTGCCCAGCTTCTGGCTTTGATGGATGGGTTGGAATCCCGAGGGCATGTTATTGTTATTGCCGCTACCAATATTCCCAATACCATCGATTCAGCCTTGAGAAGGCCGGGCAGGTTTGATAGAGAGATTTCCATCCCAATCCCTGATAAAAAAGGAAGATTGGAAATATTGCAGGTTCATACAAGAGGTGTACCGTTGGCAAAAGACGTCAGTTTAGAAAAATTAGCGGAAATCACCCATGGATTTGTCGGGGCGGATCTGGAAGCATTGGCGAGGGAAGCGGCTATGTTAGCTCTCCGTAAAATTTTACCAAAAATTGACTTTGAACTATCCGATATACCATATGAAACATTAATGGCGTTGGAAGTAACAATGGATAATTTTGCTGAAGCAATGAAAGAAGTGGAACCGTCGGCGATTCGGGAAGTTTTTGTGGAGGTGCCTAACGTAAAATGGGAAGATGTAGGTGGATTGCAAAAGATCAAAGAAGACTTAAAAGAAGCCATTGAGTGGCCGCTTAAGTATTCAGATACCTTTGCAAAGGCGAACACAAAGCCACCCAAAGGGATACTTCTTTATGGCCTCCCCGGAACGGGAAAAACTTTATTGGCCAAGGCCGTAGCAAACGAAAGTGGTGTTAATTTTATATCCATAAAGGGCCCGCAACTTATCAGTCGTTACGTGGGTGAATCAGAAAGGGGTGTACGAGAAATATTTAAAAAAGCAAAACAAGCAGCGCCGACAATTCTTTTTTTGGATGAAATAGACAGCCTCGTGCCCCGACGTGGTTCAAGTTCAACGGATGCGCACGTAACAGAACGAGTAATAAGTCAATTTTTAACCGAAATGGACGGGATCGAAGAACTTAAAGGGGTTGTAGTCCTGGCAGCAACCAATAGATTGGATTTAATTGATCCCGCCCTCCTGCGTAGCGGAAGGTTTGATCTTTTACTTGAGATGCCGGTACCGGATGAAAAAACCAGATCTGAAATATTCAAAATACATACTAAGAATATGCCTCTTGCCAAAGATATTGATCTAAGAAAATTTG
>JAVCDB010000022.1 GCA_030765205.1 Candidatus Aadella gelida | reverse complement strand
TTTATTACTTCTTTACCTGTAATAGCACCATCTCCAATGTCAACTATAGTAAATGAGGGACATCGCCCAAAATGGGCGGAGACATCGTCTCCCTCTGTTGAAATAGCTATACGCATATTATCCTCCTTAGTGAGCCCCACTGCTTTGTTTTGCAAAGCAAAACGATGGGGCGAATTAACCCGCCGCCGCCAGATAACCTTTAATTAGTTAGGCGAAGGCTGGACCCTTTATTTCTCTTTTTCCAGAGCATCAATACAAGCCTGGACATCTTTGAGTTCTTGTTTGAGCATTTCAGCTTCAGACTTTAACTCCTCTTTTTCATTTGCTGGCACAGACTCGTTTCTTTGCCACCTTGTCAGACCTGTAGCATAGAATCGATTCCTTCTGCCTCGACCTCCTCCTCTGCCAAAAAACCCGCCTGCTCGAGGACGTCCCGTGACATTATTTCCCGCAGTAGAGCAAGAACCCCTGCCTCCACCGGTCATTGAACCAGCTCCATTCGGTCCTGTTTTATCATAACCTGGCATAACACACCTCCTTATTTTTTCTTCTTGCATTTATCACATAAACCATAAAATTGGATTATGTGGCTTTTTATATCAAACTTGTGCTTCTTAGATAGTCCCTTTTCGGCACGTTTCAAAAACTCCATTTCTTCATCCATAAAATCAGTATACTCGACGATCCGATTACAGCTTGTGCAAATCAAATGGTGATGATGCTTACTTTTCGTCCCCTCTGTAAGTTCATACCTCGCTCTCCCATCACCAAAATCAAATTTAACTACTACACCCATTTGCATGAGAAGCTCTAATGTGCGATAAACCGTAGTAAGGCCCATATCCTGGTTTGTCTTATGTGCTTTCATATATATATCTTCGGCGCTAAGGTGTTTATCTGTCCCGCTTAAAACCTTCATTATAATCTGCCTTGGTATGGTCATCCTGTACCCACACCCTCTGAACCTTCCGCCCCATCCTGCTCCCATTCTTCCGCCCGGCATATTCGACTCCTTTTTCTTATTGAAAATGGTTTCCATTATCAATTATACCCTCCCCCTCTTCTTTTGTCAAGAAAAAATATTAGTTTACAAAAATTACGAAAACATCAATAGGCGGGTTCCCTGCGATGACAGCGATCCACAACCGTAGCTGCAACGATCCACAACCGTAGCTGGGGTTTAAACCCCAGCTACTACTCCTACTCTGCAGCCAAAAAAGACCCCGACTGCGCTTAAAACAATCGAGGCCCTTAAATATGCTTAATTTGCCGTAATTATATTGTTACTTTTTGGCGTATTGGTAAAATCAACATCTTTGCCACACCCCATGCTATGAAAAAAGTAAGAACTACTCCTATTAATCCGGCTAAGCCTGTAGCCATCGCTTCGCCCTTAACCAGAGAAACAGAATAATCAGGCAGTGGACTGACAAAAGACGGTGCTGAATTATGAAGAAATTGGTATTTTTCAGCTACCCATTCCAATCCATCTGGAAATCCACTTGCAAAAGGACTCATCATCGTAGCGATGATGCCGGCTGCAACCAGTGGCACCAGAACAGATCTTTTCGGCGAAGTCTTTATTGGCTCTGCTGCTAATGCGGAACATACCGCTACCGTTATTAAGCCTTCTCCTGTCCCGATTACCGCATGTGTCCCCAACATTGCCACTATTACTTTGGACAATGATATAGTACCTGAAAGAGCCAGTTCTACGCTGCACGCTAAGGCCGCTATCATTACAGACGCCCATGCCGCAATCCCTAGACTAATATTACTCCTCCCGGATCTTTTGCAAAGATATTTGTTAATTATTCCGCCTGTTATTGTTCCTAAAATTGCCATATTAAGTATATTTGCTCCTAATACACCGAACCCCCCATCAGAAAAGACCAAGCATTGTATTGTAACAACAAGCGACATTGCTAGTACGCCAAAAGGCATTCCCAAAAGCGCTACCGCCATTACTCCTCCCAATAAGTGCCCCGATGTACCATTTGAAATCGGAAAATTCATCATCTGTCCGGCAAATATAAGCGCTGTAATAGCGCCGAACCTCGCAGCAGTTGGTTTCTTATTAGACTTTGATGCCATAAAAGCCGCAAATATTACGCCTAATGCGCTTAGAACAGCTGTTACCGGACAAATTTGCCCATGTAACATAGAATTTGGAATATGCATTTTCTCCTCCTTTTTAATGAGCCACGCTGCTTTGTTTTGCAAAGCAAAACGACGGGGCGAATTAATCCGCCGTAGCCAAATACCATAAAATAGGTTGGCGAAGGCGGATCCCCTTTTCCACTATAGATCCATATGTCCTCTTATCCCGTAAACAAAAATAGCATCTGTTGCTTCCCCAGAAGTAGTTCCTCCGCCGGTGGGTTCCCATATCATCTGTACGTCAGGGGACAGAACAAGATGATCATTTATCTTAAAAGAATAATAAGCTTCAAGATGTGTCTCGGCTTTATCAAATTCATTAATATCTCTGTATTCTTTCCCGGGAATTGCCTGACCTACTGCTATGGCCAAGACGTCTTCTTCTCTCATCCAGTATTTCCCGCTCATCTGCGCGCCTACTGACCAATCATATTCAAGATCATTCTTTTCAGGATCCGCCCAACCAAAACGTCCAAATATACCATATGTATCCGTAATCATTTGATCGCAGCTTAAGCCAAAACCAATATTTCCCCTTTCGATTTCGTCAGCGTTTTTCACGGTTGGATGAGGAGCCCCGTTATACCAGAAATAAGTTCGGTAATTACCTCCCCAAACTTCTTCGTCATAACCAAACGCTTTAGCCGGTTTAAAATTCAGTTGAGTGGCAATAAAGGGATTATCAAATAAGTTTTCCCAATCTCCGTTTTCATCCATATAGATAGCTTCTACGTCTATAAAGCTTACCGACCCAGGAGATAAACATATTCTCCCGCCCAACGCATTATCATCAGGAAAGTCTATAACACTTGAATTGCGGAAAATATGCCCCAGAAACTGTGTATTTTCATCATTTGCGTATTCGTTAGTATCGATATAGGTGTCAGCGCCTATTTTCCCTCCGGTAATTGTAACTTGATCTTGGGAAAGATACTGTTCATACCACGCTTCTGTTACATCGACATGCGCATTTGATTCTCCGGCATCTCTGTTAACATTACTAAAAACGCTTAACTCACTTTCTATCGTGTTGCCCTGGGCCGCTTCCATATGGACAAAAGCCATACCATAATCATCAAATGTTTTAGCCATTGTCAGATCTAAAGAATATGACCCATCAAACCGTGAATCCTCGGAGTCTGGAGCCGCGGCATTGTTTGCATTGACAGTCCCTTGCCCTACAAATGTAGTTTCAACTCCGATATCAAAACCCCCTACCGTGTTCATGCTGTCCAATTCATGCCTCAATTTAACCGAAATGTCCTGATTCTTTTCTTTTTTAAGAACTTCACTGTTCTTATTTATTATTTCCTGCTGTCCACAAACTTGTTTTTCTAAGTTATCTATCTTCTCATTTTGCTTTTGCACTATTATTTTAAGCTCTTTTATTTCCTTGAACAGTTCCTCATTAGTAGGCATATCCGCGGCACGCGCGGCATCTATTCCCGCCCCAAGAATCAGCAAGAACAAAAGCAATACATAAACTCCCCCTTTCTTCATCTCTCCTCCTTTTTTAATGCTACTTATTTAATATTCGTGCTACTGATATGTAAAAAAATTTTATCTTATAGTCTTCCCCGTCGATGTCATGCTAAGCTGACTGTGCTTGACCCCTTTTGCCGCTTTTAGCTTATTGGCAAGGTCTTCTATATCTCTGGGCTTTCCTTTTACTACTATAATCTCCAAACAATTATTGTGATCAAGATGGATGTGCTGCCCCGATATGATCACATTATGAAAATCGTGCTGTATATCCGTGAGAACATTTAAAAGATCCCTCTTGTGGTGATCATACACAAGCGTTATCGCGCCCGCCACATTGCCTTTTTTCTGCCATTCTGTCTTCACGAGCTTTTCCCGTATCAGGTCTCGAAAAGCTTCTGACCTATTGGAATAATTTTCCTTCCTGATAACTTTATCAAACTTATCAAGAAGGTCTTTTTCCAAAGACACTCCAAAACGAAATAATTCAGACATCAATTCTCCTAATAATTCAGTAACACGATTTTCAAAATAATAACACGAAGCCCGTTTCCTGTCAACACAATTCACCTTATTCTCTTTATATTACTGAAAACTAGAGGGGCTATGATTCAAGAATATTGCGGCCCCTTACTTCGTTTATTTACTATATCCAACCGTCTGGGTAAGAATTACCCTTTCATCGGAACCGAGACCCATAGCTTTCCCTAGCTTTTCCGGATCAAACCAACCTCGCGCGACTGTCGCAAGACCTTGTGACGCGCAGTACAGATATACATTCTGAGAAATATACCCGGTATCTATCGCCGCATAAAAATCTCTCATCTTACCCACATCATCCATCTTAGAATAATCCGCCACAAAAATAAGGTTAACCGGTGCATCTGCCACAAAATCCTGTTTCCCCGTTACAGCGCGTATATCTTCTTCCAGTACCATTTCTAATGCATGTTGCTTAGGATCATAAAGATACAGGCCTTCTTTCATTGAAACAAAAACCTCAATTTCCTGCATATTACGGGCTGACGGTGCAGTACGTTTCCCCGACTCCGGCCGGGTTATTCCAAAAGCAGCCCACAAAAGTTCAGATAACTCCTGCTCTGACAGCTCCTTATCGCTGAAAGACCGACTCGACTTTCGTTCTTCAAGCGCCTGCATCAAAGGTTTTCCCCCGCTCATATCTACTTTCTGAAGCTTCATAGTCGCCGATGGACTAGCATAAGTAACCGCATCCTCATCAGCAACCAAATTCCCCGGGACAAACCCCATCATCATCAAAAAGATCAAAACCCTCATCCAAATTCCTCCTGTTAAGCAATGCTACTTATGTACAGGTACAGTCTACTAAAGCGTTAAATAATAGGCAACTAAAACATGTAAACTATAAACATTGTGGATAGTACGTTGAGCATCTTGGGATTTATGGTAAGATAATTATCTACTAAATAAAATTATTTAAACCGTTGGCCTTTTCACTACAGGCAACAAATAAAAAAGGAATGATACGAATGGTAATACTTAATAAGAAAATAAGAATACTGTCATCTGTCCTAGTATTGTCGGTTATCTTTTCTGTCAGCGGGTCATTTTTGCCTTCTTCATTCGGACAAAACGCACCAATCTCGCGGCGTCGAAAAAGCCGCTTTGCTCAAGAACCTAAAAAAGACACGAGTGCGACGCGGCAGCGGCGATCACAAACTGCTCAAACAACTGAATCTGAAGTCTTAATAAATTATGTCAACCCTGATTCCGCCGCTTCGCAGGCGGGTCTGCAAGAGGGCGATATTATTGTCAGTATGGACGGCATTAAATCCGCCAACATTGAAGAATTTATTGCTCTTAGTAAAAAGGTAGCAGCCGGCAAACATTCTATTGTCGTTAAAAGATCCAACCGGAAAAGCCGCTTTGATAAAAAAACGCGTTTTGATACCCTCACCATATATCTTCCCCCGATAGGTGTATTTCCCCGGTTGGGAGTAAACCTGATGGACTTCAGCCCTGGATCACAAAACCTTACCGACAACATCGCGTTAAATGAAGCCACGCTTCGTATAAACTATACACCTTCAAGTTCTTTAAGTCAGAAGATTGAAGAGATAAATGTTCTCAAATACGCTATGATCGACGAAGAAACCGGCCGTGTCCTCTTCATCGGCACCTACGACACAGCTTATGCTTCCGGTACGATTCCGTACCGTAATTTGCTTGCCGATGCACTGACGGATCCTTATCCATCATTTTCTCTTGATTATCAATCAGCTCAACCTGCTGTAAAAAAGGCCAAACAAGTCATAGACGCGGAAATGCGGCGCATAAACACTGACACAGAATACGGAATCAAGTGGATGACAAAAACGCTTATGTCCGTTCTTCACTCGAAAGAGCCCATTCCAGAAAAACTTATTTTTGAACACCGGATGCGTCAAAAAATGGGGATCACGCCTGAAGAGTTCCGAGCCTATCTAGATTGGGACCCTAAAAGCAATCAAACCACATATACGCAATATAGGCTAACCGGAAACTTCATTGGAAAACTTTTCACAAGCCTGGGCATTGAGGAAAGATTTGGGAAGGCACTGGTGGTTTTTTCCAAAGCACAAATGGAAATACGCAGTGATACAACTAATTACGAAACAACTCTGGAACTATGCGTTCTTTTACACATTAATAAAGAATTTCAACAAATTCGGAGCGACTATAATGACACAAAGCTCATAAACGTTGAAACTGCGGGCCGACGGGTCTATTCGCTTTGTTATCGCGTATTGCTCAAAGGATTAGGAGTGCCCTCGGCTGAAGTCGATCGTATGGCTGATCGTTACCGCAATGGATATACTCGGGACGAAGACCTGGCATACACCCTTGAGGACCGCTCCCAATTCCTGCAAAAAGAAGCTCTGCGCCTTTATGTCTTTCAAAGTTTTGTGCTCTCCCAGAATACCCTTCAGGCCATGTATCGAAACCTTCCTACTATTTACTCGGGAGTCAGGCTTTATGGACGTCCTAGTGATTCGCCTTTAATGCGGGTAATGTTCGAGGCAGACTATGCTTTAAAGTATATTACTTCTCTTAATCCGGAAACGCTTTCTATTTCCGGTCATCAGTCTTCACTAGAATTTCTTGCCTCAGAATCGGAGCGTCTCGGTACTCCGCTTCCTGATGAAGGCCAACTCCGCTATTGGATAAAACCAGGAGTCGTAAAAATGGATAGCTTCCAGGATAAGAGTGGTGTTGCTTTTGTTTATGCCGAACCGGACATAGGCGTTGAACCCCTTTATGGCGACTTGGGGGTTTTTGAACAAAGCTTGGATATTTACGCTCTTGGGCTCACTCAGCGTTATGACGCTTACGCTAAACTCTACCCCAGCCTGCACATTATGCGAGAAACTGAAAAAGTCATCGCTTTTGCCCGTTGGATTAAAAAAAATAACATAGAAGTAAATATATCTGCATTTGATCCCGTCAAGAATCCTGTGCCCACCAAAGTAAAAGGATTTGTTTCTCTCGTATATATCAGCAAGGAGCACGGTGACATGGACCATATGTTCATCGATATAGATGGCGGAGTCGATTTTGGACAGGAAGAAGGTGAATATTGGATACACGAAGAACCAAGCGTGGAGACTACAGATGATGTGACACAACAGCTCGCGGCAAGTACTGCCTTAGCTGAGCAGGCAGCCGATGCAGCGCTTGACGGCGACCTTGAGACAGCCCGGGATCTAGCGGAAAAGAGCGCCCAGGCAATGACAGGAGTTATTGATACAACTCAATTGCCTAAAGTTCCTG
>JAVCDB010000094.1 GCA_030765205.1 Candidatus Aadella gelida | reverse complement strand
TACTATTTAGAAAAAAAGGAGGAAAGATTGATGTCAGAAGTACGAAAAATAGGGGTATTGACAAGCGGAGGCGATTGTGGAGGACTTAACGCGGTTCTTAAAGGAGCTGCAGGAATGGCATGCAGTGAAAATATAAAATGTTTCGTTATTCCTAATGGATACGCAGGGTTATATAATCTTGTGGATTTTAATGAACTTACGGAACTTACCGCTGACAGAATGGATCTTTTCAACGCGAATTCCGCAGGTTCCGAAGCGGGACACTCCAGGGTCAAAGTGAAAAACATCAAGGATGAAGCCAAGTACGAGCGTATCAAGAAAGGTCTTAAGAAATTCGACATTGACGCTTTGGTAATAAGTGGTGGGGATGATTCCGGAAGCGTGATGGTAGATCTTCATAAAAACGGGATACAGTGTGTTCATGTTCCAAAGACGATGGATCTTGACCTCCAAACATATTCCGTAGGCGGAGATTCTACTATAAATAAAATAGCGGTATATGCTGATGAACTAAAAACTACCGGTCAAACTCATAACAGAGTGATAGTAATGGAAGTTTTTGGAAGATACGCCGGGCATACCGCATTCCGCGGAGGAATAGCCGCAGACGCGGATGCTATCATAATTCCGGAAATTCCGGTAGATTTTGACATTCTTTATGAGCATGTAAAAGAGACTCTGATGAGACGGATAAATAGCAGTGATGTCAACGCGGGCACATATATAATAATAGTCGCCGAAGGGCTGAGAGACGCTTCGGGATCCGAGATCGTGGAAGAAGGAGCGGGAGCAGATTCCTTTGGTCATAAGAAACTTGCGGGGGCCAGTAAATATGTATGCCAGGAAATAACTAAACGTTTCGAAAAGGACGATACTATAAAAAATTTCATGGAAAAGACTCATCTTTTTGTGAAGGGGATGTACGAGGTACCTGAGGTGAGATCGGTGACCCCGGGGCACCTGGTACGCAGCGGACGCAGTACTGCTTACGATGTGAACTTTGGAAAAGAAGTCGGTGCGGCAGCCGTTAAACTTCTCAAGGAAGGGATCTTTGGGGTTACTCTTTCAGGAGTTAAAGGTAACGAAATAAGATATATGCCGTCGGAAAAAGCCATAGAGCAAAGACATGTTGATCTTGATCAGATTAGCTTGTTTGAACAGCTGGGGGTATGTTTTGGCAGAAAGTCTGAAAAGTTCTCTCCAGGGTTTAAAGAACTCGATAGTGCACCGGAACGGTATATGTAAATGATCACAGACGAGAAAAGAGCCTTCAAAAGATCCATTCATAGGTTTACTGTTAAATACAGAACCCTCAAAAATATAAATCCAAAAAGCGGTATGTCCACATCAGAGAATATAAGCTTGGGAGGAGTGTACTTTTTGAGTATAGACAGCTTTGATATCGGAGAAGTAGTAGAATGTTCAATATCTACTTCTGTGTCATCAAAAACAATGCAATGGATATCGAGGGTAGTGAGGTGCGAAAAAATAAATAAAAAAATGATAAATACCTTCGGTGTCGCCGTAGAATTTGTGAGAACGTTTAAAAATTCTGACAATGAGCTTAAGAAGATACTGAAGATGCGAACAGCATCAATAACTTTCGCTAAAGATTAAAGTCCTCTATAGCTACTGCCAATAAAGAGTTTCAGAAAACAAAACAAGAAAAACCAGAGTTGAATTCGAAGACGGTAAAAACCGTTAAAATTACGGTCTCAAAAAAAATAATTTTTATATTTTTCCCGCAAAAAAAAACTGCACTTCACTTGCAAATCATAAAATATGATGTATATTTTAAACAAAAGAGAATATAAAGAAATAATTTGCAAGAAGTACTAACAAAGGGGGAAAGAAATGGTTGTAAAGAAGAAGAAAAAAGTTGCGAAGAAAAAAGTTGTGAAGAAGAAAAAAGTTGCTAAGAAAAAAGTTGCGAAGAAAAAAGTTGTAAGAAAGAAAAAAGTTGCTAAGAAAAAGGTAGCTAAGAAAAAAGTTGCCAAGAAAAAAGTTGCTAAGAAAAAGGTAGCTAAGAAAAAAGTTGCGAAGAAAAAAGTTGCTAAGAAAAAGAAGAAATAATATAGCTTCTTTTTTGTAAGGTTGAGAGGGTGGGTCATAAGATCCACCCTCTTTTTTTATCCTTGAAAGATGTTTGAGGGCTATGCTATAATACGCTTTCGATAAGGGAGCTTTTTAGGCTTTATTATGCATATCGGTGGGGGCATAGCTCAAGTGGTTAGAGCAACTGACTCATAATCAGTAGGTTCAAGGTTCGAGTCCTTGTGCCCCCACCAGCTTTCGCCTACTTATTTAAATATTATCTGGCTCCAGCTGGCAAGCCATATAGAAAAAGCGGAAGCTATCCGCCGTAGTCAGATAGGATATAATAGGTAGACGAAGGAGGATAAGATCTATTTCAACTGTTCTTGTTCTATAAGCAGCTGGCGGGCCGTACAGGAATAGAGGTATACGACTATCAGGGCGCATAGCTCAGTTGGTTAGAGCGCATGCTTCACATGCATGAGGTCGGAGGTTCGAGTCCCCCTGCGCCCACCATTAGGTGGGACGAGAACAACATATACGGAGGCGAGCGAGGACGTAATGTTCGAGCGGGTGCCGAGACCTCCGGGCGAGGCTTCGAGTCCCCCTGCGCCCACCATTAGGTGGGACGAGAACAACAGATAAAAAAGGAAAAAATGACAGAAAAAACTGACATTAGAGAAGATATTGAAAAATTGATAAAGATCAAATCGATAGATGTGCGTATCTATGAGATGAAGTCTAGGAAGGATACTTTTCCAGTACGCATCAAAGAAATGGATGATTCTTTGGGGTCTAAAAGAAGCGGGCTGGAGGAAGCTGAAGAAAACTTAAAACAAGCCAAAGTCGAAAAGAATGACAGAGAGAATGATCTAAGAGAAAAAGAGGAAAAGATAAAGAAACATCAGGGTGAGCTTAATCTTATAAAGAAGAACAAAGAGTATACAGCTCTCCAGCAAGAAATAGAAAGTCTGAAAGCCGACGCATCGTTGCTGGAAGAAGAGATAATAGGTCTGCTGGATGAAATAGAATCCGCAGAGGCGAAGAAGAAAAAGGAAGAGGGAATATTTGCGGCTGAAGGAGATAGTGTAGAGAGTGAGAAGAGTGCGATAGTAAAAGAAGAGAAAGAACTTCTCGAAATGCTTAAAGGATTAGGGGCAGAGAGAGAAGAGATGACAGCTTCCATAGACAGCAAAATTCTCGATGTGTACGAAAGAATATTGGCTAATAAAGGACAAACAGCCCTTGCGGTAGTTAATGGAGAATCCTGTAGCGAATGTAATATGCATTTGAGACCACAGATAATCAATGACGCGAAACTTCAGAAAACGATAGTCCTTTGTGAGAATTGCGGAAGAATGCTTTATGTCGAAAATTGAGTCTGCCAAGAGGCTTGAAATTTTTACTGATGGAGGTTCCCGGGGAAATCCCGGACCGTCAGGTGTAGGTGCAGTCCTTTTGAATGATAAAGGTGTGAAGATAAGCGAAATATCTGAATTCATAGGGGATGCCACCAATAATGTAGCCGAATATGTCGCAGTTATATGCGCACTTCAAGAAGCCCTCAAAATAAAAGCGACCGAGATAACCTTGCATTTGGATAGTCAGTTGGTCGCACGTCAGTTAAAAGGTCAATATAAGGTAAAGGATCGTAATATCAGAAAGTTTTTTGTTATTGCAGATAGCCTTATTAAGTCTTTCAAAGCTGTAAAGATCAATGAAATACCTCGGGAAGAGAACAAAGAAGCGGATAAATTGGTCAATAATGCTTTAGATCTCAATACACTTGTATAATATAAGGTTCTGGTATAAAATACAGAAGGAGCAGATCGGATAGCTGCTCTGTGCGAGTTCTCGTACGGAGAGGAAAGTCCGGGCTCCAGATAGCAGCGTAGCGGGTAATACCCGTCCGCCGAGAGGCGAGGATAACCCCATTGGGGTCGTTTTCTTAGGAAAATGAGAGCCACAGAGACGAGTCTTCCCTTAACAGGGAAGGGTGAAACGCGGTAATCTCTGCGCGGAGCAAGACCAAATAGGGAGGGAATCAGAAAAATCCGTACATGCGGATGGACTGGTGCGGAGCGGCTAGTTCCGCTATGACCTCCGGGTAGGTCGCATGAGGCTGTCAGTAATGGCAGTCCCAGATGGATAGCTATCAGGCGCATGCGCCTACAGAACCCGGCTTATAGATCTGCTTCATTTTAAAAAAAATAGGGACGTCACTCGTAAGGGAGACGTCCCTATTTTTTTATATGGCTTCAATTACTTTTTTATTGACACCTCCGGCAGGACATGTTAACATGTGAACAGTTGTTCATATATAGCAATAACGAGGAGATGATAATGCCCAGAAAAAAGATAATAGAAGCAATAAGGAAAAAAATGGATTCCCCGGAAGTGGTCAGCAAACTTTCCAGAACCTTTCGCGTGTTAGGGGATCCTACAAGGACCAAGTTGATATTTGCGTTGTCAAAAGAAGAATTATGTGTAGTTGAAATGTCTCTTCTTTTAGGGATGAGTCATTCTGCTATATCGCATCAACTCAGACCGCTAAAAGATCTTGATCTGATAAAGTGTCGTAAGGAAGGGCGGAAGGCGTTCTATCGGCTTAATGATGAGCATATAGAGAATCTGTTTAATGAAGGGCTCAAGCATGTTTTGGAAAGGGCTTAGAAGGGAAAATAATGGGTCAGGATAAAAAAGTAATTCTTGTTGGCAGTCCTAATGTGGGTAAGAGCGCTATCTTTAATGCTCTAACGGGGAGTTATGTCACGGTAAGTAATTATCCGGGAACTACCGTTGATGTTTCGCACGGGAACATTAAGGTGGGAGCGCATCATAAGTTCTCTGTTATTGATACTCCAGGAATGTATTCGTTGCGGCCTATAACTTCTGAAGAGGATGTTGCGCGAAAAATTGTGACTAGCGAGGATGCAGGATGCCTGCTGCATGTGGTTGACGCAAAAAATATGTTGAGAATGCTGCCGCTTACACTCCAGCTTATAGAGACCGGTCAACCCGTGATACTGGTGCTGAACCTTTATGATGAGTTTCTGGCGCGCGGGATGAAAATGAATATCGCGCATTTGGAACATGATCTTGGAATTCCCGTTGTGGAGACTGTGGCAACTCAAGGGCTCGGGGTAGAGAATCTGTGTTCTAGGATAGTTGAGGTGATGGAAGATAGATACAAGTTCACAGATGTTAAAAAAGTGGTTTATCCTGCCGAGGTGGAAGATAAAATTCGGGATCTGTATGGGTTGATAAAAAACCGATACGTCTTGTCTTCCAGAGCTTTAGCACTTTTGGTATTGCAGAACGATGAATATGGGTTGGATGTTCTTAAGGAAGAGAAAGAACATGAAAGCATAAAGGAGATAACGGCGGGACTGCCTCACGAAAGGATAGAGAGGGAGATTTCCATTGCCAGGCACGAAACAGCGCAGGAAGTGCTTGAAGAGCGTTTAGGTGCCGCAACGCGGAAGAGCAGCGGGTGGAAAGAAGGGCTTAGTCAGATAATGGTGCATCCTATTCTGGGTCTACCCATATTAGCTGCGGTACTCTGGTTCGGTCTTTACAAGTTTGTGGGTGAATTTGGGGCGGGTACATTGGTAGACCTTATAGAAGCCAATGTGTTCGAAAAGTATGTTAACCCTAATGTAGATATAATTTTTCATAGAATGTTTGGTGACGGGATATTCTTCGGATTGTTTGCGGGAGAATATGGGATAATAACTTTGGGGGCTAGGTATGCTTTTGCAATAATATTACCTATAGTCTTTACATTTTTCGTGGCATTTTCGATAATTGAAGATACGGGATATTTGCCTAGGTTAGCTATGCTGGTTGATCGCATGTTCAAGAAGATCGGGCTTAGCGGACGTTCTGTTATTCCTTTAACCCTGGGGTTCGGATGCGATACTATGGCTACTATCGTGACCAGAACTTTAGAATCAAAAAAAGAAAAGATAATTGCTACTTTTCTTCTGGCTCTCGCGATACCTTGTTCTGCTCAATTAGGCGTTCTTTTGGGGTTGATGGGCGGAAAACCGATGATGATGTGTATCTGGGCGGGAACGGTGGCGATGGTTTTTCTTTTAGTAGGATTTCTTGGAAAAATACTTGTCAAAGGGGAAGATGTATCCTTTTTTATGGAGCTGCCTCCGTTAAGAATGCCGAGTTTTGTTAACGTGTTCACAAAGACATATACTAGGATGGTCTGGTATTTTAAGGAGATAATACCAGTTTTTATTGCGGCAAGTGTCATGATATGGGTAGGCAAAATAACGGGTATATTCGATATTCTGGTGAGATTTATGGCGTATCCGGTGAAATGGGCCGGGATACCGGAAAATGCTTCTCCGGCTTTCCTGTACGGTTTTTTCAGACGAGATTTTGGTGCTGCGGGTCTTTTTGATCTGGCAAAAAGCGGAGAGCTGGGAGGGAACGGGCTGCTAATTGCGTCAGTTGTTCTTACACTTTTTGTGCCGTGCGTGGCCCAGTTTGTTGTGACATGGAAAGAGAGAGGTAAGCTTATGGCCATAGGGATGGCGCTTTTTATCTTTCCGTTCGCTTTTTTTATAGGGTTTTTGCTTAATTCTATACTTAACGGTCTTGGAGTAAAATTATGAAGTGTTCGTTTTGCGGGTTAGAGTTCGAGTCTTGCGGAGAAAAAAAAGGATGCCAGGGATGTTCTATATTCAGTCAATGCGGTAAAATAAAGTGTCCTCGGTGCGGGTATATGGTCGTTCCCGAACCGGCATGGATCAAAAAAATTAAAAGTTTTATTGAAAGGAAGAAAAGAAAATGAATATTTCAGAAAGAGCCCAGGAAATATTGGAAAAATATTGGATCATGAACAAAGAAAAGGAGACTGTCTGGATGCTGGATATGGCATGCGATGATCCTGACGGAAAAGACTTGATAGCCGGAGGGTATGCGGAACAGGACAAAAATGACCTCAAACTTACAGACAAAGGTTGGAGAGAATCGCGCAGCTGTGTCAGGCGGCATCGTTTGTCAGAAAGGCTCCTTGCGGACGTTCTTATGGTTAAACCTGCCAAACTGCATGAACTAGGATGTAAGTTTGAGCATGCCCTGCAAAAAGATGTGGAATCAAATATATGTACTTTGCTTGGGCATCCAATGACTTGTCCTCATGGGAGCAGTATCCCGGAAGGTAAATGTTGTAGGGATAACAGAAAAATGCCTCAGAAGGTCATAGCGCCTCTTTCGGAATGCAGACCTAAACAGCGCGGCCGAATAGCGTATATACGTACCAAGAACAGTAAAGTGCTTAATAAACTTACTTCAATGGGCATATTGCCGGGACTATCTGTACAGCTGCTTCGCCGGCGTCCCGCGTATTTGTTCCAGATAGGAGAAAGCCAGTTCGCGGTGGATAAGGATTTGGCAAGTAAGATACAGGTAAGGGTTTCAGAATAAGATAAAGGACAAGGCATGAAAGACCTCAATGTTCCGGAAAGTATATGGCACAAAAAGATCTCGCGACGTGATTTTCTTAAGAAATGCGCTGCGATAGGTATAAGTGCTGGGGCGTCGATCTATCTGTTTGATATGTTCTCCAAGTATAAGGCGTATGCACTTATAGGTGAAAAACGTGGCATGAAAGAGGCCATGTTTTATGAAAATGCCGGTGACGGTGCTGTTAGATGTCTCTTGTGCCCTAACAAATGTTTTTTAGCGGATGGGCAAAGAGGGTTTTGCGGGGTAAGAGAGCCTGTTAAGGGTAAATTGTACACGCTGGTATACGAGTTGATCTGTTCTGTTCATGTTGATCCTATCGAGAAGAAACCTTTATTCCATATGCTTCCGGGAAGCAAAGCTTTTTCAGTAGCCACCGCTGGATGTAATTCAAGGTGCAAGTATTGTCAAAACTGGACAATATCTCAAAGACCTCCGGAAGAAACCACCAATAGAAGATTATCAGTAAAAGATCTTGTAGGAGCGGCCATTAATAATAGCTGCAGATCAATTGCGTATACCTATACTGAACCGATAGTTTTTTATGAATATGTTCTCGACTCGTCGATTCTCGCAAGGGAGAATGGTGTTCGCAATATTATGGTAACAGGAGGGAAGATCAATGCCGAACCGATGAGGAAGTTAAGCGGGGTTATTGATGCGGCAAATGTTGATCTTAAAGGATTTAATAAAGAGTATTTGAGAAAAGTATGTTCACAGGATCTTGACGATATATTAAGAACACTTACCATTATGAAAGAAAATGGTGTATGGATAGAAATAACCAATCTTATCGTTCCCACTCTTAATGATAATATGGATGATATACGCAAAATGGTAAGATGGATACGTGACGAGTTAGGAAAGGATGTTCCTATACATTTTTCAAGATTCTGGCCACAATACAAACTTCGGTCACTTTACCCCACGCCTATAGAAACGCTTCGTTCTGCAAGAGATGTAGCTTTGGAAGAGGGTATGCATTATGTGTATATAGGTAATGTTCCGGAACTTGAGGCGGAAAATACTGTATGTCCCGGTTGCGGGAAAACCGTTATTAAGAGGATGGGGTACAAAGTGCTTGAGAATAATGTCAAAAAGGGTAAATGCGGGTTCTGTGGGTATTCTATAGCCGGTATTTGGGAATAACATATCATGAGTTTCAAGAAAACCGTTTTTATATCATTGCTGCTTCTGGGGTTTACCGCCATGTTAGCGCAGGTAGTTTTTATGCGCGAACTTCTGGTGGTCTTTTATGGAAATGAACTTTCAATAGGAATAATGCTGGCTGGATGGCTTCTGTGGGGAGCTGTGGGCAGTTATGCTTCGGTTAAATTCAGAATAGCACGTTATGATAAGGCGCGGATATATTCAATTTGCCAATCAGTTTTAGCGGTTATCCTTCCTGTTACGCTCCTATTTATACGATCTTCACGGGGATTACTAGGTATCTCGATCGGAGAGATGATAGGTTATATTCCGATGATGATCATAGTTTTCACGGGTTTGAGTGCTGCTAGTTTTTTGATGGGAGCAATGTTCTCTTTAGGTTGCCGTGTGTGGAGCACTTTCACAGAAGATCCTTTTTTCGGTGTAGCAAAAGTTTATGTCCTCGAAGCTATAGGTGCGCTTGCCGGAGGGTTATTGGGAACCTATTTTCTTATTAGGAATTTTCCGCCCATGTATATTCTTGTGGTCCTGGGGTTCGTCAATTTCGCGTTATCAATTATTATGAGGCATCATTGCGCGGGAAAAGAGAATGTTATTTTTCGCAAAAGGATCGGTAACGTGATACTTTTGATCGCAGCTGCTGCTGTGTTCTTCTCGGGAGGAAAGTATCTGGAAGACTTTTCGGCAAAATTGTTATGGAAAGGATTTAAGGTAAAAGCGTCTGAAAACTCTGTTTACGGCAACATCGTTATCACTGAACAGAGGAAGCAACACTCGATATATGAGAACGGATTACATCTTTATACGGTACCTGACAGGTTTTCAGCCGAGAATACCGCTCACTTGGCATTGCTTGAGACAAAGAGCCCTGAGAGAGTGCTTTTGATTGGCGGCGGGATGAACGGGACATTATCTGAAATATTAGAACATCCTGTGAAGGAGATTGATTATCTGGAGTTAGATCCCACCATAATAACTATGGCAGAGAAATATCTGCCCGAGACGAAAGGAATAGGAGATGAGAAGGTAAATGTAATAAATCTTGACGCAAGATTCTTTATAAAACAGGTAGATAAGAAGTATGATTGCGTGATAATAGATCTTGGAGATCCGTATACCGCTCAGATAAACAGATTCTATACTGTAGACTTTTTTAGGGAGATAAACAGAAAACTAAGACCAGGCGGGGTGGTGTCGTTTTCGGTGACGTCATCAGAGAATTATGTAGGGGAAGAACTTAAAAGGTATTTAGGTTCATTATACATAAGTCTTAAAAAAGTGTTTCCCGATGTTTTGGTTCTTCCCGGAGATAGAGCATATTTTTTAGCATCTAACAAAAAGGGGATGCTTACTTATGATCCTAAAGTTCTCAGCCGTAGAATCCAGGAAAGGATGCTGGACACTAAATATATACGTGAACCGTATCTGATTGATAGATTTTCTGAAGAAAGAGTTATATATCTGAACGATTTGCTCAATGACGCGGCATCAGAGATGGATGTAAACTCTGATTTTAGACCTATATCCAATTATTATGCCACGTCTTTTTGGAGCACACATTTCGATGAACCATTCTTTAGAAAAATATTGTTTAGGATCAGAGAAGAATGGATTTGGCTTTTAACTGTACTTATTTGTTTAGCGATGCTATTTTTCAGTCTTGCTGGAAGAAAAAGAGGGGTCGAAAGGATCGTTCTTCTGGCGGTGATGACAACAGGATTTTTTGAAATTATTGTTCAGATAGCGGTGATATTGTCGTTTCAAGCTATATACGGATATGTTTTCTACAAACTGGGCATAATAATTGCTTCGTTCATGGCTGGGTTAGCTGTGGGTGGGATACTAATTGAAAAGAGAATAGGAAATATTCGCGATTATGTAAAAATATTTATTCTCGTTCAGGTGGGAATATGTCTATATTCCCTTGTTTTACCGTTTATGTTCAAATGGCTCTCGTTGACTGATTCTCCAGTAATGTCATGGCTAGGATCTAATATTCTGCTTACTTTTATACCGATAATTGCCGGGATAATGGGAGGAATACAGTTTCCTCTTGCTAACAAGATATGTGCAAAAGATATATCGGGTGCAGGAGAGGTTGCCGGAGTGAGTTATGGTCTTGACCTAGCGGGTGCATGTGTTGGATCATTGTTGGCTGCAGCTGTTTTGATACCAGTGCTCGGAATTGTTGGTACATGTATGTTAACGGCACTTGTGAATTTAACGGTGTTGGCTGCCTTGAAGGTGAGCTGATACTTCTGCTTGTTAAAAAACAATATGAGGTATATAATTAGTAACTATGATTATTACTAGACAAAAGCCTATTGATGAGATCTTAGAGACTATTAAGCATAAAAAGAAAATATTCCTGATCGGGTGCCAGCTTTGTGCTACTACCTGTAGGACCGGTGGAGAGAAAGAGATAAAGGCGATGGAAAAGGTTCTTTCGGACAAAGGGAAAAAAGTTACCGGATGTGCGGTGCTTGATCCTGCTTGCAACTTATTGGAGATAAAGCGGTTATATCGCAGGAAGAAGAAAGAGATAAATTCTTCTGACGCTTTACTGGGTATGTCTTGTGGAGGGGGAACGCAGGCTGTATGTGAGATAATTGCTGATGCATCTATTTTTCCAACCAATGATACGCTCTTCCAGGGAGAGATAAAAAAAATCACTTTAAAAGAGGCTGAATTTGAGCAAAAATGTTCCTTGTGCGGAGAATGTACACTTTCTGTTACGGGAGCTATTTGTCCGGTTACGAGATGCCCTAAGTCTCTGATCAATGGACCTTGCGGCGGAGCAAAAAATGGTAAATGTGAGACCGACAAGGATAGAGATTGTGTGTGGATAGCTATATACGAACGCTTGAAAAAAAACAATAAACTTGAGGACATGAAGAAAATCCGCATGCCCAGGGATCATGAAAAAAATAAAGCACCAAGAAGTCTTACTATAGAATAAATGGAGACTGGTTTGATAAGGAAAAATGTCGAGGCTATACTTGAGGGTCTGCCGCAGAATGTTGAGTTGGTAGCAGCAGCAAAAACCCGAACTACGAGTGAAATAGAGGAAGCGATCGAGGGCGGAGTAGGGATAATCGGAGAAAATTATGTTCAGGAAGCTGCCGGAGCATTCCGCGATATAGGACATAAGGTAAAATGGCATTTCATCGGTCATTTGCAGAAGAATAAAGTAAAAAAAGCTATTGAGATTTTCGATGTTATTGAGACAGTTGATTCTTTGAAGCTAGCAGAAGCTATCAATAGAAAATGTGCTGCTTTAGGGAAGACAATGTCTGTTTTTATAGAGATAAACAGCGGGAAGGAAAGCCAAAAGAGCGGTGTTTATCCGGAAGACGCAATCAAACTGGTAAAAAAAATAGCTTTATTGTCTAATATAAAGGTTAGGGGCTTAATGACAATGGGCCCGCTTTCGGGTGATCCCGAGAACGCTAGACCGTACTTTTCAAATACAAAAGAACTTTTTGATAAAATAAAAAAAGAAGAGATCGCCGGCGTAACAATGGATTATCTCTCAATGGGTATGACAAATTCTTATAAAGTCGCAATTGATGAAGGGGCCAATATAGTTAGAATCGGGACTAAGATTTTCGGAGACAGGGGGTAGGAATGGATATTAAGGTTATATATGACAGGGAAGCAAAAAAAGGATTATTATCAGGGGAAGGATTTTCTTGTCTGATTGATGGAAAAGTCCTATTCGACACAGGTGAAATCCCAAATAATCTCATAGAGAATATGAACAGAATGAAAATAAATACGGATAAACTTGAAGCCGTAGTGATCTCTCATGATCATTGGGATCATACAAGCGGCCTGTGGGAGATCTTAAGACGTAAACGTGGGTTAAAAGTTTATGCATGCCCGTCATTTAGTGATACTTTCAAAAAATGTGTTAAGGAATTGGGAGGGGAGCTTATAACCGCTATTGAACCAATAGAAATTGTGCCGAACATTTTTGTTACAGGAGAACTTGCCGGAGAATATAATGATGAGTATCTTCCCGAGCAGGCATTGGTGATTAAAGGCGATAAAGGGACATCAATTATTACGGGATGCGCACATCCCGGGATACTAAATATCTTAAAATACACGAAAAAGAATTTTGATACGGAAAATATGTATATGGTTTTGGGGGGATTTCATCTTGACGGGTTAGAAAGAGAAGCTATAAGCGACATAATATCCGATTTAAAAGCATTCGGGATCAAAAAGACCGGCCCCACACATTGTTCCGGGGAAAAAGCAAAACGTATATTTAGCGGTCAGTATCATCGTAATTGTGTTTCAGTAAAAGCGGGATCGATTTTTCGTATATAGTGGCGAGATCTGCAAAAAGAAAGGGATAGGATGGAAAAGAAGAAAGAGATATATGATATTATCATAATCGGCGGCGGTCCTGCCGGGTTAACTGCGGGTATATATACTTCAAGAAGCCGCATGAAAACGCTTATGATCGAAAGTTTTGAGGTCATGGGTCAGGCGACTATGACAGAGATCATAGAGAATTATCCCGGAGTGGAAAAAGCCACCGGATTCGAATTGATAAGCATTTTCAAAAAACAGGCCGAGAAATTTGGCATAGAAAGTCATGTCGGGACAGTGACAAAGCTTTCCGAACGTATTGAAGACGGTGTACGCATCTTTCAGGTGGAGGATGAGAGCGGTGTTCATGAAGCGCTTTCTGTGATAGTAGCTTCAGGCGCGAAAGCTAAGAAGATAGGTGTACCCGGAGAAGAAGAAATGACTGGGAAAGGAGTATCGTATTGTGCGACATGTGACGGTGCTTTCTTTAAGGACAAAGATATCGTTGTTATTGGCGGAGGAGATACAGCTGTTGAGGAAGCATTGTATCTGACTAAGTTCGGCAAAAAAGTATCATTAATACATCGCAGGAACAGATTGCGTGCCGCGAAAATACTTCAGGAAAGGGCGCAGGAAAACGATAAAATAGAATTTATCTGGAATTCCGTTATCAAGAAGATCAATGGGGAACAGAAAGTCACATCTGTGACGGTAAACAACATGGAAACAGGTGAAGATACGGATCTTTCCTGTGACGGGGTTTTTGTTTTTACCGGATGGGAGCCCAATACGGGGTTTCTTGAAGGAATAGTGGAACGTGAAGATAAGGGCGGAATAAAAGTAGATGCCGGCATGAAAACTTCAGCTGAAGGAATTTTTGCCGCAGGAGACTGTTGTTCAAAAATACTCCACCAGGTGGTAACTGCCTGCGGTGACGGAGCAACAGCATCTTTTTCCAGCCAGCATTATGTGGAAAGATTAAAGGGAACAGAATATAAGTAAGTAGATTAGAGGAGGATAAAATGAGATCAGATCAGATGAAGAAGGGGCTGGAAAGAACGCCGCATAGAGCATTATTCAAGGCGTTATCATATACGGATGAAGAACTTAACCGGCCGATAATTGGGATAGCTAATTCGGCTAGTGAAGTTATACCCGGACATAACCATTTGAAAGATCTGGCCGCTGCTGTAAAGGCAGGGGTTAGAATGGCCGGGGGGACACCTATGGAGTTCAATACCATAGGTGTTTGCGATGGGATAGCCATGGGACATAAAGGCATGAAATATTCCCTGCCGTCACGGGAGCTTATCGCGGATTCAGTAGAGATCATGGGTACAGCATATCCGATAGACGGGCTTGTATGCATATGCGACTGCGACAAGATAGTCCCGGGAATGTTAATGGCAATGTTACGCCTTAATGTTCCTGCAATACTTGTAAGTGGCGGACCAATGCTTGCCGGATGCAGTAAAAAAGTTGATATAGATCTTATAACCGCTTTTGAAGGTGTCGCCGCGCATGCATCTAAAAAAATATCCGATAAAGATCTTAAAGAGATTGAGAATGAATCATGTCCCGGTTCCGGTTCTTGCTCGGGCATGTTTACTGCGAATTCTATGAACTGTTTAAGTGAGGCTCTAGGGTTAGGACTTCCGGGCAATGGGACCATACCCGCAGTTATGGCAAAGAGAATTAGGCTAGGTAAAGTCGGTGGGATGAAAATAATGGAGCTTGTAGCAAAGGATATAAAACCGCGTGACATTGCTACGCAGAAAGCTTTTGAGAATGCTATCACGGTAGAGATGGCTCTCGGAAGTTCTACTAATACCGTACTTCATCTGCCGGCAATAGCGAATGAAGCGGGGATAAAACTAGATCTTAGCCTATTTAACGAGATAAGTGAAAAGACTCCGAATCTGTGCCGGATATCTCCTGCCGGGACACATCATATGCAGGATCTTGATCTCGCTGGAGGTATACCTGCTGTTATGTCGGAACTAAACAAGAAAAAACTTATACATACAAGTATTCTTACGGTTACAGGTAGGACCGTTAAAGAAAACCTGCATGATGTTCAGAATTTAGATGAAGAAGTTATAAGACCGATTGATTCTCCTTATACAAAAGACGGAGGGTTAAGTATTCTTTTTGGGAACATCGCTCCTGACGGAGCAGTTGTGAAAAAAGCAGCGGTGGATGACAGCATGCTTACATATGAAGGTCCCGCAAGAGTATTCGATTCTGAAGAAGATGCCATGAAAGCTATAATGGGCGGGAAGATTAAAAAAGGTGATGTTGTAGTTATTCGTTATGAAGGTCCTAAAGGCGGTCCGGGAATGAGAGAAATGCTTAGTCCTACTTCTGCTATAGTGGGGGAAGGTCTTGATAAAGACGTGGCACTTATAACTGACGGCAGGTTTTCCGGAGGAACTAGAGGTGCAGCTATTGGACATATCTCCCCGGAAGCGCAGGAAGGCGGCGTTATCGCTATAATTAAAGAAGGAGATAAAATACAGATAGATATCCCTAACAAATCTTTAAAATTAATGGTGGACGATAAAGAAATCGAAGAAAGATTTAAAAAATGGGAACAGCCCGACTTTAAAGTCAAAGAAGGATATCTTTATAGGTATGCTAAACAAGTTACTTCGGCATCAACCGGAGCAATTTTTAAAGTTTAAATATGATAAATTACAAATATTGTCCGATGTGCCGATCCGCTCTTGTCCAGGGACATAGTGATGGAAGAGACAGGTTTCTTTGTTCTTCTTGCGGATGGATAAATTATCTCAACCCGGTTCCCGTAGTTGCGTGTATCGTCAAGGATGAAAAGGGCTCATTACTACTTATAGAAAGAGCAGTAGAACCCTGCAAGGGCCATTGGGCTTTGCCCGGCGGATTTGTTGAACTAGACGAAACTATTGAAATAGCTGGAGCAAGGGAGCTGGAAGAGGAGACTGGTCTTAAAGGGAAGGCGGGAACTCTTGTCGGTGTCCATTTGCAAGAAAGCGAAACGTATGGATATGTTATGATAGTAGGCATGGAATTTCAGGTCAAGGACCTGAAACTTTCTGTGGGTGACGATGCTTCAGATGCCAGATTTTTCCCGGCGGAAGATATGCCCGAAGTACCCTTTAAGAGTCATAAGAAGCTTATTCAGGATTATTTAAGAACAAGTAGCTCACCGTAATTGTTGAATTTCATTCTAAATTGATATTGTAGGTAGCAGAAAATGGGAAGGTCTCAATATTTGTTGTAATTGTAAACCTCTGGTGGTAGACTTGTTTACAATAGGGCGCGTAAAAAGGATATATACATATGCAATATGACAATTTGCTGAAAAGCTCCACTGAAGACCTAATTTATGAGGCAAATAGGGTTCGTAAGGGTAATATTGGCAATAAATTGGAGATGTGTGGGATAATTAATGCAAAATCGGGATCTTGTAGCGAAGATTGTAAGTTTTGTGCCCAATCCGCGCATCACTGTACTTCTATCCCTGAATATTCTCTCAAAAATAAAGAAGATATCATTAATGCTGCAAAAACGGCCTTAAAAAACGGTGCAGGACGGTTTGGCATAGTTACTAGTGGGAATAGGCTTACTCCGGAAGAGATTGATTCTATCGCAGACGCCATTAGAATGATAGCCGGCGAAGTTGAAATTGATATATGCGCTTCTTTGGGCGCTCTGGAGGAAGATGCATTTTATAAACTGAAATCCGCAGGGCTAACGAGATATCATCACAATATAGAGACTTCCGAGCGGTTCTATCCGGAAATAGTTTCAACTCATAGTTTTAGGGAAAGGATAGATACCATACGTAATGCTAGAAATGTCGGACTTGAAGTATGTTCCGGCGGGATAATTGGGTTAGGTGAGACCTGGCAGGATCGCATTGATATGGCGGTAATGTTAAAGGAACTTGGAGTTGATTCGGTGCCTATAAATTTTCTTGTTCCTATTAAAGGAACGCCACTTGAGAATGCGGAGAAGATGTCTCCGACAGAGGCTTTAAGAACTGTAGCTATCTTTAGGATAATACTTGAGCATATTACGATAAAGGTAGCGGCAGGAAGAGAAGCTGTGCTTAAAGATTTTCAGAGCATGATGTATTCAGCGGGCGCTAACGGAATGATGGTCGGAGGATACCTTACTGTAGCAGGTCGTCCGGCAGAAGACGATAATATTTTAATAGGAGAAATAAAGCGGTTATGGAACAACGAATAGATAAGTTCTTAAAGCTTCGAGAGGAACAAGGATTGCTGCGCAGGCTACGAACTGTGGTGCCTACGGGAGACGGGAAAATTCTTGTGGATGGGAAGGAATATATAAATTTCTCATCTAACGATTATTTAGGGCTAGCGTCAAACAAAGATCTTGCGGCAGCATCGTTTAAAGCGCTTTCTCCTGTTGTGGGTTCATCATCTTCGCGTCTTATGACAGGGACTACTTCATATCACGATGAACTGGAGGATAAAGTTGCTGATTTTAAGAAAAAACCCGCTGCACTTGTTTTTAATTCAGGATATCAGGCGAATGTAGGGATAATAAGCGCAATTTTAGGAAAAGATGATTGTGTATTCTCCGATAGGCTCAATCATGCGAGCATAGTAGATGGGATACGTCTTTCAGGAGCGAAGATGTTCCGGTTCGGGCATAATGATACAGATCATCTCGGGGAGCTCTTAAAAGCAGAGAGAAAAAAATATAAGGCCTCACTCATTATTACGGAAACAGTTTTTAGCATGGATGGGGATATCGCGCCTCTTGAGGAAATTGTGCGCCTTAAGACAGATCACAACTGCATTATGATGGTTGACGAGGCTCATGCTACGGGTGTTTTTGGCAGGAATGGGGGAGGACTTGCAGGAGAGAAAGGGTTGGAAAAGGATATAGACATTGTTATGGGTACGTTTAGTAAGGCGCTGGGAGGGTTTGGGGCTTATGCGGCGATGTCTTTTGAACTTAAACAATATATGGTAAACGCCTGCCGCAGTTTTATATATTCAACATCACTGCCGCCAGTCATTATTGCTGCTGACATAGCGGCACTGGAAATAGTAAAGCGGGAAGGAAAGCGCAGGACAGAACTTTTAACAAATGCTGGTTATTTGCGAAGAAAGTTGCAGGAGAAGGGTTTTGAAGTGAGAGGAGAATCTCAGATAGTGCCTATTATTGTCAGAGATAATGAAAAAGCTATTAAAATGAGCGAGTTTCTAAAAGAACATGGTTTTTGGGTTACTCCGGTAAGAACGCCCACAGTGCCAAGAGGCGAGGCAAGGTTAAGAATATCTTTGACCTTTGATCATACGAAAGAGATGCTGGATACCTTCATAGAAGCGATAACGAAGTTTGAATAATTTGGGACGCGATGCGGTTCGGGGACGTACTATTTGGTGCCACCCCACAAGAGGAAAGATGGGTCAAACTTATGCTATTTACGCACGTTCTGTGGACACCCTTCCCTTAGGAGTATAATCTCTGGTTGAAGGATGTCCCCAGAATATGTTTTTATTTATGATATACGAAGTGCAAATATTCTATGGATAAACGACTTATTGAACAGAATTTTTCGAGAAATGCTGGGGTGTATGATAACCATGCCTCTGTTCAGAGGAAGTGTGCTGAAAGTCTAACAGAGTTTATCAGAGAAAGATCATTTTCTCGCATATTAGAAGTGGGTTGTGGTACAGGGTTTTATACCGGCATGCTTCGCGAGATGAATGATGCTGCAAGTATTGATGCTATAGATTTGTCTGAAGAGATGATCGATATAGCTAGAAGTAAAGATGGTGAAAAGTTAACAGAATTTAGAGTATGTGACGGGGAAGAAATTTTCGCGGGAGAAAAGTTTGACCTGGTGACATCTAATGCAAGCTTTCAATGGTTTCAGGATTTTGAGGGGTCACTTGAGAGGTTTAAGAATACTATGACAGAGAACGGGGTAATATGCTTTTCAATGTATGGCCCTGAAACGTTTAAAGAGCTTCAGGAAATATTGTCAGATTACTTTGGCAAGTATCTTCCTTTGACGTCTGAGAAATTCATCTCATTTGAAGAAGCTCAAATGATAGTAGGGAGATATTTTAAGAACGTATTAATGAGAGAAGAGAAGTTTACCGTGGATTTTGTGTCTTTATGGGATTTTTTGAGGGATATAAAACGCAGCGGAACACGAGGGGAGGGGTTGGCTCGAGATATATTTCTGGGTAAGTATACGATGAAAGCTTTAGAAAAAGCCTATATAGAAAAATTTAAAGGAATCAGAGCAACGCATCATATATATTTTTGTAGGGCAGAAAAATGAAGAATGCGCTTTTCGTTACAGGCACGGATACCGGTGTAGGAAAAACTGTAGTTACGGGACTTTTGCTAAAGTTCTTTTCTGAGAAGGGTTTAAGGACTATTACTCAGAAATGGGTGCAAACCGGAAGTTGTGGTGTCTCCGAGGATATCCTTGAACATATGAAGTTTATTGATTGCGGTGAAAATTTGATGAAACTACACGGTGAGGACATGGCTCCTTATACATTTAAGGTACCGGTTTCACCACATCTTGCAGCTGAGATAGATGGAAAAAAGATCGTCTCGGAGAAGATAAAGAGATCCTTTCTAAAGTTACGCGAAGAGTTTGATGTTGTTATAGCTGAAGGAAGCGGGGGCCTTATGGTTCCGATAAACGAGAAAGAGACAATTATTGATGTCGCAGAAACGCTAGGCCTGCCGGTAGTAATAGTCGCTGAGAATAGATTAGGTGCGATTAATCAGACATTACTTACTTGTGAGGCTCTTAAAAGAAGAAAAATCTCTGTAGCAGGCATAATTTTTAATAGATTGTCGGAAGAGGGCGAGAGTAAAATGTTTGAGGACAACATATTAACTATTGGAAATTTGTCTGGAGAAAAAATACTTGGTGAACTACGGTTCAATAATAACAGAGAATACTTATATCAAAACTTTTTGCCAATCGGAGAGAAATTGTTAGCGGGATTAAGGGTGAAAAGTCGGTAGGGGGTAGTTTATAGTCCGTAGAATTAGAGTATCGGTCAAACAACGAGTCACGTTAGTAAATACCACAGATATACAGTCGTGAACCAGACTTTGTGTACCGCAGAATAACCCTGGGGACACCTTTAAACACAAAAAAGGGGACACTTGCCCTCACAAATTTGCAAACGGTACAAAACGGCAGAAGAGCTGAACTTTACAATAACTAGAGACCAAAACACTTGATGGTGCTAAATATCAACAATCATACAATCGCAAATGAGGATTAAAAAATATGAAGGAACTTGTAAAAAGGGATCTTGATAAGATCTGGCATCCTTATACTCAGATGAAAGACTGCGAGGATATGCCGCCTGTACCTATCGTAAAAGCTGAAGGTATAAAACTTTATGATAATACCGGTAACTTTTATTATGACACCATATCAAGCTGGTGGTGTAATGTTCATGGACATAATCACCCCTATATTAAAAAAGCTATAAAAAAACAATTGGATCTTTTTGAGCATGTACTTTTTGCGGGGTTTACTCACGAACCTGCAATTGAACTTGCAGAAAGGCTTGTAAAGATTACCCCTCCCGGTCTGGATCGCGTTTTCTTTTCGGATAATGGATCTACCGCAGTTGAAGTGGCAATGAAAATGTCTGTGCAGTATTGGCGTAATAACGGAAAAAAAGACAAAACGAAGATAGTTGCGTTAGATAAGGCGTATCATGGGGATACCGTCGGGGCTATGAGCGTAAGCGCTAAAGGGGCATATACAGAACAGTTTAGCAGTATGTTGTTTGATACAATGAGGGTTCCTACGCCTTATTGTTATAGATGTCCCGCTGGTAAGACAAAAGGGGAATGCGGAACGGAATGTCTTTCAATGCTGGAAAGCGTTCTAAAGCAGTCCAGTACGGAAATCGCAGCGGTTATCCTGGAACCGGTACTTATGGGCGCAGGTGGTATGATAATTTACCCGGCTGAATATCTTAAAGGCGCAAAGAGTCTTACGGAGAAATATGATGTTCATTTGATAGCTGATGAGGTGGCTACCGGTTTTGGACGTACCGGAAAAATGTTTGCTTGTGAACATGCAGGTATTTCGCCTGATATTATGTGTATTTCAAAAGGGATAACTTCCGGATATCTTCCTTTGGCAGCAACTATGGTTACCCAAGAGATATTTGATTCTTTTTATGGTCCGGTTAATGAGAAAAAGACGTTCTATCATGGACATACCTATACCGCTAATCCGGTAGCATGTGCAGCCGCGAACGCTAGTATTGAATTGTTCGAAAAAGAAAATACTTTGAAAAATGTAGAAAACATACATTCTAGGCTTGAAGAGTTCTTGGGGACTGTTTCCGGTCTTCCGTTTGTGGGAGACACGCGTTCGGTTGGTGCCGTAGGCGCTATCGAGTTAGTTAAGGACAAAACTACAAAGGAACCGTTTCCTGTAGAAGAAAGGAATGGTCTAAAAATTTACAAGCAAGGACTAAAACATAATATCCTGCTTAGACCTTTAGGTGACATAATATACTTTTTCCTGCCTTTATGTGTCTCAAATGAAGAACTGGACGACATTTTCAAAAAAGCTCAAAAAAGCATCATTTTATAAAAAGATCGCTCATATCTTTTTCTAACTTTCCAAAAGACGCGTTTTCGGGTAGAATAACAATGATTATTACTATTATATCCTATTAAGGGAAAGTTATTACGTCTATTACGAGTAGCTGGGGTTTAAACCCCAGCTACATAAGAGGCTGAGAATAAACCCCAGCTACATAAGAGGCTGAGAATAAACCCCAGCTACAATTGTGGATGATCAGAAGAGGACTAGACTACATGAGCGTACGTACAGGTAAAGGCGATTCTGGGTTCACGGATCTTCTGTTTCGAGGTAGGATCAGTAAGGATAGTGATGAGATACGTGCGCTGGGTGATATTGATGAGCTTTCGAGTTATCTTGGTATCGTTAAGCATAAGACAACCGTTCGTAAAGAAAAGGCTATATTGGAACAGATACAAGTATCGCTTTTGATCATAGCTTCTGAAATTGCTATCGCACCGGATAAGAAACATAAACTCGGCGCACTTCTTAAAAAAGAAGATGCTGAAAAGATAACAAAAATTGCTTATCAACTGGAGAAGAAGGCAAAGATAGACAATTGTTTTTATCTGCCGGGTGAGGGTGAACTTTCATCGCTTCTTGATATATCCCGATCCGTTGCAAGGCGTGCCGAGAGAAGTGTGGTGAGGCTGTTAAAAGGAGATAAATCCGCCAATAAGAACATTTTGTCATATCTTAATTGTGTCTCAGATATATTGTATATTTTGGCGCGGAGTAAAGCCGGCAAAAAAAGAAACAAGTAAGAAAAACCAAGTCGAAGAAATAATATTTAAGGGAGATAGATGGAAGTGAAATACGATTATATAGTCATTGGCGCCGGACCTGCGGGATATGTATCGGCTATAAAAGCTGCACAACTTGGTTTGAAAACGGCTATTATAGAGGTCTGCGAAGATAGGGTCGGAGGGACATGTCTGAACGAAGGATGTATTCCAGCGAAAGCGCTTTTTGGTATAGCTAAGAACTTGAAAGAAATATCAGAAGGAGCAGATCTCTACGGAATAGCCGAGACAAAACCGAATATTGCAAAATTTGTCGAGAAAAGCCGAAGTGCTTCTGATACTTTACGCAAAGGAGTACTTTATCTTTTTAAGAAAAAGGGTATTGATCTTCTTCTGGGGAAAGCAATCTTTGATTCTCCAGGTAAGATAAGTATCAAAGCCCCCGGAGAAACGGATCGCACGGTTCTTGGAAAGAAAATCCTTATAGCTACAGGATCAAAACCATATCAGATCCCCGGGGTTCCTTTTGACGGGAAAAGGATACTTTCTTCCTCGGGTGCGATAAGGCTTAAAGAAGCTCCCAAAAACATATTGATTATTGGAGGAGGGGCGATAGGGACGGAATTTGCGTCATACTTCAATCTGTTGGGCTCGGAAGTTTCGTTACTTGAAATGAAAGATACTCTTCTTCCTGAAATGGACAAAGAAGTTTCTAGAGCTTTCGGAACATTATTAAAAAAACGAGGGGTCAAAATAATAACATCCGCTATCGCTGAAAACATTTGTGTTAAAGAAAATGAGGTTCAAGTAACTATAAAGAAGTCAGGCTCAGAAGAAACTAAGGTATACCGGAAGATTCTTGTGGCAGTAGGGAGGCAGCCTAACACTGCCGAGATAGGGCTAGAAAAGATTGGAATAGAGCTTGAAGGAAAAGGGATCATTCCTGTCGACGGGAGGATGAAGACTGCTGCAGATAATGTTTATGCGGCCGGAGATGTTGTTAAAGGTCCCATGCTTGCGCATGTAGCTTCGGCAGAAGGCGAAATAGCCGCACTTGATGCGGCCGGTAAGACCTTTCGAGAGATTGATCCTTCTATGGTACCCAATGTTGTGTATACTGATATCCAGGTGGCAAGGATTGGTTTGTCAGAAGACGAAGCTCGGGAGAAAGGGCAGGATATTGCCATAGGCAAACAGTATTTCCGGGCAAACGGTAAAGCTGTTTTGAGCGGTCAAGATGACGGTTTTGTGAAAATATTAGCGGATAAGGGCACAAGAAAAATTCTCGGAGTACATATCCTCGGCCCTGAAGCCGGTGAAATTATACATGAATTTGCTGTAGCCAAGCAGGCTGGCCTTACAGTAGACGACATAAGTAAGACGGTTCATGCTCATCCCACATTATCTGAGATAGCAGTAGACGCATGTAATGCAGTTTTTGACAGACCAGCACATGGATAAAGGGGATTTTGATAAGAGACGACGTGATGCCACTTAAATGATATTCTAATAACGCAGACCAAACTTTATAAAGAGGAAAAATATGGACATGATCATCATAATATTACTGGCACTGTTGCTGGGAGCGGCAATTTTTCTTCTTATGACTTTGCATAAGAGGTCATCGGGTAAAGGAGAGATAGAGTCTGTTCTTAATTCCAAATTCTTAGATTTCTCGGATAGGATAAGAGAAGCGATGGATAATACCCGCAAAGAAGTTGGGCAAAGCAATAAAGTTCTTTCTGCAAATGCTATGAAAACACTTGAGCATATCAATGAGATGAATAAAACTGTGGGAAATTTGGTCATGCAGCAGGAAAAAGCGGAAAAACTGGGACAATCGCTTGAATATCTCTTGCAAACACCTAAATTAAGAGGTGATTACGGAGAAACCGTACTTGAAGAGATGCTTGAGAAGATACTTCCGCAGAAAAGTATGTGGGAAAGACAGTACACTATAGAAGGCGGCGAAAAGGTCGATGCTGTGGTTAAGTATAGAGACGTGGTTATTCCAATAGATTCGAAATTCCCTAAAGACGATTATCAAAAGTACACAGCTTCTGCTGTTCCTGAAGAAAAGAAAAAGTTCTGGGCTTCATATGAAAAAGCGTTGAAAATTCAGATAAATTCTATACGGGAAAAATATGTTAAACCCGAAAAAGGGACAACAGAATTTGCTCTCCTGTTTATTCCGTCGGAATCTATATATTATGAAACAATTGCTGAAAAGAACTTCCTGGGTGATCCTTGCCAGATCTACGAATATGCGTCAGAAAGAAAAGTTATTCCGGTGAGTCCGAATACCTTTTATGCTTTTCTGCAGATCGTTATACTCGGTATTAGGAATATTGAGATAGTAAAGGACTCGAAAAAACTTCAAGAATCTTTATTTAAACTGGGTAAAGATTTTGATCTTTTTTACAAAAAGTTTGAGTCCATAGGAAATGTTCTTGAAAAGGCTCAAGAATCCTATCGTACGGGTGAAGGTCATGTTTCTAGATTCAAGAGAACCCTGGACTCTACGATCAAACTGGATGAGAGATTCCAGACAGAGATCGAAAAGGATACACAAGATAAAGATAGCTAATATGCTTAAAAAAGCTGTTTTATGGGAAAGTGTTGGAGAAAAGGATGTTCGGTGCGAACTCTGTTGTCACAATTGTGTTATCGGTCCGGAGGGATTCGGCATATGCGGGATACGCAGGAATGTTGGAGGGGAACTTTACACTTATGGATATGGTAAAGTAGTTGCGAAGAATATCGATCCTATAGAGAAGAAACCGTTTTATCATTTCCTGCCGGGTACAAGGGCTTATTCTATTGCGGCAGCGGGATGTAACTTTAAATGTTCATTTTGTCAGAATTGGTCAATATCTCAGATTACCGCGTCTTCTGAAGGGCTTCTCGGCACTGAATTTTCTCCCAAAGACATAGTGGAGGAAGCCGAAAAGAGTTTTTGCAGGAGCATTGCATATACATATACAGAACCAACAGTATTTTTTGAGTATGCTTTTGATGTTGCGAAGATAGCCAAGGAAAAAGGTCTTTATAATAGTTTTGTCACTAACGGGTTCATGACGGAAAAGGCAGTTGATAAGATCTCTCCGTATTTGGACGCAGCTAATATTGATCTTAAATTTTTTAATGAGGAATCTTATAAAAGAATATGTAACGGTAGATTGGAGCCAGTGCTTAGAACTATAGAAGCATTGAAAGATAAAGGGGTTTGGGTAGAAGTAACCACTTTAATTATCCCGGGGGAGAACGATTCAGATAAAGAGATAAGAGGGATAGCTAAATTTTTGGCAGGTTTAGACCGTGAAATCCCATGGCATGTCAATCGCTTCCATCCTGATCACAAATATATGGATTCATCTGTCACGCCCCTTGAGACCATAAAGAAGGCTGTTGATATAGGTGAAAAGGAAGGTTTGGTCAATGTTTATCCCGGGAATATGGGAGATCAAGTTAATACCAAATGTCCGGATTGCGGAACTATATTGTTAAACCGGAACGGATTTAGTGTTGAAATAACGGATAAATTCGATATTGAAAATGGGACTTGTGCAGAGTGCTCTCGGCAGATAAAAGGGGTTTGGAACGAAAGGGAAGGGAAATAATGAGAAATTTTTTTATTGTCTTACTTATCATTGCAGTGATAATAGCCGCAGTCCTCTACATTAACAGAGAGGAGATCATACGTGTTTCTGCAGAAAATTTTATAAAAAGCAATTTGCCTTCATATCTCGAGGTAGAAGGGGTATCGTTCAATATGAGAGACCGCACTTTTGTGCTTAAAGATCTCAAGGTAAAAAATCCCACCGGATTCTCGGACAGGTTTCTAGCTGATATTGGGAAGATATCATGCAGTTATGGTATGCAGGGAAATACATTTTTAAATGGAATAGAAGTAAAGAGGGTATCTGCGGAAAATATTGATATTAACATCCAAAGGCTGGAGAATGGGCGCATAAACATTAATAGCATGAGCCGGGTTATGGAAGATGCGAAAAAGGAAGAAAGTGTTCAGGCATCCTCTGAAAAGGTAACAAAAAGCGCTGATAAACAGCGTTCGGGAATGAATATTGAGGATATACTGAAATTTTCGGGGGCAATAGATATAAAGAACGGAAAAGTTATCTTCACCGATTATAGAGTAGATCCGCGCGGATACAGACTTTCGATTGATGATGTTAACGGTACATTGGATCTAGGTCTTAAAAATGGTTATAGTAAAGTAGTATCTGTAAAGACGCAGGGGTCTGGTGTTGTTAACGGTAATCAGTGGCAGAATGTTTCTTGGATCCTGTCCTTGGATCCTACTGAAAAGCAGATAACAATGTCCAGTAGATTTGAGGTATCAGGCCTTGATATAACACTTTTTGAACCATATTACAAAAAATATTCTCCCGTAATATTTGACAGTGGGATTTTTTCGGGCACACTTGTATTTGATTTTGATCATGGGAATATAGGATCCACGAACACACTTGTTTTAAAGGGACTTAAGTTCAGAGAAAAGAAAACAGAAGATGGCGCCGCATCCTGGCAAAAAGATATGGTTCCGGATATTGTAAAATACCTTTCTTCCGCTCCGGATGAATTGACATTTGATTTTAAGATAAAAGGTACCGTGAATGATCCTGTGTTTTATCCCGGACCTCGCGTGAAGGAAGCCATACAGGGCATGGTTGTGGACAAAATAGCCGGCGCTATACGGGGGTTAACCGGGCAGGGAGATGAACAACAAAGTAGCGAGCAGAGCAGCGGTAATAGTGATGTTGAAACAGTTATAAATGTAATGAGAGGGTTATTTAACGAATAGAACAAGAAGGAGGTAAGTATGGTCCTGATAGTGAAAATCGTTTCTGTAGTAATCATAATTTATGGGTGTATGGTAGTCTTGAAACCCAGGATAATGAAAAAGATAGTAGAGGAGATAAAGAAAGATAAGATGATATACAAGATAAACGGTGTTAAAACCGTTATCAGCCTTTTATTAGTACTGGCTGCTGCGTCTTGTAGTGTGCCGTGGATAGTTTTTCTGATTGGCTCATTAGGTCTTTTGGGAGGGGCATGTGTTTTTATCTTTAAGAAAAAAGTTATTGATAAGTTCATTTCATGGTTAGAGACCAGAAGTACAAAGCAGGTATGTATGTTGGGGACGGTTGCTGTTGTTATGGGTGTTCTCCTAGCGCTTGCGGCATGATAAGTGCGGAAAGATTTGTGAGACCGTATACGATAGAAAACAAGATGAATCTAAGAATATATAAAAGATATTGCGCAGCGGCATTTGTCTGTGCGCTCTTATTTTGCGTAAACTTTGTATGCTCTTGATATTGACCCTGTGATAGGACCCGGTCGAGACAAAAGCAACTTGATGAAACAAATTGAAGGCCACGTGTTGGGTAAGGCGGAACTTTTAGGCAGATTTGGAAGATAGACAATGAAAACCATTCGATTATACGGAAAAAATCCGGTCAGAGAGCGAATGAAAACTAATCCGGGATCCATCAAGAAACTGTTTCTGCAAAGACAGGTCGATCTCTCAGATGTAGTCCGTGAGGCTAAAAATGCAGAATTAAGATTTGAATCGTTAGATAAAAACGAATTCAAAAAGCTCTGCGGAGACGTTCATTCTCAAGGAGTGTTTGCTGAAGTCGAAGAGTTTGGTTATATGCCGTATGAGAAAATAGTAAAACTATGTCTTTCGGGGAAAACCATACCGGTTTTTCTGGATGGGATAACAGATCCACAGAATCTAGGTTCCATAATACGGACATTAGCCTGTCTGGGAGGATTTTCTCTGGTTTTACCTGAACACGGATCTGCAGACGTTACTGAAACAGTTTTAAGGGTAGCTAATGGAGGGGAAAACTACATTGGGATATCAAAAGTAACAAATATTGCCACAACCATAAAGTCTCTTAGGAAAAAAGGTGTATGTATAGTAGGAGCATTGGTTTCAGGGAAAAAGCTTGAGCTTCTGGAAAACGATAAAAACGCTCCCATAGCACTTGTTGTGGGTAGCGAGGGTAAGGGGATACGTCCGGGAGTTAGTTTACTGCTTGACGAAAAGATCATGCTTCCAATGGAGGGCGCAGAGTTATCTTATAATGCCGCTGTTGCAGCGGCTATTTTCTGTCATGAAATAAGAAAGAAAAGGTGATTGATGTCTACGAAAAAAAACGATAAAAAACCCGACATGGAAAACATACTTGACCTTATCGCAGAAGCCGGACTTCTAAAAAGGGTTAAACGCAGCGGATGGTGGGTGTTAGGGGTGCCCCATGAAGAAAGTGTCGCGGATCACAGTTTTAGATGTGCTGTTATAGGTTATATTCTGGCCAAAAAGGAAAAGGCCGATCCGTATAAAGTTCTCATGATGACTCTTTTTAATGATATACATGAAGCGCGTATAAATGACCTGCATAAAATGGCGCATAGGTATATTGATGTGAGAGGAGCCGAAAAAAAAGTATTTTTTGATCAGGTCAAGGATCTCCCAAAAGAAATAAAAAAAGAACTCAGCGGGATACGGGAAGAACATGACATCCAAGAAACTAAAGAAAGTCTAGTGGCTAGAGACGCGGATATCTTAGAATGCCTTATTCAGGCGAAAGAGTACGTTGATATGGGGAGTCCTAACGCAAAAAAGTTTTTTAAGAAAGCGCCGGAAAAACTCAAAACAAAAGCCGCCAAAGAAATGTGGAAGAAAGCAAAAACCTGGGATAGCGGAAAATGGTGGGAAAACGTAGGAACTTTCGAAAGATAGAATAGGGGATGAGAAGGGAAAATCCTCCGCCATTTTACATAACACCACGTAAAAAAGAACGCAACAGATGCAGAAAAGAGGTACTTTGCTGCAAGTGTTTTAAGTAGGGGAACCTATAGCTGAATACCATTTTTCATGCAAAAAGGCAGAATAAACAAGCTTTACGATGACTTGAGACAAAAACACTTGATGTTACTAGATACCAATAACCATACAAGCGCGAACCAGATTAGATCATAAAAGGAATTGCTATGGAGCGGGTTAAGCGATCTTATTTGAAGGAGGTACGCGAACTTCTGCGTGATAAAAAGAAAAGGGACTTGGCTCGTCTTTTTGTGGTTGAAGGATCCAAAATAGCTCGGGATATTATTGACAAGGGGTATTTGCCGGTTTCAATCATAATTTCGGATAGTTATTTAAAAAAAGATAGATCTTTTGCTGAATATGCTGAAAAAAAAGGCGTTAATTCTTTTCATGTGAGTGATAGAGATTTTAGTAGGGCCTGTACTCTAAAGAACCCCGAAGGTGTTTTTTTAGTAATGAGTAAACCAACCTCCGGTACGGATCTTTCTAATGTTTCAGGCAAGGGTCCGGTTCTTCTTTTGGACAATGTGCAGGATCCCGGGAATTTGGGTACCATGGTAAGGATAGCGGCTGCTTTTGGAGCAGATGAAGTTTTACTCTACGGAGACTGCGCAGATGAATTTAATCCTAAAACTATAAGAGCCTCTGCCGGGGCCGTCGTGAGCACGCCTGTTTCTAGAGTCGATCTGGATCGGATAGACAATCTAAAAAACCGCGGTATAAAACTTTTTGCCGGAACCTCCGCATCTGATGCTAAATCAACGCTTCTCGAGATAGCGAATGAAAAGACGTTTGGTGTCTTCGCATTCGGGAGTGAAGGCAGGGGCTTCTCAGAAGAGATCTTGGAGAGAGCAGATAGAGTTTTCCATATTCCAATTGAAAACGAAGTAGAATCGCTTAATGTGGCCGCTGCCGCAGCAATAACGCTATATGAAATAAGAAAAGGAAGTTGACCGTGGATGAGATTTATTTGGTATATGTTCCTGTCTCAGGAATGGAAGAAGCGGAGATCATTTCAGATGCTATGGTTACTAGGCGTCTTGCCGCATGCGCCAATATAAGCAGTGATATAATGTCGATCTATCATTGGGAGGGCAAGGTTCATAAAGATAAAGAATGTGTGATAATTTTTAAAACCAAAGCGTCTTTGCTGGAAGAGCTCGAGGCGGAGATAAAAAAACAGCATAGCTATGAATGTCCCTGCATTTCCGCTATACCAGTCCACAAGGTGAACGAAGAATATAAAAAATGGGTAAACGAAGAAACAAAATAGGAATTTTCCATGAAATCATACCGCGAAGAATTATGGTTTTGCACTCCGCATAGAAGAGATTATCTTAATATCACTCCGAAGATAGAAGAGGTGGTCAAAAAAAGCGATGTGCACGAAGGATTATGTCTAGTAAATGCTATGCATATAACTGCTAGTGTTTACATTAATGACGATGAATCCGGATTGTTACAGGATTATGATGATTGGCTAGAAGAGCTTGCTCCACATGCTCCGATAGACAGGTACCGGCATAACACCGGAGAGGATAACGGCGACGCTCATTTGAAAAGGCAGATAATGGGAAGAGAAGTTGTTGTTGCAATAACCTCCGGAGAGCTGGATCTTGGTCCTTGGGAACAAATATTTTATGGCGAATTTGACGGAAAGAGACGCAAACGCGTTCTAGTAAAGATCATAGGAGAGTAAATCAGATAAATAGGGGTACGTCCCCAATTTGTTTCAATTTGTCCCCGCCGGCCCTAACTGGCATTTTTGTTGTCATATGGTATACTTGAAAATGCTACGGAAAGACAACAGGAAGGTGGACATGGAAAAAATATTGAAGGACATTTTGATTCAGCTAGAAGAGGCCGGTATAGATTGTGGTCTCATCAAAATAGAAATGGATGAAGATGGAGGGATTGATCTTAGCGGCGAAGTCTGTTCTCTTAAAGAGAAAGAAACTGTATTGCAAATAATCGAAGACGGTTTTGGGATAGAGAATATTAAGGACGAGTTGGTCATCCTCGAAGGAATAGTAGATGATGGGGTATCCGGGGAACAAAAAGAAGATATCTCTGACAGCGAAAAGGTTGAGGATACTGAAGATGTTTATACGTCTATAGAAAATGGCGTACCATACACTCCTCCATCCGAACCGATCTACAGAGAAGACGAAGAAGACGGCCCCCGCAAGAAAAAATAGAAAACCCAGGAGCCGGTATTTAAAGAAAGGGGAATAACAAATGTTAGGATTAGGACTACCCGAAATATTGCTTATACTGGTCATTGCTCTTTTGATCTTCGGTGCGGCAAAATTACCGGAAATTGGCAAAGCCTTAGGCAAGGCTCTTAGTGAATTTAAGAAGGGCACTCAAGAATTTAACGATAACAATAAAGAGGATGGTTCCAAGTCGGGATGAGTCCTGTTTATCCCGAGGAATCTAAGCGGCTTGATGTAATAAGCCATCTTGAAGAGTTACGCAGGCGGATACTTTGGTCTTTAGCGGCTATAGTTACCATGACTATAGCCGCTTTTTTTATAGGCGACCGTATTCTTGAAATATCGAAAGGTCCAGTTAAAGGGCTTGTGGATAATCTCATATTTATAGGTCCCGCCGAAGCTTTTACCTCATATCTAAAGGTTACATTACTTGCGGGTTTTATCGCGAGTTTTCCAGTTGTGTTGTATCATTTGTGGGCTTTTCTTTCGCCTGCGTTCGACAAAAGATTAAAGAAGCGCATAGCTTTATGGATAATACTTGCTTTGATACTTTTCTTTACCGGCATAATGTTCGCTTACTTTTTGGCTATACCGGCTTCCTTGAAATTCCTTATAGGGTTTGGCAGGGATATAGCCGTACCAGCAATAACTCTGGGCAGATATGTATCCTTTTTTGGCGCATTAATTCTTGTAGGCGGAATTATCTTTGAGATCCCTGTAGCTATGGGTCTTTTGTCCGATGCCGGAATAATCAGTTCTTCGATGCTCAGAAAGAAAAGACATTATGCTGCTCTTGGAATAATGATCTTTGCGGCCGTGATAACGCCTACGCAAGACATTATGAATATGTTACTTTTTTCTTTGCCCATGATAGCTCTTTATGAGGTTGGTATTTTCATAGCAAAGATAGTTGAGACTCGGGAAAAACTACCCAACCAAAAATAAAAATTTTTTGTGATTATTTAATTATTACAAAATTTCTTACCCAAAAGTTACATCGCGAACCAGCGCAAATCCCTGTCTGTTCAAAATTTCAGAACGTGTGATATTTCATAAAAAGTTTTCCTTACCAAAAAGTTGCTTTTTATTATTTTACGTGATATCCCTTAAAAGAATGTAAAGTTAGAAGGGAGTCGCGTATGTTCCTCAAAAAAACAACTTATATTTTCATAAGTTTTATCATACTTCTCAATGCCGCCTCCGGAGCGATTTCGGAAGCATTCAATGTTCCTCTTGTAGGATTGGCCTCGTGGTATGCGGAATTTTCTCCTGGGATCAGGCCGACTACGGCAAACATGGAAGAATTCGATCATGACGCTATGACCTGTGCTATATGGGACGTTCCTTTCGGAACGATGATCGAGGTTACAAATCTTGATAATGGAAAGAAAGTCACAGTAAGAACGAATGACAGAGGACCGGCGAAACGTTTGTGCAGAAAAGGAAGGGTCATAGATCTTACTATGGGCGCCTTCAAAAAAATTGCCGATCTTGATAAAGGTCTCGTCAATGTAAACCTTGAGATACTTAATTAATGAGTTCATAGCTTGTAACTGGTACC
>JAVCDB010000003.1 GCA_030765205.1 Candidatus Aadella gelida | reverse complement strand
TCTCCTTCATGAAATATAAAGCTGCCGTCGAGTCCTTCCCGCCGGAACACATAACCAGGCAATCATACTCGCTTTTACTTTTATGCTTATCAAGAATTTTGATGAAATCCGTTTCAAGTATCTTCTCGGACTTCATTTTCTCTTGCGTCTTCTCGTGCTCTACACACAGATTACACACACCCTCTTCGTTAAGATAGATATCCGGAGGGCTTTCCGGGAGAACGCATTTTTTGCACAGTATATTATTCTTCATAGTTAGAGACAAAAACACCCAAAATAATATTGTTAATCAATATTATTAGCGCACACTTGATCTTTCTTAAGTTTACTCTATTAGTGTAGTGGTAACAAGTACCAGATGGATTTAATTGATATTTAGTGATCGGAAAGCTTATCCAGATCTCTTCTTTCCTTTTTGGTAGGACGTCCGGTACCTTTTTCCCTGCGGACTCCGGTACGATTAATGCTTTTTATGTTTTTGTACGTTTCAATGTCTTCTTCGGGAGTAAGGTCCAGTCTATACCCCTGAACTAGCTTGGCGCCTACCCTTTTTTCTATGCACCCTTTGACGCCATATATCCAGCCTATGCCGTCTCTTTTTACAGATATCTCTTCTCCTTGTGAAAGCATCCGGGAAGGCTTAACTCTTTGCCCGGTTATGGTGACATGGCCCCTGGAACATGCCTCGGATGCACTGTTCCTGGTCTTGAATATTCTTACGGCCCAAAGCCATTTATCAACACGTACTTTTTCCATAAAATTAAAGTCCCAGAAATTGTATCGCAAGCCCTGAACAACATATCGCCGCGCCTGCAAGGGCATGCGTATACCTTTCGATCTTGCCGAACTTTACAACTTTTAGGCCAAGGGACATCATAACAACGATGCTTGTCATTGTTGTTATCGTAACGATTGAAAAAACACCTGCCACAAGAGCCACTCCAGCCGCACTGTTTTTTGCAGCAGGATACATAAGTATTGGTATGAGGGGTTCACATGGCCCTAGGACAAAAATAGTAAACAATATCCAAGGCGTGATATTCTTTTTTTTAGCTTCATGTACGTGCGCATGCTGAGATACATGCGCATGTTCGTGGGAATGAACTTCTTCATCATGCAGATGGATATGACTGTGCGGCTTATTCCTTATTGCCCGGTGAATACCCCACACAAAATACATAAACCCGAAACTTATAAGCGCCCATGCGGCAAGATTGCCCCTGAAAGCTTCAAATGCTTCCAGCCTCATAACGGCCATGCCCAAAGCTATTCCAATAAAACCCAGAACAACTGAGCTTAGCACATGCCCTATACCACAAAGCACCGTAATAAATGATGTTTTAGCCAGAGACCATTTTCTTGCCTTGCTCATTACTATGAACGGCAGATAATGATCCGGTCCGAATATCGTATGCAGGAACCCTATTGATCCCGCTGTCGCGCATAACACCAAAAGTTCTTTTGTCATTTTCCCTCTCTCCGTTTTTAATTTTAGATTTTTAATTTTGTATTTTTAATTTTTCTACATGTCTATCTGGCCTCTTAGGCCGTAAACAAATATTCTATTATCATTGCTACTCCCGTCAGGCTGCCATATACACTGCAGATCCGGGCTTAAAGTAAGATTATCATTTATTTTGAACGAGTAATACGCCTCTATCTGGGTCTGATTAGTATGGGTAGGGTTTGTATCCCTATAGGGCTGCCCCGGCATTGCCTGCCCCACTGCGATAGCCATAGCATCCTGTTCTCTCCCCCAATACTTACCCGTCATCTGCCCGCCAAGCGACCAGTGAAACTGTACCTCTCCCACATGCTGATCCTGCCATCCTATTCTTTGGAATATACCAAAAACATCGGTTATCTGCTGATCGCAACTAAGGCCAAAACCATAATTAGCCATCTTCGTTTTGGCTGTATCGGTGAACTTGGTGTGATCGGTGCCATTATACCAGAAATACGCCCTGTAATTCCCCGCCCACAAAGCTTCGTCCATGTTAAATAATTTTTCCGGCTTCAAGCTGACCTGGACGCCAATAAACGGTTTAGTAAAAAGTTGCTCCCAACTGCCGTCGCCCTGTACATACATTGCGGACATCTCCACTCCCGGCAGCTCTTTGGGACTATAATATATTCTTGACCCGAAATTATTATCCGGAAATTCTATCGTAGGCGCGTTCCGGAACATTGCGTTAAGAAATTGCGCCTCCTCATCATTGGCAAATTCATTGGTGTCTAAGTAGGACGTAGGGTCAATTTTACCTCCGGTTATCGCGACCTGGCTATCGAACAAGAGCTGGTCATACCATACTTCGGTCAAAGATACCGCATTACCCGACCTATCGGCATCCCTGTTAACACTAGTTCTCGGATAAAGAGCAAGATCTCCGTCAAGAGTATCACCGTCTCCTGTCTCGAGATGTAAAAAAGCAAGTCCTGTCTCTCCAAACTGTTTTGCTATCTCTATATCAGCCGAATATGCCGCGTCAAACCTTGAAGATTCAGTGCCACCCGCGCTTCCTCCTGCCGCATTTGAATTGGAAGTTCCCTGTCCGATGAAAGTAGCGCCTGCTCCTATGGAAAGGTCCGCGGCACCTGTCTTCTGCATCCTTTCAAGCTGCTTCTTGAGTTTTCCGGAAATATCCCTTTCCAGCTTGGCTTTAAGCGTGTTTATAGTTTCTTTGTACTGGTCCAACTGTCCGCATGTCTCTTCATGGCACACATGAAGATGCCTTATTTGCTCCGCCTGTGACGCAACCGTTTGCTGAAGCTGCTGTACCATTGTGAACAATTCAGCATTAGTAGGCGCCTCAACCGCTTTAGCCTGATTCGAAAAAATGAACAGTATGGCAACGATCCCGATCGCAACTCTTTTCATATCCCCACCTCGCTTAAAACTTTTAGTGTTATCATTTCTTCATTCGTGCTACGCACATACAAAAAATTTTAGATATCTTTACCTGTCGTTGCCATAGCAAGCTGGCCATGCTTAACGCCCTTTATGGACTTTAGAGCGCCCGCGACAGTCCGAACCTTATCAGATTCACCCCTCAAAACTATGATCTCAAGACAATTATCATGGTCAAGATGTATATGCTGACCGGATACTATAAGACCGTGATGGTCGTGCTGGACATCTTCCAATAGATTCCTTACATCCCTTTTGTGGTGATCATACACGAGAGTAACAACCCCGGCTACTTCCCCCGCGCCTTTTTCCCACTCTTCATCAACAAGCTTATCGCGCATAAGGTCACGAAAAGCCTCTGATCTATTAGGATAATTTTCTTTGGAAATGAGTTTATCAAACCTGGTTAAAAGGTCTTTTTCTATTGATACGCCGAATCTTATAAGTTCTGACATTTTTCCTCCGTGTTACGATTTTAAGAATAGTAACACGGAGGGTATTTTATGTCAATTAAGAATTAAGCGCCAGAGGTTGGTTATGGCTTAGGCTTGCACTTCTCTCGAGGGTTTATCTATACGAGACATCTCTAATGATGATGCTTCTCATTTTTATATTACATTTCTTCCAATGCAAGGAAGACAACCGGAATACCCAGTGCTAATCCTATCCAGAATTTGCGTGCAAGCTTTTTAATCTCTTTCTGCTCCCCGCTTTTCTCTGAAACAGCATTCTTGGGTTCTAAAGTCATCCCGCATTTCGGGCAGTCGCCGGGCTTATCGCTAACTATCTCAGGATGCATAGAGCAAGTATATTGCTTAGATTCGCTTATTGGTCCGCTGACATTCTTTTCATTCATGGAGTGAGAAGGGTTGGAATGACCACCTTTGGCATTATTATTGCTTAAAAATTTATCGGGTGAATGCAGAAATCGCTCTTTACATCCGTGTGAACAAAAGAAAAACATTTTTCCTTCATTTTTAGAAGAAATTTCTTGATTTTCTACCTCCATTCCGCAGACAGGATCTCTATTCATATTGTATTTCTCCCTTCAAAACTAATGACAGCTCTTCAGAACATTTTTCTGTCCTTTCTTGATCCATAATGCATTAAATATATTCGCTACAATTAAAGATGAAACAAAAATATCTATTTGCGCCATACATTTAAACATTACAAAACTCATTAACCCTGCAATACTACCAAATGCAAAACCTCTCCCCTTGCCAAAGCCAGATGTCTTTGGCTCTATAAGCATTATAAATAAGAAAAAGTAACTTATCATGTTAAGGGGGTTAACTCCTGAGAAATAAAACGTACTCGAAAACACAAGAAGAAAGCCTAAAACATGCGGCCATTTCTTTAATGTTACCGCAAGATAAATGCCTGCAATAATAATGAGGTAGGTGTTAGACTCTATGTTCCATGTAAGGGGCTGCCTGAAGAGGGCGGCAATAAGCAAAGCAAAATTCGCAGGATTAAATACATGTTTATTATCTATCCTTATCAGAAACTTCGAAGCTATCGCAATAGCCGAAAAAACAACCAAAAGATACCAATCTAAACTGTAATCAAGAATACCTGAGACAATAAACCCTGAGATAATCGCACTCTGCAAAGATATTTTCTTTTTTCTAATAACTCTATTCAACAAGATGTCAACCAAACAACAGGTTGAAACCCCGCCTAAAATCCAGAGAATTAATCTAAATCCTCCCTGGGGTATCTTTATCGCCACAAGTAAACTAAGAAGCAATATAACCACATTCTTTTTATTTTTAACAAAGCTTTTCCACTTATCTCTTATCATCAACCCCATCAGCCTACTCCTTCACAATAAGCTTAGCCTTCATGCCATGATGTCCGCGTCCGCAATAAACAGAACAAAGGATATCAAATTCACCTGGCTTATCCGCAACGAACTTCACTTCCTCCATCTTCCCCTTGCTCGCTGTGAAATTAATACCATATTCTTTTATGAAAATTCCATGCGGCACATCCCGCGATGTCGCTATCAGCCGGACCACATCCCCTTTCTTAACGGTAATATTTTCAGGAGAATAACCGTATTGATACGCTTCCAACTTAATCTCTCTCACTTCAGAGTTTTTTAAAATTTCTTGTTCGTTCTGAACGGGAATAGCTGAAGGCATATGCGAGTCTGTCTCACCCATAACATGCCCATGTTCCTCCTGGCCATGTTTATTGTGTGCAGGTTTTTCTGCATTACACCCGGTTAATAAAAATACAGTCAAGACAGCAGTTCCGGCCACTATGTTTTGTACTTTCATGGTCATCTCCTTTGGGATAAGATGCCAGTCACCCTATCGCAGTTTTTACTGCGGGTGGTCACTGCCCTCATGTTCAGCATGCACGCTTTCTTCGGCTATCTTGCTATATTTCTCCGGGTTTTTCTTAAACTCTTCGACACATCCGGCACAACAAAGATTATATGCCTTGCCGTTGTACTCATGCTTTATGCCGCCACCCATTGATTCAATGTTTTCTCCGGAAACGGGACATAGTCGATTATCAACCTTTGTTGTTACAGATTTTCCTGCTACCCTGTGTCCTCCACCTGATCCATTATGTTCATGCTGCCTTTCTTCTTTAGCATTGCACCCTACCGTTGACAAAGAAAACGCAATAAACATTATTAAAATAAAATATTTTTTCCACATATTACTCCTTATAATGATCTTTTTTTAGCTGTTTTTCTTTAAGCCAGCAATATATGACTGGAACCAATATCAAATTGGAAAGTGTCGCGGTAATCAATCCTCCTACAGTCGGAGCGGCCATTGGCTTCATGATCTCGGCACCGGTTCCTGTAGCGAACATTACCGGCATAAGAGCTATAATAGTAGTCGTTGTGGTCATCATAGCTGGTCTGACACGTAATAAGGCTCCCTCAATAACCGTTTTTCGTATACTATCTACTGTTTTTGGTGCCTTCTCTTTGAATAAATTCTCCATCGTTGATAATAATACCACAGCATTATCCGTCGCAATCCCGAATAATGCGATAAACCCAACCCATACAGCGGTAGAAAACCTGAAGCCTAACAAAAACAACAGGATAGTTCCACCCATCAATGATACCGGGAGGCCTGTCGCAAGAATAAGCAAAATACCAAACTTCTTGAAGGCCATGTACAATAATAACAAAATTATGGCCAGACATATTATCAATGATGGAACAAGTTTTTTCCGGGATTCCATCTCTGATTCGAATTGCCCTGACCAGGAAATAAAATATCCACTGGGTATTTTAAGTTCTCCTGATTTTATCTTGTCTTGCACTGCCTTCTGCGCGCTTTCAACAAAATCTATGAGGCCAACCTTGCCCTGATCAACATTGACAAAAACCCTGGCATATGTAACTGTATTTTCTGAGTTTATTACTGCCGGTCCAGGAACTTTCTTGAGTTGCGCTATCTGAGCCAAAGGAATATGTTCTCCACTCGCCGTTGGCACAAAGATCCTGTTAAGTGCTTCCGGAGTATCCCTCAACTCCCTCAAATATCGTATGCGCACGGGGTATCGCTCTCTCCCCTCAACAGTAGTAGTAAGGTTCATGCCTCCTATGGCTGTCATAATGATATGCTGAATATCCCCAACTTTGACACCATATCGTGCTGCTTGCTCTCTATTTATCTCTATTTCAAAGTAAGGCCTGTTAGACGTTCTCTCCGCATACGGGCTTACTGCTCCCCTTACTCCAGCTACAATTTTTTCTACTTCTATAGCTATGTTTACAATTTCGTTTAAATCCGCGCCAAAAACCTTAATGCCTACAGGAGTCTGTATTCCTGTAGCCAACATATCAATCCTATTTCGTATAGGTTGTGTCATTATCGGGCTTACTCCAGGCATTTTTGTTTTTTCCTGTATTTCTCGTATGATCTTTTCCCTAGTCATACCCTTACGCCAATCTTTCTTATCTTTAAGATGAATGATCGTTTCTATCATTGTCACAGGTGCCGGATCTGTTGCTGTTTCAGCTCTTCCTAATTTTCCGACAACCCATTCAGCCTCAGGAATTTGATTTTTAATGATCACATCCTGCTTCTTCATAACTTCCATTACCTGTGTCAATGACGCTCCAGGTAAAAGTACTGGCATAAAGAGAAGGTCTCCCTCATCAAGTGGAGGCATAAATTCCTGTTTCATTTGTGACCCGCAGAATACACCTACAATCATAACGCCAATTGCTATCAGTGCTATTATTTTTTTGTGTTTCAGTGACCACTTGATCATAGGATTATACCCCTTATACAAAACCTGGGTTGTCCTATTTTCTTCTACAGACTTTAGTTTTCCTCTAAGTAAATAATAACAGAGTGTCGGAAGTAATATCAGGGCAATCATAGCTGCTCCTGCCATAGTAAATGTCTTAGTAAAGGCAAGGGGTTTAAACAATTTACCTGCTTGACCTGTCAGCACAAATACCGGGATAAAACCGACAATGGTAGTAAGGAGAGCGAACAAAACAGGCTTACCAACTTCTTGAGCCCCTTTAGTGCAAACATCCAGCCTCTCCGCGTCTTCAAGGGAACTTACTCCTTTTTCGTGTTGCTTTGAGCTAAGTTTCCTATAAATGTTTTCAACTAGCACACACCCAGAGTCCACCATTACACCAATAGCTATAGCTATTCCACCCAAAGACATTATGTTTGCATCGATTTTAAGATTACGCATAAAAATGAAGGCTATAAGAATACCAATCGGTAAGACCAAAGCAATGACAAGACTTCCTCTGAAATGCATAAGGAATAATAAAATAACAAAAACTGTTATTATGATTTCCTGAACTAAGGCAGATCTCAATGTATTTATACAGCGCTGTATAAGGCTTGTACGATCATAAAATGGTATTATTTCAACTCCCGGTGGTAACCCTACCGATAATTCCTTTATTTTTTCTTTAATACTATTCAATACCTTGAGAGGATTTTCACCATAACGCATAAGAACCACTCCGCCTGTCACCTCTTTGCCTTCTTTATCTAAGGCACCCCTTCGAAAGTCCGGTCCGATAGTTACGGTTGCGATATTTTGAACATAAATCGGTACGCCTTCTTTTTCACTGATAACAATATTTTCTATATCGGAAACATTTTTGATAAAACCTATGCCCCTGACAATAAATTCCGCACCCCCCTCTTCAAACACCTTTGCTCCTACATCAATATTAGACTTTTGAACCGCATCAATAACTTTATGAATGTTTATGTCATATGCGAGAAGCTTATTCGGGTCTATGTCTATTTGATATTGTTTTACATATCCTCCAACTGACGCAACCTCTGAGACTCCTGGAACAGAAGTTAACTGGTACCTAATATACCAATCCTGGATGGAACGAAGTTCCGCCAGATCATATCCTTCTCCTTCGACCGTATACCAGAATATTTGCCCTATAGCTGTTGCGTCTGGCCCCAGGGTAACAGTTACATCTCTAGGAACATCTTTCTTGGCAAAATCTAATCTCTCCAAAACCCTCGTTCTTGCCCAATAAAAATCCGTCCCCTCCTTAAAGATCAAGCTTACAAGTCCAAACCCAAATGCTGACGTAGAACGCACAACTTTTACTTGCGGAGTTCCCATAAGACCTGTTGTCAGGGGGTATATTACCTGGTCCTCTATATCTTTAGGGCTTCTGCCCGGCCACTCAGCATACACTATAACCTGGAGTTCACCAATATCAGGAATGGCATCAACAGGAGTATTAATCATTGAAGAATACCCCCACGCTATGATTAGCACAAAAGCTGCAATGACTAAAAATCTGTTTTTAAGACATCCTTCTATAATTTTATTAATCATGTCAGTCCCCTATTTTATTAGTGTTGATGCCCTGGGGGCATAGCGCCTTGATCCTCTTCCTCAGAGCCTAGCGCTCCTCCATATGCCGCTGCCGCAGTCCCCGAAAGCTGGCTCTGGGAATCTATCAAAAAGTTCGACTTTGTAACAACTTGTTCCCCTTCACTTAGCCCTTCAAGTACCTGATAGAATTTTGCTTCACTTCCACCTATCATAGTAGTAGCCTCTGGACCGATTGTAATCGCTTTCCCTTCATATTTTCCGTTACCCTTATCGACCCAAACTATCTTCCGCCTGCCGGTATCAAGTACTGCTTCTTTCGGGATAGCCAATACTTCCCTTTCCCCATCTACACTCAACATGCTCATAATTACTACATCAACATACATTTCAGGTTTCAGTTTTAAATCCGGATTATCTACTTGAGCCCTAAAGCTCACGGACCGGGTTTTAGGATCTAACACAGGATTTATAGAAGAAATAATACCAGAGAACTCTTCTCCGGGGATGCTGGATGTTGTGACCTTGACCTTTTCTCCCGATTTTACCCAGCTTAATTCATATTCATAAACTTCACCATATATCCACATTTTTTCTTCCGGGAGTATAAGGCTTGTTTCTACTTCTCTTGTGTTTTCCAACTCTTTAATCTGCTCTGTGCTCAAACCTAAAAGTTTTAATTTTCTTCTTGCTGATTCCACAAGACTCATAGCACGCTCTTTAATTTCAGGAATGCTTCCTTCTCCCATTTTGTCTACAGCTTTCAGCGCGGAGATTAGCTCTTCTTGAGTTATGGCGAGTTGCGGGTCGTAGGCAACCTTTCCAACTGTTCGTATTTCCTTGAAAAGATGAAGTTTTTTTACTGGTTCTGTTCTAACCCCTGCCAGTCTTGCCTGCTCTCCTTTTATTTCAACCTTACTAATTACGCCTCTAAGTTTATCGGCTTCTTCTTTTGGCATCTTTATTAGAGGCATACCACAAACTGGACAAGCCATCCCTTCATGTTCCCCTTGCAGATAGAATACATGTTCCTCTCCTTCCATACCGCATCCATAGTAGGTGGAATCCCCTTCTGTTTCTTCATAAACAGGAACATAATCCATCCCCATGGAATCTTTAGCCGGCACATCTGAAGTTATTTTAGGATTCATGGGATTGCGATAGAAGAGTATTTTTCGCTCTTTCGCAACTTCTTTGGATTTCCCCTCTTTATATACGGGGGTCAAGTTCATGTTACAAATCGGACAGCTCCTCGTGCCTTTTTTGTATTCTTCAGGGGTAACTTTAACACTTGGATGCATTCCACAAGTGTAATGCGCTATCGCTTGTGTTCCTTCATCCTCCTGATGGGATGATGTGTTCCCGCTACAAGACGTAAGAAATATGCTGCTGGATACGATGATTAATAAACCTATTAGCCCGCATAAAAATTTGATAGTCCTGGAATTATTCCGAAACATTTTCTCCTCCTTGTAAATCTGTACCTATGACCCTTTCCAAATAGGCAATAGATTTTTGATAATCAACTATTGATTTGTAATAAGCCAACCTCGTTTGCAAAAGTACTCTTTCAGATTCTAACCAATTCAAAAAATCAACTCTCCCTGTTTCATAGCTTGTTTTTGCGGCATCAAATGCCTGCTCAGATTGCGGGATTAAAGCGGTTTCGTATAGCATAATCACATCTTTGTATGTAATTATCTTAAAGTATATGTCTTCAACCTCATAATATACTTCGTTTTGTACGTTTTCATAGTTCTTCTTACTAGAATTCAGCAAAGACTTCTTTTCTTTCACCTTGTCAGATATTCTGCCAAGCCATAATGGAACATTGATTGAGAAAGTAGTCATCCAAGCATCTTGACCATCATTGGAACGCATTGTTGTCCCCTTGCCAACCTGAATGTAATCAAATCCAACTGTTAGGTCCGGCACATAGTCCATCATTGCCAGAGATTTTTCATATTCTGATCTTTCAATATTTAGGCGAGCTGCCAACAACTCTTGTCGTGATTCCCCTGCAATCGTGTGCAATTCACTGAGTTTATACTCAAATTCCATGGGCTGGACATCTTCCAGGCGGCCTACCTTTGTACCGCCTTGCCTATTAAGAACACTATTAAATTTCGCCACCAAACTCTTTCTATTCTGTCGAAAAATTAGAAGTCTGTTTATAAGGTTTGAAATCTCTACTTGGGCTTTGATAACATCTTGCTGAGGAGCAAACTTTGATTCATATCTCCTTTGTGTTACCTCTTCTAAATTTTCCAGTATGGCTTTCTCTCCTTCCGTTACCTGAATAGCTTTATCTACCCAGTAGATGTCATAGTAGACAAACTTTACTTTTCTCACTATTTCTCGTATGGCAGCTTCATAATTTTCCTTAAGCATACTGGCATATCTTGATTCTGAAACCTCTTTCATGCTTAATTTAATCGGAAACGGTATTTTTTGAGATACTCCGTATTTATGTTCTTGAGGACCAACTCGTGTTTCCACGCTTTCTCCAAAATATGTATATTTTGCCATGGGATCTGGGAAGCTTGATGCTTGTCGAGCTTTGTAGACTGCCGCCTCCCATTGACCATAGGATTCTTGTATCGCTGAATTATTGTTTATTGCTTCTTCTGTAAACCTTTGAAGAGTTTCTACCTTATTTTTCTGGGGAAAATCTTCCAAAGTTCCCACCGGCCCATCCTGCGTATGCCCATTGCGAGACATCATTACAATGCTCATTATTAAAACTGTTGCAATTAAATGTTTTTTCATTCTTTCTCCTGTCACACTCTTAATTGAGAAATTTTAAAATAACAATGATTTCGGGACAAAACTCCAAACCTGTTTTTTTACGTTCTATTCCTCCGGCAGTTCATTTTTCGTATTTTCTATTGAATATGAATTTTGAAATGAAAAAGTTATCAGCAAAAGAACGGCAAGGCATTTGATCCTCATTTTAGATAATCCTTCTTTTTAATTACCGTAAGGTGATATCTTCCTCAATTTTTCAATTATAGGGGCCAGACATTTTATGATATGATCAATATCTTTTTCAGTATTGTACCGGCTCAGACTGAACCTGATAGAACCCTGTATAAACGTAAAAGGTATCCCCATAGAGCGCAGGACATGTGAAGGAGCCAGCGACCCTGAAGTACACGCTGACCCTGATGAGGCGGCAATGTTTTCAGCGTCCATCATAAGAAGGATAGCTTCACCTTCAATGAATTCGAAACCTATATTGGTGGTATTCGGAAGTCTTTTATCTTTTGATCCATTCAATCTGGTATTTGGTATTTTTTCTAAAAGAGACTTTTCCAGTTTATCTCGAAGTTCTCTGACTCTTTTTATCTCATCATCAAAATGCTCTTCGGCAAGCTCCGCGGCCCGGCCTAATCCCACGATTGAGGCCACATTTTCAGTTCCGCCCCTCCGGCTATGTTCCTGATGCCCCCCTATCATAAAGGGCTTAAATTTCGTCCCTCTCCTTATATATAGGGCGCCTACACCTTTGGGAGCATGTATTTTATGTCCGGATATAGATACCATGTCCGCCGGGAATTTGGTCATATTCATCGGGATTTTACCCGCAGCCTGCACGGCATCAGTATGGAAGACCACATTTCTCTGGCGCGCTATTTCAGCTATCTCTTCTAC